>DATHSN010000388.1:0-6750 GCA_035464115.1 Acidimicrobiales bacterium | reverse complement strand
GGGGTGAACGGCGCGGTGGGCACGGGGGGATCCTCAGGTGGGAGCGAGCGGGGGGAGGGTGGTCACAGGGCGACGCCGACGAGGAGCACGGCGAGCACCACGCCGAGCAGCATCGCCATGAGCGGCGCGATGAAGCGGATGTAGACGTCGAAGCCCACCTTGGCGAGGCCGAGGCCGGCGATGAGCAGGGCGTTGGTCGGCAGCACGAGCAGCAGCCAGCCGCCGATCGAGTTGTAGGTGGTGACGATGAGGGCCCGGTCGACGCCGGCGAAGTCGCCGAGCGGAGCCAGGACCGGCATCACCAGGGCCATGCCCGCCGACCCCGACCCGATGAGGAACGCGAGCGGCATCGACACGACCGAGAGGAGGAGCACGAACACCACGTTCGACCGGCCGTCGACGATGCCCTCCATGGCGTTGAGCACGGTGTCGAGGGTCTTGGTGTTGGTGAGGATCACCGACACGCCCCGGGCGACCACCACGAGGATGGCGGGACCGACGAAGTCGGCGACGCCGCGCAGGAACGCGGCCGACGTCTCGGCTTCGCCCAGGCGGGCGACGAGCCCGATGACGATGGCCATCACGATGAACAGGGCGCTCAGCTCGGGCAGCCACCAGCCGAGCTCGAACCAGAACGGCTCGACGACGGTCTCGTGGGTGATCGGATCGGCGAGGGCGTTGTCGAAGATGGCGCCCCACGGGACGATCGAGAAGATCAGCAGCACGAAGGTGAAGCCGACGAGGCCGATCACCGCCTTGTGGCGGCTGCTGAGGGGCTCGAGGTCGTCGCGCTCGCCCTCGTGCTCGAGCTCCTCGTCGGCCGGTGACATCCCGATGATCGACGTCGAGTGGTCGGCTCGGACCCGCTTGGCGTAGCGCACCGTGTAGGTGATGGTCACCGCCATCACCAGCACGAACATGAGGACCCGCAGCTCGAGCCCGTCGCCGAAGGAGATGCCGGCGGCGTCGGAGCCGATGCCGATGCGGAACGGGTTCACGGTCGCGCCGATCGACCCGGCGAAGGGCGCCACCGTGATGACCGCCACGGCCACGAGGCGGTCGTAGCCGAGCGACACGATGAGCGGCAGGAGGAGCGCGTAGAAGCCGAGCGACTCGTCGGACCACGAGATGATCGAGCCGAGCACGCCGAACAGCAGGCTCAGCGCCACGAGCAGCACGGTCCCCTGGTCGCGGAAGCGGTGGGCCAGGTGGGCGATCCCGAGGTCGAGCGCCCCGGTGCGGAACACCACGGTCATGAACCCGCCGATGGCGAGGATGAACACGAACACCTGGGCGGACCCGAACAGGGTGCCCGAGTTGAACGGCCCGACCAGGCCGGTGTCGGGGTCCTGGATCCCGTAGAAGCCGTTGATCGGCGCCAGGACGAGGTCGACGAGGCGCTCGCCGAAGTCGAGCGGCGAGTCGATCTCGGTGAAGGACCCGACGACCGGACGACCGTCGTCGTCGATCTCGTACTGGCCCGACGGGATGACGAGGGCGAGCAGCCAGACGCCCACGATGATCCCGACGAGGATGGTGAGCGGCGAGGGGAAGCCCCGCTTCGGCTTCTCCGATGCCGTGCTCGCAGCAGGCTCCTCCGACGGCGCGTCGCCGCCGGTCTGCTCGACGTCGGACGGCGCGGCGTCGGCCACGCCCTCGTCGAGGTCGCTCATCGTGGTCTCCTCCCGGTCGCCTCGACGCGTGGGGAGCTCCCCCGGGGACGCGCCGGTCGCACCGGACGCGCAGTATCGCCAGCGCCGATCCGCCCGGAAACACCCGGATCGGGTGGGCGATCCCCCGCTCGGGCCACCCGGCGCGCCGGTACGCTCCCCGCCGTGTCCGACCCGGCGATCGTCTACGCGATCATGGGCGTGGCCGTGGGGCTGTTCGTCTGGAACCGGATCCCGGTCGAGATGGTGGCGGTCGGCGTCGCGCTGGCTCTCTACGCCACCGGTGTGCTCGAGCTCGAGCAGGCGCTCGCCGGCTTCGGCGATCCGACGGTCATCTTCATCGCCTCGCTGTTCGTGGTCAGCGCGAGCCTCGACGCCACCGGGGTGACCACCTGGGCGGGCCAGCAGCTGCTGGCTCGCGTCGGCGACAGCCGGACCCGGCTGATCGTGCTGATGATGCTGCTGGTCGCCGCGCTCACGGCCCTGATCAGCGTGAACGCTGCGGTCTCGGCGCTGCTGCCCATGGTGGTCGTGATCGCGGTGCGGCTCGGGCGCTCACCGTCGAAGCTGCTGATGCCGCTCGCGTTCGGCGCCCACGCCGGCTCGATGCTGCTGCTCACCGGCACCCCGGTGAACATCATCGTGGCCGACCTCGCCGACGACGCCGGCCTGGGTCGGTTCAACTTCTTCGAGTTCGGCCTGGCGGGCATCCCGCTCGTGGTGGGGTCGATCGCGATCGTGGTGCTCATCGGCGATCGCGTCCTGCCCGACCGGGTCGCGGCCACCATCCCACGCGACCTGAGCCAGCACGGGCTCACCCTGGCCCGCCAGTACGACGTCGACGTCCCGGCCAGCCGGCACCGGGTGCGCGAGGGCTCGCCGCTCGTCGGCCGGTGCGTCGCCGACGTCGGTCTCGACGGGCACCCCGGGGTCGTGCTGGCCGGGGTCACCGCCCACCCGACCCACGCGCTCCGCGATGACCACATCGAGGCCGGCGACGTGGTCGTCCTGCACGGCGATGTCGCTGCGGTGGCCCGAGTCGTCGCCGATCTCGACCTCGACCCCGCGGTCGGTCCACCCGTCCCCGAAACGTCGACGCCGCTGATCTCGCGCCGCTTCGGTGTGGTCGAGGTCGTCGTCCCGCCGCGGTCCGCCATGGTGGGCTCCACGGTGTTCCCCGGCATGGTCACCGACAGCGGAGAGCTGGTGATCCTCGCCATCCAGCGCCGGGGTGAGCCGCTCGGGCCGCGCCCCTCGGTGCTCGCCGCGGGCGACACCCTCCTCGTCCAGGGCACGTGGGACGCCATCAAGGACAACGTCGACGACCCCGAGGTGCTCGTGGTCGACGACCCCGCGCTCGTGCAGCGCCAGGCCGTGGCCCTCGGGCCCCGTGCCGGCCGATCCATCGCCATCCTCGTGGTCATGGTCGTCCTGCTGGCGAGCGGCGCGGTGGCCCCTGCGGTGGCCGGGCTGCTGGCCGCGTTCGCCGTGGTGCTCGGTGGGGTGGTCAGCGTGGAGCAGGCCTACCGGTCCGTCTCGTGGACGACCGTCCTGCTCGTGGCCGGGATGCTGCCCCTGTCGGTGGCCCTCACCGAGAGCGGTGCGGCCGAGACCCTCGCCGATCGGCTCCTCGACGTCGTCGGCGACGCCGGCCCCTACGCCCTGCTCGCCGGTGTGTTCGTGATCACCGCCCTGCTCGGCCAGCTCATCTCGAACACCGCCACCGCCATCGTGGTCGCTCCGATCGCCCTGTCGGCCGCGCTCGAGTCGGGGGTGTCGGGGCAGACCGCGCTGATGTCGGTGGCGGTGGCGGCCGCAGCGTCGTTCCTCACCCCGGTCGCCACCCCGATGAACACGGTGATCATGGAGCCGGGTGCCTACCGCTTCGGCGACTACTGGAAGCCGGGCCTGCCGATGATGGGGTGGTTCTTCGTGGTCTCGGTGCTGTGGGTGCCCGTGATCTGGGGATCGTGACGGGAGCCGATCAGACCAAGCCGGCCTCCCGGGCCACCTCGACCGCCTCGGCCCGGGACGACACCGCCAGCTTGCGGTAGACGGACTTCAGGTTCGACTTCACCGTGTTGACCGACAGGTACATCCGCTCGCCGATCTGGGCGTAGGTGAGGTGGGTCGGCAACAGCTCGAGCAGGCTGCGCTCGCGCGTGGTGAGGGGCGCGAGCGAGACGGCGAGGTGGGGTGCCGGGGAGCGATCGACGGCGCCACGCACCCGGTGCAGGTCGGGGTGCAGCTCGTCGAGGGGGATCCGCCCGACGATGTCGTCGAGCGCCGCCGGGAGCAGCACGAAGGGCGACACCCAGCCGGCGTCGGCCCCGCGCCGCAGGGCCGCGACGAGGCGACGCTCACCGGCGATCGAGCCCTCGGTGGCGGCCAACAGGACCTCGGCCTCGAGGCCCAGCGGCTGCGGCCAGCCGTCGTGTCCGTCGAGCAGGGCCCGCATGTCGGCGCGGTCGCCCGACGCCAGTGCGGCGCGCGCCAGCACCAGGCGGGCGGCGGGACGGTCGGCGACGTGGGCGAGCGACCGGCGCGGGGAGGAGTGCCGACCGGCGGCGAGGTGCGTGGCCGCGGTGGCCACGTCGAGGTCGTCGTCGAGCGCTGACCGGGTCGGCCCGGCGACGGCGCGCAGGTCGTCGAGGATCGCCAGCGCGGCCGTTGCGTCCCCCTGCGCGCGGCGAGCATCGGCGGCCACCAGCCCGGCCCGGACCCGGGGCCACCGCCAGGCGAAGACGTCGGCGTCGGACCGGGCCGAATCGGCGAGGGAGCTGGCGCCCGCGAGATCGCCCCGAGCCAACCGGCAGCGCGCCGCGACGACGAACGCCTCGATGGCGCCGAGGTGGGGGCGCATCCCGAGCTCGTCGGCGCGGCCGACCGCCTGCTCGGCGAGGTCGGCGGCCCGGCCGAGGTCGCCCCGTTCCAGCTCGAGCCAGGCGACGAGCGCCGGCACGGTGACATCGACGACGGTGGCCGGGCCGGCGATGGCACGGGCCTCGGTGACCCAGTGGTCGGCCTCGTCGAGGCGACCTCGGCCGAGCGCGACGCGCGCTGCGGTGGTGGCGAAGCGCTGCTCGACGGCGCCGTCGGGGCGGGTGCCGTCGGCGAGGGCCCGGTAGCGGGCGATCTGCCGCGCCGCCTCCTCGAGGTCACCGGTGAGCAAGGTGAGACTCGCCGCCGTGGAGTGGACGCGGCGGCGAACGGCCGGGTCGTGGCCACGATCGAGCTCGGTGGCGCGGCCGGACCACGCCGCGACACCGTCGGGGAGCCCGGCGAACAGCGATGACATGGCGAGGTCGAGCGCGAGCGACGGGTCGTTGACGCTCGCGGCGGGCGGCATGGTGGCGAGCAACGCGACGAGGCCGTCGCGGTCGCCGCTGTCGACGAGTCGCAGCGTCGGCCCGATGACCGCCGCGCTCGCGCCCCGCTCGTCGCCGATGGCCAGCAGGTGCCGGAAGGTGGTGGCGACGTCACCCCGTCGCTCGAAGATGGCGGCGGCCCGCTGGTGCAGCTCGCGGTGACGGGCGGGATCGGTGTCGCGCAGCTCGCGCTCGAGCAGGCGGCGGACGAGGTCGTGGAACTGGAGGGCGTCGGCGGCGTCGTCGAGCGCGGTGAGGAAGAGGCGGCGGCGCCGCAGACCGGCGACCGCGACCTCGGCGTCGGCGCCGAGCAGGGCGACGGCCATCCTGCGGTCGAACCACGGGAGGATCGACAGCCCGAGGGCGGCGGCCCGCTCATCGGGGGGCAGGCGACCGAGCACCTCGCTGGCCAGGTAGTCGCCGAGCAGCCGGTCGGATTCGGTGATGAGCCGGGCGGTGTCGTCGGGATCGTCGACGCCCTCGAGGACGGCGAGGGCGATGCCGAGCCCGATCGGCCACCCCTCGGCCCGCTCGTTGAGCGCGACGGCCACGTCGTCGCGCAGCGGCGCGCCCCGGGCGGCGAGGGCGACCGCCTCGTCGGCGGTGAGCCGCAGGTCGTGCTCACGGACCTGGGCGAGCCGGCCCTCGGCGCGCCACCGCGCGACCGGCAGGGCGGGATCGAGTCGGCCGGTGAGCACCACCCGGTGCTGGAGCGGGCCGTGGTCGATCAACGTGGTGATGCCGTCGAGGGTGCGCGCGTCGGTGATGCGCGAGACACCGTCGAGCACCAGCGTGAGCGGGGTGTCGGCGCGCTCGAGCTGGGCCACGAGGGCGGTGAGGAACAGCGGGTCACCCGCCCCCCGCTCGGCGAGCAGGAGCTCGGGCTCGTCGTCGACGGCGGGCACGGCGCGGCGCACGGCCCCCACGAGGTGGAACCAGAAGGTGCCGGGATGCTGGTCGAGCAGGTCGACCGACACCCATGCGACCGGACCAGCGTCGGCATCGGCCAGCTGGCGGGCGAGCACGGTCTTGCCGTAGCCGGCGGGAGCGACGACGAGGACGATGCGGGCGTCGCGCGTGGCCGCGTGGAGGCGGGTCCGTGCGATCGTCCCGTCGGGCAACGCCGGGGGGTCGAGCTTGCGCGAGACGAGCCGCGGGACGGCGGGTCTCTCCTGCGCCGTGGACACCGATGGAGGGTAATCGCTCGACCGTCGGGTCCCCCCGCGGCCGGGTGATGGTGGAGGTCGGAATCTCACCCGATCGGGGGGGTGTCCGGCGGCCGCTCGATCCGTACCGTTGGGCCGTGGCTTTCGAGATCGTCATCACCGGGTCGCCGGGGCGCACCGTGCGTGCCCTGATCGAGGACCTCGTCGGGGAGCGGGCCGTGCGCGATGACGGCGGTGCCACCGTGGTGGTGGCCGAGGACCAGGCCGCGCTGATCGGCGTGCTCACCCACCTCCACGACCTCGGGCTCACGGTCGACGAGGTCCGCGCTGCGTCGTCGACGGGCCCGCCGGCCGCGGGGACCTCCCCGGCTGGGGAGGAGCGATGACCGACGTGGCGTTGGGCGTCCTGGCGCTCGCGGTGGGGGCGCTCTTCGCCCTCCGTGGCTATCTGACGATGCGGCTGGTCATCCCGGTGTGGGGCGCGTTCACCGGGTTCGTGGTCGGGGCGGCCGCGATCGGGGCGGTCACCGGCGACGGGCTCCTCGG
>DATHSN010000387.1:0-9060 GCA_035464115.1 Acidimicrobiales bacterium | reverse complement strand
ACCCACCGCTGTCCGAGCCGCCCCTGCTCGACCCACCACTACTCGATCCACCGCTGCTCGACCCGTCGCTGCTCCCCGACCCGACCGACGGCCCGGGCGAGCCCGCCCACCCGCTGCCCACGCCCGACGACCTCGACGGAGACCTCGCCCCGTGACCGTGGCCGAGCCACACCCCGCCCCGACCGACGACCTCGACGGTGACCTCGATGGGGCCCTCGGAGATCTGGCCGCCCAGCTCGCGGGCCTCGGTCGCCAGGACCTCCACGACCGGGTCCACGCGGCGCGGGTCCGGCTCAACCGGCCCAACACCGTGGTGTGCGTCGTCGGCGAGTTCAAGCAGGGGAAGAGCTCGCTGGTGAACGGGCTGATCGGCACCGACGTGTGCCCGGTCGACGACGACATCGCCACGTCGGTGATCACCGTCGTCCGCTACGGCGAGTCCCCCGACGCGGTGGTCCGCACCCGGGTCGACGGCCAGCCCGGGGCCGAGCGGATCCCCCTCGACCAGATCGCCCGGTACGTCACCGAGGCGGGCGCCGATGACCGGCCCCACGTCGAGCGGGTCGACGTGTCGTTGCCCAGCGGGGTGCTCGCCGACGGGCTCGCGCTCGTCGACACCCCGGGCATGGGTGGGCTCGGCGCCGGCCACGCCGCCGCCACCCTCGCCTTCCTGCCCTTCGCCGACGGGTTGGTCTTCGTCTGCGACGCCACCCGGGAGCTCACCGCGGCCGAGGTCGAGTTCCTCGGGCGGGCCCGCGAGCTGTGCCCGACGGTGCTCTCGGTCGTCACCAAGGTCGACGTCGCCCCGCACTGGCGGCGCATCGTCGACATCGACCGCCAGCGCCTCGCCGAGCTCGGCCTCGACATCGGCGTGGTGCCGGTGTCGTCGACGCTGCGCCACGCCGCGCTGGCCCGGCGCGACCGGGAGCTCAACGAGCGCTCGGGGTACCCCGATCTGCTCACCCAGCTCCAGGCGCGGGTCCTCGCGCCCGCGGCGGCCGAGGCCGGCCACCGAGCCCGCCGTGAGGCGCTCGGGGTGCTCGACACGGTCGCCAGCGGCGTCGACGGCGAGCTGGCCGCGCTCGACGACCCCGCGGCCCGCGACGCGCTCGCCACCGAGGCCGAGACCACCCTCGCACGACTCGAGCAGCTGCGGGGCGGTGGGTCCCGGTGGAACATCGTGCTCGGCGACCGCACCACCGACCTCGCCAACGCGGTCACCCACCGGTTCCGGGCCCGACTGCGCGACACCACCACCCGGATCGAGGAGCAGATCGAGACCCTGAAGACGGCCGAGCAGTGGGACGAGCTGGCCCGCCAGCTGCAGACCGAGGTCGCCGACGCGGTCACCGAGGCGTTCATCGGCGTCGAGGACGGCCGTCGGGCCCTGCGCGACGAGCTCGCCGCGCTGCTCGCAGCCGACGACGTGATCGCCCCCGGCGCGCACCGCACCACCCGGTCGGTCGACGTCGACGGCCTGTGGCGCGCCCGCGACCTCGACCCGGCGGAGTCGACCGCCGGCAAGGCGGCCCGCACCGGCCTCACCGGGCTGCGCGGCGCCCAGGGCGGCGT
Organism: Acidimicrobiales bacterium; assembly: GCA_035464115.1. Taxonomy (GTDB): domain Bacteria; phylum Actinomycetota; class Acidimicrobiia; order Acidimicrobiales; family SKKL01; genus DATHSN01. The sequence continues at coordinate 7,488 of DATHSN010000387.1, read as the reverse complement.
GATGATGCTGGCCATCGGCTCGCAGTTCCTGCCCGGCGCCGGCGCGGTGTTCCTGGCGTCGAACCCGGTCCTGCTCGGCGCCGGCCTGCTGTTCGGCGGCCACCAGCTGATGGAGGAGCGCAAGCGTCGGCTCGCCGGCCGGCGACAGTCGGCGCGCACCCAGCTGCGGTCGTTCACCGACTCGGTGCAGTTCGAGGTCGGCAACGAGCTCTCGGGTCAGCTGCGCGAGGTGCAACGGGAGCTCCGCGACGAGTTCATGGCCCTGATCGGCGAGCTCCAGCAGACCTGGACCGAGGCCGCCAACGCCGCCAAGGCGGCGCTCGAGCGCACCGACGCCGAGACCACCCGCCGCCGACAGGAGCTGACGACGCGACGCCAGGCGCTCGCGGCGATCCGGGGCCGGCTCGTCGAGGGGGCGTCGTGACCGCCGGGGCGACGGCACCCGCCGGCGCCGGCGTGGTCGCCGACGTGCGGGCGCTGTGCGAGCGCGCCGAGCGCCTCGCCCACGGTGGACCACTCGCCGAGCGGGCCCGGGCGGTGCGCGAGCGACTCGACGGCCCGCTGCGGATCGCGCTGGCCGGGCGCATCAAGGCGGGGAAGTCGACCCTGCTCAACGCGCTGGTCGGCGAGCGGCTGGCCGCCACCGACGCCGGCGAGTGCACCCGGATGGTCACCGTGTACCGCCACGCCGACGGCTACGAGGTGTCGGCCCGACTCCGTGACGGCGCGGAGCGCCGCCTCGGGTTCCGCCGGGTCGACGGGGCCCTCGAGCTCGACCTCGACGGGCTGCACCCCGACGACGTCGAGGTGCTCGACGTCGGCTGGCCGGCGTCGGTGCTGCGTCGGGTCACGCTCATCGACACCCCCGGCCTCGGGTCGCTCGACGAGGCCAACTCGCGGCGCACCGTCGACTTCCTCGACCACGACGCCGACACCCCGTCGGGCGCCGACGCCGTCATCTACCTCATGCGCCACCTGCACCGCTCCGACGCCGAGTTCCTCGGCGCCTTCATGGATCGCTCGGTCACGGGGGCGTCGCCCGTGAACGCGGTGGCGATCCTGTCGCGGGCCGACGAGGTGGGGGCCTGCCGGCTCGACGCGCTCGACTCGGCCACGCGCATCGCCGACCGCTACGCCGCCGATCAGAACGTCCGCACCCTCGTCGCCACCGTGGGGCCCCTCGCCGGGCTGCTGGCCGAGACCGGGCTCACGCTGCGGGAGCCGGAGCTCGCGGCGCTGCGCGAGCTCGCCGCCCTCCCCGACGACGAGGTCGAGCGGCTGCTGCTGTCGGCCGACGACTTCTGCGAGGTGTCGGCCACCCCGCTCACCGCCGAGGTCCGGCGCGACCTGCTCGACCGCCTCGGCATGTTCGGCGCCCGCTTCGCGTTGGGCGAGCTGCGCGCCGGCACCGTCACCACCGCCACCGAGCTGTCGCGGGCGCTCGTGCGCCGGTCGGGGTTGGCCGGGCTCCAGGAGCTCATCGACACCCAGTTCGTCCCCCGGGGCGCGCTCTTGCAGGCCCGCACCGCGGTGGTGGCGCTGCGGGGCCTGGCCGCCGAGCTGGCCGCGGTCGACCCGGCGGCCGCGTCGGCGTTGCGCCGCGACCTCGACGAGCTCGAGGCCGGCGCGGTCGACTTCGCCCAGCTGCAGGCCGCCCACCTCGTGCTGTCGGGGACCGTGCCGCTCCCCGCGGCGGAGCGGGCCGAGGTCGAGCGGATCCTCACCACCGGCGACCTGGCCGCGGCCCTGGGCGTCGACGGGGCCGGTCCCGACGAGCGGCGCCGGGTGGCGCTGGCCGGCATCGAGCGCTGGCGCCAGCGGGCGTCGGACCCGCTCGCCACGTCGCTGGCCACGTCGGTCGCCGAGACCATGGCCCGACTCCACGAACGGCTCTACGTCACGGGGTGACCACGATGACCGACCCGACGTCCACCGACGTGCTCGACTGGCGCTTCCCCGAGACCGCCGCCCACCGGCGCTCGAACGCGCGCTGGCTCGCCTTCTACGGCGCGCTGGCGGCGGTGGGCGTCGCGTGGGGCGTCGTCGCCGGGGAGGTGCGGGGCACCGTCGCCCTGGTCGTGATCGCGCTCGTCCTGGTCTGGCTGAACCGCGACTCGGTCGCCCGCACCCGTCGGTTCCGTCTGCGCGTGACCGACCAGCGCGAGCTGGTGGTGACCGGCGAGCGGGGCGACGTGCGGACGATCCCGACGTGGGGGGCCCGGCGCATCCAGGCCCGATCGGCCGTGAACAACGGTGTGCCCCTGGCGTCCGCCAGCACCCGGTGGGTCGTGGTGGTGGCGACCGCCGACGGGTCGACCCACGAAGTGGACCTCCCGGCCTTCGCCCGTCACGGGGTGCTCGAGCAGCACGAGGTGGCCGAGCTGGTGCGCCACCTGCGCTGGTGGGCCGGGCTGGTGAGCCCCGAGCCGTTGGTGGCAGCAGCCACGGCGGCGTCGGATGTCGCCGCCCCCTCGGCCGCGGCCGGCGTCGCCGCCGCGCCGGTCGGCGCCGCAGCGCCCGCGGCCAGCTCGGCGGGTCGGCTGCTCGGCGTGCCGCTCGAGTGGCGCCACCCCCAGGCCGACTCGACCCGCCGGGGGCTGCGGTGGGTGTGGGGCACCTGGCTCCTGGTCGTGCTGGGCGTCGGGCTCGCCGCCGCGCTGGCCGAAGGGATCGTGGCCGCGCTGCTGGCCATGGCCGTCATCGGCGGCTTCACGTTGCTGATCGCCGCCCCGCTGACGATCCTGCTCGCCAACGTGTCGAGGTTCGTGCTCCGGGTGGACGAGACCGGCACCTGCTCGATGGTGGTCGGCCGGCGGGTCCGCCACACCTGCGCCCTGCGGGGTGCGATCGACGTGCGGGTCGTCGAGACGGCCCACTCGACCACGACGAACACCGGGGCCGGCGCCCAGCAGCGGCGCACGAGCAGCTGCGCGGTGGTCGTGACCGCCCCCGACGGTGCTGCGCTGCGCATGGTGATCCCCACCTCGGGCGGCTTCGCCACGGTGTCGACCGCCGACCAGGCGCAGCTCGAGGCCGAGCTGCGGAGCCGCGCCGGCCTCGCCATCTGAGGTCACGGCACCGTCAGCTCGACGGTGCCCCGACCGAGCCGGGATGCGGCGTCGGAGGCGAGCCACGCCCGGGCGGCGGGATCGTCGCGGACGTGGGCGTCGAGGAAGGCGGCCACCACCGACGTGATCACCGTGGTGTGCCGGTCGCAGACCTCGGGGGTGCCGCCCCGCCGCCGACAGGCGCTGGTGTCGAGGTCGAAGGTGCCGTGGGCGGCGGTGTCGTCGGTGAACCAGGCCAGGTGGGCGTGCGAGGCCGGGACCGCATCGGCGACCCGACGGCGGTCGGCGCCGCTGGTGCCCTCGGTGGTGTCGCCGACGCCGGTGAGCAGCAGGTGGGGGCGGTCGACCGTGGCGAACGAGGTGTCGTCGAACCCCTGATCGAGGTGGGGGCCGACGCCCGGGCCCGACGACGACACCGCGGCCACCACCCGGGGGTCGGACAGGTCGCGGACCTCACCGGCGATCTCGCGGCGGGCCCCGACGAGGAGCAGCGCGGCCGCCCCGCCGGCGGAGTGCCCGACGTGGACGACGAGCGACGGATCGATCTGCCCGGCGAGCGACCCGCCGGGCGCGGCCTCGGCCTCGAGCCGGTCGAGCACCGCCGACACGTCGTGGGCCCGGTCCCAGCCGAGGGAGGGGTACGTCGCGCACGTCGCCGGGCCCAGCGCCGCGCACAGCGCCCGCTCCTCGGCCGGTCCCCGTGACGGGTGGGCGATGACGACCACGGCGTAGCCGGCGCCGACGAGCGCGTCGCTCCACTCCTGGGCCAGCCGGACCGGCGCGCGGCGACCCTCGGTGCCCCCGTGGGACCAGACGACCACCGGTGCCGGGCTCGTCGCCCCTGACGGCACGCGCGCCTGCACCCGGACCCGCCGGACGGCGCCGGTGACGTCGCGGTAGCGCACGGTGACCGGTTCGAGCGCCACGACGGCGGGCCCCGGCCGGGCGACCGGCCCGTAGGCGCACGCGTCGGGCCGCCCGGCCGAGCAACCCTCGGCAGGCTCGGCGGTCGGTGGCACAGCCGTCGGAGGCACAGCCGTCGGAGGCGCGGCCGTCGGAGGCGCGGCCGTCGGAGGCGCGGCCGCGCCGGGGCCGTCGCACCCGGTGAGAAGCACCACCAGCGCGATGGCGACGCCGAGGCGCGGTCTGGCGCGACGGTGCGGGATCATGCGCCGACGGTACGAAGCGCTCCGGGCACGACGCATCGGGAGGATCCCCGAAACTGGACGCGTGCCGAGACGGATGCCGCGTTGCCCCTGCGTCGGCGCTACCCGAGGGGAAGGCCGGTGAGGGCGGCGAGGCGGTCGACGATGGATGCGGGTGGTTGGGGACGGCTGGTGAGGGTGCGGCCGGTGGGGCTGACGAAGGTGAGCTCGCCGGACTCGGGGGTGCCGCTGATGGACCAGCGACCTTCGTGGACGAGGTGGTGGTGCTGCCAGCACAGCCCCACGAGGTTGGTCGCGTCGGTGGGGCCGTGGGTGCCGTCGGGGCCGGTCCAGTGCACCAGGTGGTGCAGGTGGCGGATGCGACGGTCGCACCCCGGGAACCGGCAGGTGCGGTCGCGACCGACGACCCGTCGGCGCAGCCACGCTGGGATGTTGCGACTGGCGGTGCCGATGCCGACGGTGTGCCCGTCGGCGGTGTCGACGTGGTGCTCGAGACGGCAGTCGCACAACAGCCGGGCGATGGTGGTGACCGGCAGGGCGAGGTCGCCGAGCATCGGGTTGGCGACCGCCGCGGCGGGGAGCGGCGTCGACGCTGGGGTGGTCGGGTGGGTGGCGCCCGCTGCGGCGGGGAGCGTCGCAGCGGCGCCCCCTGTGCCATCGGTGCCCCCCCGGAGCATCGGTGCCCCCTGGTGCATCGGCGCCGACCGGAGCATCGGTGCCCCCAGGTGCATCGGCGCCGACCCGAGCATCGGCGCCGGACAGCGCGTCGGGGTGGCCGAGGCGGTCGAGGACCTCGGCGGGGGTGTGCACGACGATGCAGGCCAGGTCGGGGTCGGCGTCGGCGCCGAGCTGCTGGCCGGCGAGATCGCCCAGCGCGACGGCGAGGCGCTCGGCGAGCGGCGCCCACCGACCCGTCGCCGGATCGGGACCCAGCTGCTCGGCGCGGCGCTCGAGCGCGGCGCGCACCGTGGCCCCCTGATCGAGGGGCAGGAACCCCGAGATGCGCCACCCGTGGCGACGGTGGTCGGCCCGGAAGGCGAGGTCACCGGGTTGGTCGGCCTCGCTCGGCGGGACGGGGCGACGTCGGCGGGCCAGCGTCGCCACCTGCCGGGCCGACAGGCCCGCCAGCTCGTCGGTGAGCGCGGCGTCGGTGGCGGCGGTGGCGAACCGGGTGGCGGGTCGCACCTGGTCCCACGACATCACCCCCGACGCGTACGCCTGGCGCAGCGCCGGGAGCTCGGCCAGCGCACGACCGACCCGCACCCACTCCCGGGTGGTCTCGCCGGCGAGAGCACCGATGGCGACCAGCCACGCCGACATCGACGTGGCGCCATCGCGCTCCCAGTCGCCGGCGTCGTCGCCGGCACGCACCACCTCGAGCAGCTCGGCGTGCACCGCGCCCATGGCGGCGAGCAACGACCGCACGAGCTGCTCCCGCTCGTCGGCGGACAGGTCGTGGTACGGGCCCGGCCGCACGCTGGACTCCGGATCGGTGGCCCCGGCGACGGGGCCGGGAACGACCGGATCGCCGACGGCGGACGGGGCGCCACCAGGTGGCGCAGGGGCTCGTGGAGCCATGGGGGGACCTCGCTCAGCAGCAGCCGCAGACGCGGCCGACCGACCAGACGGGAACCACACGCTGGTTCCGAGCGGGGGAATTCCCTGAGTGTATCGAACTGACGTTCGGTCCGCAAGCGGTGGTCGCGTCGTCCTGCGGCATCTCAGCCGACCACCGGATCCGGGCCCGAACCGTCGACCGGCTCGTCGCTCCCCCCGTGATCCACCGGTGACGTGACGTCGCTCCTTCGTCGGCGGTGTCGGCCGGCCGGCCGACCCGGGTCAACCGTCCATCACGTCCATGGGGTCGGGGCCGGCGTCCATCGGTGCCTCGTCGGCTTCCCAACCGGCGGGCTCGGTCATCGGCGGCATCGCGGCGGCCGGGTCCATCGGGTCCGGCATCCCCATCGGGTCGCGCATCGGCGCCGGATCCGGCGTGCCCGGCGGATCGGGCATCGACGGCGATCCGGCTCCGGGCGCCATCGCAGCCGCGGCCGGCGCGGCCCCCTGGCCGAACGCCATCGACGAGTCGTCACCCGGGCCGCGGCCGTCGGGCCCGCCCCCACCCGACCGGTCGTACGCCCCGGCCATCGTCTCCTCACCGGGCCGCTCGGACGCGTCGGCCATCGCCGTGTCGGCGGTCTCACCGGGTGGCGGCCCGTCGACGTCGAGCGCCTCGAGCGGGTCCCGCTCGACCCTGTCGGCCGCCTCGCCGGGTGGCGGGCCGTCCATGGCGGGCGGGTACCCGCCCATCGCCTCCACCAGCTCGGGCCCGAGCCGGCCCTCGTCGACCGCGGCCGACAGCTCGGCCCGTCCCCGAGCGAGGTGGACCAGCGCCTCGCGGTCGTGGGCCATCGCGCCCTCGGCGTCGCCGTCGCGGGCGCGTGCCGCAGCTTCCCGGTAGCACGTCGCGGCCTCGGCCAGCTCGTCGCCGCCGTGGCCGCGCATCGCGGTCATCACCCCGTCGCGGACCTCGGCTCCTGCCTCGGGTCCAGCGAGCGCCTCGGCGGTCTCGACCATGCGCTCCTCGGTCCGCATCGCCGCCCGCTCGTAGGCCTCGGCCGCCTCCTGCTCGCAGCGGGTGGCGGCGTCGTGGTCGCCGGCCCCGCGATGCTCGACCGCCTCGGCGCAGCGGTCGTGCGCGACGCGGGCGTCGTCGTCGACGGCGTCGGCCGCGGTGGCGGCCACCAGTCGCTCGGCCACCATCACCGCGCCGTCGAGGTGCTCGACGCCAACGGCGTGATCGCCCCGGGCCAGCGCGTCGCCGGCCCGGTCGAGACGACCGGCCAGCTCGGCCAGCGGCCCGTCGCCCGCCGGGTCGGCGGCCCGGACGCAGCCGACCGCCGCCTCGGCCGCCATCCCCTGGAGCCCGGCGACGAGGTGCGCCGGATCGACGACCGCGCCGTCGGCGGCGCGCTCGAGGTCGGCCATCGCCGCCGACGCCCGTGGTGCGACCATCACCCCGGCCCCGTCCTCGTACCCGCCCATCGCCGGGTCGGTTCCCGACCCGTCTCCCGAGGACGTCCCCATCGGCTCCGCACCGGCCAGGGCGTCGGTGCGGGCGTCGAGGTCGTCGACGGCGGCCATCGCCGGGGCACCGGCGCCGACCGACGTCCCGTCGCCCTGCGGCCCGCCGGCCGGAGTGTCGTCCGCGAGCCGCTCACCAGGCGCCGGCCGGGCGCCCGGCGTGCCGTCAC
>DATHSN010000386.1:0-12821 GCA_035464115.1 Acidimicrobiales bacterium | reverse complement strand
GGGCACCCCAACTTCCCGGCGCCCGGCCGCCGACCCGCCACCACGCGGCACGCCTGGGCGTGGGCCCCGCCCGCCGGCGGGCGCGTGCTCGGCGCCACCCCTGGCGGCGCCAACCAGATGCCGTGGAACGCCCAGTCGCTGGCCCGCCTCCTGGCGAGCGGTGCGCCCGCCGACGCCACAGCCGTCGCCGAGGCGGTGGTGGGGCCGCGCTGGGAGTGGGACCCCGCCGACGACGGGCTGCGCATCGAGGCCGGCTTCGCCCCCGATCAGGCGTCGGCGCTCGCCGAGCGGGTCGGGCGGGCCGAGCAGGTCGAGCGGTGGGCGTTGCGGTCGGCCATGCAGATCGTGGCCGACGCCGGCGGTGTGGCCGTCGGCGCGGTCGACCCCCGCACCGTCGGGGCGGCGATCCCGGGGTAGCTACGCGGTCGGGCGGTCGGCGCTGCGCCCGATGGCGAGCAGCACCAAGGGGAGCGCTCCGACCACCGCGACGGTGGGGCGCAACCCGACGGTGCTGGCCACCGCACCGATGAGGAACCCGGCTGCCGCCCCGGCGCCGAGCTGCAGCGACCGGAACGCCCCGAGGGCGGGGCCCTGGCGGCCCACCCGCTGAAACGCCAGCACGTTGGCCAACGGGAACAGGGCGCTCACCTCGGCGGTGAACACGATGGCGGCCAGCGCGGCGAGCGCCGTCCACGGGCTGAGCGCCCACACCACGCCGCTGACGGCCAGGATGACCCCGGTGGCGCGGGCGGCCCGGATCGGCCCGGCCCGGTCGGCGGCGGCGCCCGACACGAGCTTGGCCGGCACCGACAGCACCCGGCCGGCGGCGAGGATGCCGGCCGCCGCGGCGTCGGACAACGACCAGACCTCCACTGCGAACACCGGCAGGAACGACACCGTGGCGTACTGGGAGATGCCGCCCACCACCCCGACGAGGGTCGGCACGCCGAGCACCGACGCCAAACCGGCGAAGACCGCGCCCGAGGTCTCGCTGCGGGGCGCGTCGCGCACGAACAACAGCACCACCGCGGCGGCCGCGGCGAGCACCGAGGCCGCGGCGAACGACCACCGCCAGTCGATCTGGGCGCCGATCGCCGACAAGAGGGCGGCGAGGGTGAGCCCGCTCGAGAAGAAGACGCCGAACACGCCCATGGCGAACCCGCGACGGCGCACGCCCGAGAAGGTGCCCACCGACATGATCGCCCCGGGGTAGAGCAGGCCGGCGCCGGCGCCGAGGAGCACCTGGGCGGCGATGAACTGCAGGCCGCCGCCCGCGGTGGCCGCCACCAGGCCGCCCACCGACGTGGCGGCGAGGGCGAGCGAGAGCACCTGGTTGGCCGCGAGCCGCCGCAGCAGCAGCCCACCGACCACGTTGAACACGGCGATCGAGAAGGCGAGGATCCCGAACGCCACGCCGGCCCCGGCCAGGTCGAGACCGAGGTCCTCGGCGACCACGGGGTAGATCGGCGACAGCAGGGCCTCGCCCGTGGTGGTGGCGAGATAGGCGAAGCAGACGAGGGTGAACGCGATCCAGCGGGGGGCGTCGCCCCCGGTGGCGACTGGTGGGTCGGCGGTGGCGTCGGGGGTGGTCACGACAGGACCGGGACGACCTCGGTGGCGAAGCGCTCCACCTCGTCGTGGTCGAATGGCGCCCGCAGCGACAGGAACAGCCAGTCGGCGCCGGCCTCGCGGTAGGCGGCCACCCGGTCGACCACCTCCTGGGTGGAGCCGGTGAGGATCGAGGGGCGCAGCGCCTCGGCCCGGGCGCCGAAGCGCTCGCCGAGGCGGGCCTCGTCCCAGCACAGGCCCACGCCGACGCTGCGCTCGACGGCGGCGGGGTCGCGGCCGGCGTCGGCCGCGGTGGCGGCCACGATGGCGGCCTTGCGGGCGAAGTCGTCGACGGTGGCCATCGGGACGTTCCAGCCGTCGGCGAGGCGTCCGGCGAGGGGGAGGGTGCGCCGCTCGCCGCCGCCCCCCACCCAGATGGGGAGCGCGGCCTGCGCCGGTGGGGGATCGCAGGCGGCCTCGCGGAGCTGCACGTGGCGACCCTCGAGGGTGACGGTGTCGCCGGCGAAGAGGGCTCGCAGGGCCGGGACCGTCTCCTCGAGGCGGTCGAGGCGATCGCGGGCCGACGGGAAGTCGAGGCCCCAGGCCACGTACTCGTCGCGCAGGTAGCCGGCGCCGAGCCCCAGGGTGACGCGCCCGCCGCTCAGCTGGTCGATGGCGGCCGCCGCGTTGGCCAGCACGGCGAGCGACCGGTAGCCCACCGAGTAGACGAGCCCACCGCAGCGCACGCGGGAGGTCTCGAGGGCGAGGGCGGTGTGCATGGCCACCGCCTCGAGGTTGCGGGTGCCACCCCCGACGGCGTGGAAGTGGTCCCAGATCGAGATCCAGTCGAACCCGAGCGCCTCGACGTGGCGCCACAGGGGGCGCAGCTCGTCGGGGGTGGTGTTCGACAGGGCGGTCTGGACGCCGAACCGCACGGGCGCGCCTCTCATGTGACGGGGACGGACAGTTCGCATACTGTATGCAGCCGTGCCGCACCTGGACGAGGACACCGTCGCCGCCCTCCTCGACCCCGACGAGGTCGCCGACGTGACCGCCCAGGTGTTCGCCGAGCTGGGCCGCGGCGAGGCCGCCACCACCGTCCGGGTCCGGGCCCGCACGCCGGGTGCCATGGCCTCGGCCATGGCGGCCGCCGTCCCGTCGCTCGGGGTCACCGGCGGCAAGGTCTACGCCACCGTCGACGGTCGCTTCACCTTCCACGTGGTGCTGTTCGACCTCGAGGGCCGGGTGCTGTGCACCCTCGACGGCGGGCCGCTCACCGATGTGCGCACCCCGGCGCTGAGCGCGGTCGCCATCGACCACCTGGCCCGACCGGGCGCCCGCACCGCCGCGGTGCTCGGCACCGGGCGGGCCGCCCGCCCCCACCTCGAGATGCTGGCCCGGCGCCTGCCCCTCGACGAGGTGCGGGTGTGGGGCCGCCGATCCGACGCCGCCGCCGCGCTGGCCGCCGCCGGTGAGGCAGCTGGTGCCCCGGTCACCGTCGCCGACACGGCCGAGGCCGCGGTCGACGGCGTCGACGTGGTCGTCACCGTCACGTCGGCCAACGAGCCCGTGGTCGATGCCGACGCCATCGCCGACCACGCCCTCGTGTGCGCGGTCGGCGCCACCAAGCCCGAGCGCTGCGAGCTCGACCCGCAGCTGTTCGCCCGCGCCGCGGCCGTGGTGACCGACTCGATCGAGGGCGCGCCCGCCGAGTGCGGCGACCTCCAGCACGCGGTCGCCGCTGGGACCTTCGCCTGGGACCGCCTCGTCGACCTCGCCGACCTGCTGGCCGGCCGGGTCGAGGTGCCCCGAGCCGGCATCGCCGGCCCGGTGGTGTTCGAGACCCAGGGCGTCGCCATCCAAGACGTCGCCGCCGGCGCCCTCGTGTGGCGCCGTCACCAGGCCCGAACCTGAGCCACCCACCCCACCCCGAGGAGTCGTGATGATCGACGTGAAGCAGCTGACCCTGGCCGAAGCCAACCTGATGCTCGATGCCGCCCAGGCCGTGGCCGAGGAGCGCGGCGTGGCCGAGACCCTCTGCATCTCCGACGCCGGCGGCTGGCCCCTCGCGGTGCGGCGCCTCGACGGCGGCAAGCCGACCAGCGTCGAGATCGCCATCAACAAGGCGTTCACCGCGGCCTGCCACCGCCGGCCGACCCACACCTACACCAACGCCCAGCCCAACCAGGAGGCGTTCGGGATCATGAACATGCACGGGGGACGGTTCACGATCTTCGTGGGGGGCTGGCCCATCGAGATCGAGGGTCAGGTCGTCGGTGGCGTGGGCGTGAGCGGCGGCCACACCGACGACGACATCGCCTGCTGCAAGGCGGCCATCACCGCCCTGCACGAGTCGCTCGGGCTCACCGCCGACTTCTCCAAGTGGGACAACTGGACCGCGCCGCCGGTCGAGGGGGCCTGACGGTGCCGTTCGAGGTCCACAACCGCGTCGGCGACCGTCTCGTCCCCGCGTCCGACGGGGCCACCTTCGAGCGCCACGACCCCGCCGACTCGCGTCGGCTGGTGTCGGTGGCGCCCGAGTCGAGCGCGGCCGACGTGGCTGCCGCCGTCGACGCCGCCGCCGAGGCGTTCGCGTCGTGGTCGCGCACGAGCGCGTCGGCGCGCGCCGCGCTGCTCGAGAAGGCCGCTGCCGCCCTCGCCGCTCGCGCCGACGAGATCGCCGACGAGATGGTCGCCGAGATGGGCAAGCCGGTCGCCATGGCCCGCATGGAGGCCCGCCGGACGCCCAAGAACCTCGAGCTCTACGCCGCCGAGGCCATCCGGCTCACCGGCGCCACCTATCCCGCCGACGAGCCGCGCACGCTCGTGTACTCCGAGCGCGCCCCCATCGGCGTGGTGGGGGTGATCACCCCCTGGAACTTCCCGCTGAACCTGGCCAGCCGCAAGATCGGTCCGGCCCTCGCCGCCGGCAACACCGTGGTGTTCAAGCCGTCGCCGATGACGCCCCGGATGGGCGACCGCCTCGGTGAGGCCTTCGCCGAGGCCGGGTTCCCCCCCGGCGTGGTGAACGTCGTCCACGGGTTCGGCGCCGGCGCCGACCTCGTCGCCGACGCCCGGGTGGCGGCCGTCACCTTCACCGGCTCCACCGCGGTCGGCGCGCGGATCCACGCCGCGGTCGGCCTGGGCCGCCGGGTCCAGCTCGAGCTCGGCGGCAACAACCCCATCGTGGTGCTGGCCGACGCCGACCTCGACGTCGCCGCCGACGTGGTGGCCCGGTCGAGCTTCTCGCTGTCGGGCCAGGCGTGCACGGCGGCGGGGCGCATCCTCGTGGCCGCCGAGGTCCACGACGAGCTGCTCGAGCGGGTGGCTGCCAAGGCCGCGGCCCACGTGGTGGGCGATCCCCGCCGCGACGACGTCACCATGGGCCCGCTCGTCGACGAGCGGGCGGTGCAGGCCATGGAGGCTGCGGTCGCCACCGCGGTGGAGGAGGGTGCCGAGGTGGTCACCGGCGGCGCCCGGCCCGCCGGTCCCGACACCGGCCACGGCTGGTTCTACGCACCCACGGTGCTGCGCGGCGTGGGCGCCGGCACGAACCTGGCGTGCTCGGAGGTGTTCGGCCCGGTCATCGGGTTCGAGGCCGTCGCCGACCTCGACGAGGCGCTCGCTCGGTCCAACGCCAACGACTACGGGCTCACCTCGGCCATCTGCACCGCCAGCCTGGCCGCCGCCCAGCGGTTCGCCGCCGAGGTCGAGGCCGGCACCGTGCGGGTGAACCGGCCCACGGTCGGTGCCGCGTTCAACGCCCCCTTCGGCGGGATCAAGGCGTCGGGCACCGGCACCCACCGCGAGCAGCTCGGGCCCACGGTCATGGACTTCTACACCTCGCTGCGCACGGTCTTCCTCGGGTCCTGACCGGGGTCGACCGCGCCGCACCGCACACGAGAACACGGAGACGACGAGTGGATCTGGGACTGGAGGGTCGACGGGCGCTGGTGCTGGCGTCGTCATCGGGGTTGGGCCGCGCGGTCGTCGCCGGCCTGGTGGCCGAGGGGGCCCGGGTGGCGGTCACGAGCCGCGACGCCGACCGGGCCGAGGCGGCACGGGTCGACACCGGCGCCGAGGTGGCGCTGGTGGGCGACCTCACCGAACCGGGGGTCGCCGACCGGCTCGTCGACGAGGCGGTCGCCGCCCTCGGCGGGCTCGACGTCCTCGTGCTCAACACCGGCGGCGGCAGCCCGGGCGGCGTCCTCGACAACGACGCCGCGGCCGACGAGCGGGCCTACCACTCGATGCTGCGGCCGGTGCTCGACGCCGCCCGCCGGGCCGCGCCCGAGCTGCGTCGCTCCGACCAGGCGCGCATGGTGCTGCTCACCGCCCGCTCGATCGCCGAGGCCAGCACCGACCTGGCGCTGTCGTCGGTGTTCCGGTCGGGGGCGGCGGCGGCCGTGCGCTCGCTCGCCATCGACCTCGCTCCCGAGGTGCTGGTGAACGTGATCGTCACCGGCCAGTTCGACACCGGCGCCCTCGCCCGCTTCGAGGCGGCCCGGGCCCAGCGCGACGGGCGCAGCACCGACGAGGTGCGGGCCGAGCACGTGTCCGGCATCCCGCTCGGCCGCGTCGGTCGGGCCGAGGAGATGGCCGACGTGGTGGTCTTCTTGTGCAGCGCCCGGGCCAGCTTCGTCACCGGCACCGCGGTGCGGGTCGATGGCGGCGCCCTGAGGGGGTTCTGAGCGTGCTCCGCCACGTGGTGATGATGCGGTGGCGCGCCGGGACGCCGCCCGAGGTCGTGGAGCGGCTCGGCGAGGAGCTGGCCGCGCTCCACGCCCGCACGCCCACCCTGCTCGACTACCGCTACGGGCCCGACGTCGGGCTCGTCGACGGCAACTGGGACTACGTGGTGGTGGCCGACTTCGCCACCGATGCCGACTACGTGGCCTTCCGCGACGACCTCGACCACCGCGAGATGATCGAGCGGGCGATCGCCCCACACCGCGCCGACCGGGCGGCCGTGCAGCTGCGCCTGCCGGACTGAGGCGGCGGCACCGCGCCGGGCGGTCGCTCAGCCGGCCCAGGCGAAGTAGGCGTCGCGGGCCGACGCCACGTGCGCCTCGGCCAGCCGACGGGCGGCGGCGGCGTCGCCGCGGGCCACCGCCTCGGCGAGATCGACGTGCTCGTGCCAGGAGCGCTCGACCCGCTCGGTGAGCCGCTCGGCGTAGATCCAGCGGATCACGCCCGACAGCTGGGCCAGGGTGTCGGCGAGGAGCTGGTTGTCGGCCATGGTGGCCAGCTGGCCGTGGAAGCGCGTGTTGAGCATGGGCAGCTCGTCGAGCTCGCGACGGTCGGCCGCGGCGCGGCCTTCGTCGACCACGGCCAACAGCGTGGCGACGCCCTCGGGCGTGCGCTTGCGGGCCGCCAGCTCGGCGGTGAGGCCCTCGAGGGCCTGGCGCACCTCGAACAGCTCGGTGGCGCGCTGGCTGTCGACCCGGGCCACCCGGGCCCCGCGTCGGGGCTCGAGCTCGACGAAGCCCTCGGCGGCGAGGGCCTGCAGCGACTCCCGCACCGGGTTGCGCGACACCTCGAGCTCGCGGGCGAGCAGCTCTTCGGCCAGGCGGGTGCCCGGCGGGTACTCACCCCGGACGATGCGGTCGCGGATCTCGTCGGTGACCGCCTGGCGCAGCGGCACGTGGTCCCGACCCACCAGTCCCATCTCCGCCACGTGTTGCTCCTTCGTGAACGATGCGCGGTCACGTTGACCCGGCTCGGCCGTTGACTGTATACAGTCTGCCACCCAGTGGGGGAACGGAAGGTGCCCGAGCAGGGCACCGTTGGAGGAGATCTACATGCGCGTTCGGTTGCTCGTGTTGTTGCTGGCGTTGGCCTTGGTCGGCGCCGCCTGCGGTGGCGACGATGACGGAGGGGGTACCGCCGATGGGGGCGGCGACGGCGGTGACACCGCCGGTGAAGACGGCGGCGACGAGGGCGGCGAGGCCGTCGAGGGCGCCACGATCGTGATCGCCCTCGGCTCGGAGCCCACCAGCCTCGACCCCCACGTGGTCGACGACGGTGGCGAGCGGGCCGTGAACGACAACGTCTATGAGACCCTGCTCTCCCGCACGCCCGACGGCGAGCTGCAGGCGGGCCTGGCCACCGATCTGCCGACCCAGGTCGACGACACCACGTGGCAGTTCACGCTGCGCGAGGGCGTCACCTTCCACGACGGCGAGCCGTTCAACGCCGACTCGGTCGTGGCCACCGTCGATCGCATGGTGCGCCTCATCGAGGACGGCGCCACCGACAACGGCGGCTTCTACAGCACCATCACCGGTGCCGAGGCGGTCGACGAGCTCACCGTCAACATCCTCACCGACGGGCCCGACGGCGTGCTGCCGGCCCGCATGTACTGGCTGAAGATGATCCCGGCCAACGCCGCCGACAGCGACGACCTGAGCGACTCGGTGGTGGGCACCGGCCCGTACCGCCTCGTCGACTGGGCCCGCGGCGAGTCGGTCACGCTCGAGGCCAACGCCGACTACTGGGACGGGGCACCGTCGATCGCCGGCGTCGAGTACCGCTTCGTCAGCGAGTCGGGCAGCCGCCTCGCCGGTCTGCTCTCGGGCGACTACGACCTGATCACCAACCTCGGTCCCGCCGACGTGGACCAGGCCCCGCAGGTGGCCACCGCCCAGGGCCAGGAGAACCCCATCCTCATCCTCGACGCCGACGAGGGCATCACCGCCGACGTGAACGTCCGCCGGGCCCTGAACCTCGCCGTCGACAAGGACGCCATCGCCGACAACCTGTTCGGCGGGTTCGCCGCGGTGGCGAACGGCCAGCTGATCAGCCCGTCGATCCTCGGGCACAACCCCGACCTCGAGCCCTACGCCTACGACCCCGAGGAGGCCACGCGCCTGCTCGAGGAGGCCGGTGTCGCCGGTGAGACCATCACCATCGTGGGCGAGTCCAGCGGGCGCTGGCTGCTGTCGGCCGAGACCGTCCAGGCCATCGCCGGGTTCTGGGAGGAGGTCGGCCTCACCGTCGACGTCCAGCTGCTCGAGTTCGGCGAGTACCTCGACGTGCTGTTCGACCGCGAGTCCCGGGCCGACGCCATCTTCGTGTCGAGCTCGAACGACATCCTCGACGCCGATCGCCAGCTCAGCACCTACTACCAGGCTGGCGGCGTGGGCAGCTCCAACACCAACCAGGAGCTGTCCGACCTCATCGACGAGGCCCGCTCCGAGCTCGACCCCGACACCCGCGAGTCGATCTACCAGGAGGCGGTCGCCATCGCCTACGACGAGGCCTACTTCACCTTCCTCATCAACAACGAGGACATCTACGGCCTGAGCGAGCGCATGAGCTGGCAGCCGCGGGTGGACTCCAAGCTGCTGGTCAAGGAGATGTCGGTCACCGGCTGACGCCGGCCGACATCGCGAGAGCGAGGAGAGGTCGATGGGGTCGTTCGTGATCCGCCGGATCGGGCAGGGGCTGTTCGTCGTGTTCGCGGCGACGCTCGTGGTCTTCTTCCTGACCCGTGCCTTCACCGACCCCGTCGACTTCATCCTCCCGCTCGAGGCCACCGAGCAGCAGCGCCTCGAGCGGGAGGCCGAGCTCGGCTTCGACCGACCCCTCCTCGTCCAGCTCGGCGACTACCTGGGTGACATCGTCCGGGGCGACTTCGGCGAGTCGCTGTGGCAGCCGGGTCGCGACACGATCGACATCGTCGGGCAGACCCTGCCCAAGACGCTGCAGCTCGTGGCCGCGGCCATGTTCCTGGCCATCGCCTTGGCCCTGCCGCTGGGGATGATGGCGGCGCTGCGCCCGGGCGGGTGGCTCGACCGGCTCCTCGTGGCGTTCAGCCTGCTCGGGTTGTCGATGCCCCAGTTCTTCGTGGGGCTCATACTCATCATCGTCTTCGCCGTCCAGCTCGGCTGGTTGCCGGTCGGGGGCTACGGCGGGCTCGATCACCTGATCCTCCCCGCTGTCGCCCTCGCCCTACCGGCGCTCGGGCGGCTCACCATGGTCGTGCGCTCGGCCATGATCGACGAGCTCAACAGTCAGTACGTGCGATCCGCCAAGGCGAAGGGCATGTCACGACGATCCGTCGTGGCCAAGCACGCCCTCCGCAACGCCGGGGTGCAGGTGCTCACCATGTCGGGTTGGGAGATCACCCGAGCGCTCGCCGGCTTCACCGTCGTGGTCGAGAAGGTCTTCGCCTGGCCCGGGTTCGGCCTGTTCGCCCTCGAGGCGATCCAGCGCCGTGACCTGTTCCTCCTGTCCACGATCGTGCTGATCGCGTCGATCCTCGTGGTCGTCGTCAACGTGATCGTCGACATCCTCTACAAGTGGGTCGACCCCCGGATCAAGCTGTCATGAGCCTCCAGGACCAGGACCAGCGAGACCACCCCCAGGTCGAGGGCGCCGAGCTCCACGACATCGAGTCGGTCGCCGGCGACGAGCTCGCGCTCACCGGCGTCAGCCACCACGGTCGCACCCGGGTCGTCCGCGCCAAGGAGGCGTTCGGCGAGCTCTGGCGCGACAAGGCCGGATTCTTCGGCTTCGTCTTCCTCGTGGTGCTGTTGATCGCCGCCGTGTTCGCGCCGTGGCTGGCCCCCCACGACCCCCAGGCCCAGAGCCTCGTCGACGCCCGGATCCCACCGGTGTGGACCGACGGTGGCACCTGGGACCACCCCCTCGGCACCGACGGCCTCGGACGCGACGTGCTGTCGCGGCTCATGTTCGGCGCCCGGATCTCGCTGTTCGTCGGCGTCGCCGTCGTCGTCATCTCGGGCACCTTCGGCGTGCTGGCCGGCCTGCTCGCCGGCTACTGGGGCAAGCGCACCGACAAGATCATCATGCGCGTCGTCGACACCCAGATCGCCTTCCCGGGCCTGCTCATCGCCATCCTCTTGGCCTCGCTCATCGGGCCCAGCGTCAGCACGGTCATCATCGTGCTGTCGATCAACGGCTGGATGATCTACGCCCGCATGACCCGCGGCGTGGTCCTGTCGGTGAAGGAGGCCCCCTACGTGGAGGCCGCCGAGATCGTCGGCTGTCGACCGAAGCGGGTCATGTTCAAGCACATCCTGCCCAACCTGGCCGCGCCGCTCACCACCCTCGCGGTGCTCGAGTTCGCCCGCATCGTGCTGGCCGAAGCGGCCCTCTCGTTCCTCGGCGTCGGCGTGAAGCGCACCGATGTGTCGTGGGGCCTCGACGTCGCCACCGGCCAGGACCTGATCTTCTCGGCGTGGTGGCTGGTGGTGTTCCCCGGGGCGATGATCTCGCTCACCGTGCTGTCGGTGAACCTCGTCGCCAGCTGGCTGCGCATCATCGCCGACCCGACCGAGCGCGAGAAGCGCTACGCGGCCACGAAGGGAGCGGCATGACCGTCGAGACCCTCCTCGACGTCGAGGACCTGCAGGTGCGGTTCTTCACCCGCCGGGGTGTCGTGCAGGCGGTCCGCGACGTCACGTTCTCGGTGCGACGCGGCGAGGTGCTCGGCCTGGTGGGCGAGTCGGGATCGGGCAAGAGCGTCACGTCCCAGGCGATCATGGGCCTCACCGAGCTGCCGGGCCGCATCACCGGCGGCGACGTGCGCTGGAAGGGCCGGTCCCTGGTGCAGGGTCGCCAGGCCCCGGCCGAGCTGCGTCGGGTGCGCGGCAACGAGATCTCGATGGTCTTCCAGGACCCGATGACCTCGCTCAACCCCGTGTACACCATCGGCAACCAGCTCGCCGAGGTCACCCGCCGCCACCTCGGCTACTCGAAGAAGCAGGCCGCGGCCCGAGCCCTCGAGCTGCTCGAGCTGGTCGGCATCTCCAACCCCAAGCGTCGCCTCGGCCAGTACCCCCACGAGTTCTCGGGTGGCATGCGCCAGCGGGTGCTCATCGCCATGGCCCTGTCGTGCGAGCCCGAGCTGCTCATCGCCGACGAGCCCACCACCGCGCTCGACGTCACCATCCAGGCCCAGATCCTCGAGCTGCTCGCCGAGCTGCAGTCCGAGCTCGGGCTGTCGGTGCTGCTCATCACCCACGACCTCGGGGTCGTGGCCGGCATGTGCGACCGCGTCGCGGTGATGTACGGCGGTCGCCTGGCCGAGGTCGGCCCCGCCGACGACATGTTCGCCGCCCCCGCCCACCCCTACTCCGACGGGCTCCTGCGCTCCACGCCGCGCCTCGACGAGGTGCAGAGCCGGCTGGTCTCCATCGACGGCGCACCCCCCGACCTCGTCGCGCCCCCGACCGGGTGCCCGTTCGCCCCCCGCTGCGCCCACGCCAGCGACCGCTGCCACGCCGAGCTCCCCGACCTCGACGTGCTCGCCGAAGGGAGGAAGGTTGCCTGCTGGCACCCGCTCACCACGGTCTCGGCCTGAGGTGCACCACCACCACGAGCTGTTCGAGCACGACGGCCCGCTCGTCGAGGTCGACGGGCTCACCATCCACTTCCCGGTGGGGCGCAAGTCGTTCTTCGGGGGCGCCCAGAAGGTCGTCCACGCCGTCGACGACGTGACGTTCACCATCGAGCGCGGCGAGACGCTCGGCCTGGTCGGCGAGTCGGGTTCGGGCAAGACCACCACGGGGCGAGCCCTGCTGCGCCGGATCGACCCCACCGCCGGCACCATCACCTTCCGGGGCCGCGACATCACCCACGCCCACGGCGAGTCGCTGCGGCACCTGCGCCGTCACATGCAGCTGGTGTTCCAGGACCCCTACGCCAGCCTCAACCCGCGCATGTCGGTCGCCGAGCTCGTCGCCGAGCCGCTCATCGTCCACGGCATCGTGAACGACCTCGACGAGGCGCGCGACCAGGTCATCGACCTGCTCGAGCGCTGCGGCCTCCCGGGCGACACCGCCTCTCGCTACCCCCACGCGTTCAGCGGCGGGCAGCGCCAGCGCATCGGCATCGCCCGGGCCCTGGCTCTGCAGCCCGACTTCATCGTGGCCGACGAGCCGGTGTCGGCTCTCGACGTGTCGGTGCGGGCCCAGGTGGTGAACCTGCTCCAGGACCTCCAGGACGAGCTCGGCCTCACCTACCTGTTCATCGCCCACGACCTCTCGGTCGTGAAACACATCTCCGACCGGGTCGCCGTCATGTACCTCGGCAAGATCGTCGAGCTCGCGGGGAGCGACGTGCTCTACGACTACCCGCAGCATCCCTACACCGAGGCCCTGCTCTCGGCCGTGCCGATCCCCGACCCGCAGACCGAGCGCACGCGCCGGCGGATCATCCTCGAGGGCGACGTGCCCAGCCCGGCCGACCCGCCGTCGGGGTGCGTCTTCCACCCCCGTTGCCCGCGCGCTCACGAGGTCTGCACC
>DATHSN010000385.1:0-14214 GCA_035464115.1 Acidimicrobiales bacterium | reverse complement strand
AGGGGGAGCTCGCCGCCGGGGCCGCGCAGCCGCCGGGCCCGTTCGCAGCCACCCACCACCCGTCCGTCGCCGTCGAGCAGCAGCACCGCCACATCGCCGGTGGCCAGCGCGTCGGGGTGGATCTCGATGGGAATCTGGTCGTCCGACCCCACGGCCCCTCCTGAGCCCCGGGAGACGAGGCGGATCCATGGTCGCGCGCCCGGGGCGGCCCGGGCGCGGGTCGCACCGGTCGCACCCGATCCGCACCCGTCTCGCAACCCTCGCGGGCGGCGGGTCCCGGCACGCTCGCTGGGCACGTCCGATCGAGCGGAGGCGACATGGGCACCCATCTGTTCCTGACCGAGGAGTGGCGCAACGCGGTGCGCACCGTGAAGGAGCGCCACGAGGGGGGTCGGCTCGACACCCCCGGACTCGTGGTCAACGCCACCATCACCGACGTCCCGTTCGGTGACGGGTCCCTCCGGCTGCACTCGGAGCACGGACCGGTGATCGGGTGGGAGACCGGCCACGCCGACCACGCCGACGTCGCGTTCGAGGTCGACTACGCCACCGCGCGCCAGCTGGTCCTCGACGAGTCGTTCGACGTGCTGGAGCAGGCGATCGGGGCAGGAGCCCTGCGGATCGAGGGTGATCGCGCCGCGTTCAGGGACTGGTGGCGCGCGCGCATCGCCAACCCCGACGCCGTGCGCCTCGACGCCGACGTGCGGTCGATCACGAGCTGAGCGCGCCGGAGCCCGGGCGCAACCGGCCACGTCGACCAGTTCCACCCGGGCCCCGGGGCACTCATCAGTCGAGCTTCAGCATCTCCTTGACGACGTTGGCGGCCTCGGCGGGGAACGCCCCGACCTCGACGCCGTCGACGCCCGCCTCTTCGATCTTGGTGACGATCATGTCGGCGACGGGGTCGTCGGCCAGCACGAACACGGCCGCCTTGCCCTGCTCGAGCTGCTCGCCGGCCAGCTTCATCAGCTTGTCGCTGACGCCCTTGTCGCGCAGGGCGGCGTAGGCGCCACCGGCGGCGCCGCCGACGACGGCCATGCCCACGAGGGGGCCGGCGAAGATGCTCAGCACCCCGCCGAGGAGGCCGCCGCGCACCATGCCCTTGCCGACGGTCATGTCCGAGGTCTGGCGGATCTTCACCCGCCCGTTCTTGTTCTTGTAGATGAGGGCGACGTCGGTGACGGTGCCCTCGAGGCGCTCGAGGGCCTCCTCGCCGGCCTCGATGGACGGGACGGAGAAGGCGACGATCGTTGCCATGTCGTGTGCTCCTGATCTGACGATGGAGTGGTCGAGAGGATCGTGGGTGCCGTTCCGTCGACGTCACGGAGCAGCGCGGGTGCGGCTCCGGTGCGGACCCCCCGACAGTGGTCCGTTCCGTGACGACCGGCGCGAGGATGCGCTCGAGGCGGCGACGTCCCCGGTGATCGGCACCGGTGGGACCGCCCGAGGAGGACGCCGTGCTGCAGATCGACGACGAGCGCGCCGTGGGACGTGCGGCGCGACAGGCCGCGCCGCGCCGCACGCTGGCGGACTGGACGCCACCACCGGATCGGCCCGACCCGGTGGCGGTGCTGCGGGAGCAGGACGAGCGTCGCGAGGCGGGGCTCGTCCCGATCCGCCACGGTCGGATGGACGCCGGCCCCTTCGCGTTCTACCGGGGTGGTGCGGCGATCATGGCCGCCGACCTCGCCGGGGTGCCGACCTCGGGGCTGACCGCCCAGCTCTGTGGTGACGCCCACCTGTCGAACTTCGGCGTGTACGCCAGCCCCGACCGTCGCCTGGTGTTCGACATCAACGACTTCGACGAGACCTGCCTCGGCCCGTGGGAGTGGGACCTGGCCCGGCTCGCGGCCAGCTTCGAGATCGCCGGCCGACACCGTGGCCTCCCGGCCGGACAGCGGGCCGACGCCGTGCGGGCGGTCGCCACGACCTACCGCGACGCCATGGCCGGCTTCGCCCAGATCGGTCTGCTCGACACCTGGTACGCACGCCTGGAGGCCGACGACATCGCCGCCCTGGCTCACGACCGGTCGACCACCGTCGGCCGGCGGGTGGAGCAGGCGTTGGGCAAGGCCCGGTCGCGCACCAGCCTGCACGCCCTGCGCAAGCTCACCGAGACCGTCGACGGGCGGCTGAGGTTCCGGTGGGACCCGCCCCTGCTGGTGCCGCTGGCGAGCGTGGTCGGGGACCGGGCCGACGAGGTCGCCGAGGGGGTGCGGCGGACCTACGTCGACTACCTCGGCACGCTCCCCGACAGCCGTCGGACCCTGCTCGAGCGGTACCGCCCCGTCGACGTGGCCCACAAGGTGGTGGGGGTCGGCAGCGTGGGCCTGCGGGCGTTCGTGATGTTGCTCGAGGGGCGTCACGACCACGACGCGCTGCTGCTGCAGGCCAAGGAGGCCTCGGCCTCGGTGCTCGAACAGCACCTCTCGCCCTCGCTCTACACCCACGGTGGCCAACGGGTCGTGGAGGGCCAGCTGTCCATCCAGTCGGCCAGCGACATCTTCCTGGGGTGGAGCTCGTCGCTCGACGGCGAGCGCCACTACTACTGGCGCCAGCTGCGCGACATGAAGGGTGGCGCCGATGTCGACACCATGCGCGCCCGGGGCCTGCAGACCTTCGCTCGCCTGTGCGGGTGGACGCTGGCCCGGAGCCACGCCCGCACCGGCTCGCCCGTCGCCATCGCCGCCTACCTCGGCAAGGGCGACTCGTTCGGGCGGGCTCTCGCCGAGTTCGCGACCCGCTACGCCGACCAGAACGAGCGTGACTTCGAGCGCCACCGCGCCGCCATCCACGACGGCGAGCTCGAGGCTCGACGCGACGTCTGAGCCCCCGGTGGCCACGACCTCGCGCCGCCGCGGAGCGCTGGCGACGCTGCGCGACCAGCTCGAGGTGCTGCGCACCGCCGGGGCCAACGCCGACACGAGCATCGCCACCGACCTGCTGCACGACCTGGGGGGCCGGTCACGGTGGCTGCTGCCGGTCGCCTACGCCGGCCACACCATCGAGCTCATGGTGGGCGGCGTGCTGTTGCTGCTGCGCAACTGGCGACTCCTGCTCCTGGAGCTGGTGCCGGCGATCTGGCTCGCGGCGATCACGTGGGACTGGCGGGTCCACGTCACCGGCGAGCTGCCCCGCGTCGGTTTCGACGGCTGGGCGGCCCTGGGCGTGCTGACCTTCGTCGTCGCGGCCAACCTGCTCGCCTACTGGTGCAACGCCACGTTCGCGTTCGTGCTGACCCAGCAGGGTGAGCCGTCGATCCGCGCCGCGTTCGACGAGGCCCGCCGCCACGCCTGGAAGATCACCGTCTGGGCGCTCACCGTCGGGGTGGCCCACGGGGTCGTCTCCGTGGCCGGGGCCCGGTGGTCGCTCGCCTGGTTCGGCATCGCGCTCGGGGCGGTCGCCATCGCCCAGATGTACGCCATCGTGGCGCTCCCGGTGGCGCTGGCCGGGCTCCGCAAGCAGCGGTACGCCTCGCACCGGCAGCGGGTGGCCTCCTACGCCGTGTCGGGCGCGCTCACCAGCGTGGCGATCGCCCCCGGGTTCGTGCTCAACCGCATCGCGATCGTCCTGATCGGCCTCGGCTGGCCGCTGCTCGGTGGGCCGTTGCTCGCCGTCGCCATCGTGCTGCAGGTGGCGGGGACCTCGTCGGCGCGAGCCGTGAAGCTGGCGGCCGCCTACACCGCGTCCTGAGCGGCGATGGCCCGCAGGCGCGGGCCGAGCGCCCGCTCGGCCTCGTCGGGGTGCTCCTCCATCCAGCTGCGCACCACCATCGCCGCCATGCTCGCGCCGGCCCGGCCGTGGCGGTCCACCCAGCGGCTGCGCTCCAGCTCGTTCGCCTCCAACCACTCACCGATGCGCGCGAGCTGCTCGGGCGGCGCGTCGAAGCCGAGCACGGCGTCGATGAACGGGAGCAGGTCGGCCCGGTAGTCGTGGCCCGTGGCCGCGAACCGCCCGGGCACGACGTTGGCCGAGTTCTTCATGTCGACGAGGACCTGGAAGAAGGTGGTGACCGGGCGCCACCGCATGGTGGTGGGCACGGTCGCCGGGCGCTGCGCCGGGTCGCCCAGCCACGGCGGCGCCCGCCACAGCAGCTCCGGACCGAAGTGGGCCACCCCGTCGTTGGCGTGGGTGATCATCACGTAGCGGAGCCGCGCCCGGGCCGGCTCCGGGAGGGCGCGGTACTCGTCGATGTCCTCGAACACCCCGACGAGCGACGGGTCGACGTCGTCGCGCCGGTCGCGGAGCACCTGCTCCTTCCACTTCGAGAAGTAGGGCGTGCCGATCCAGATGGCGTGGTCGACGCCGAGCTCCCGGAGGCCGTCGGTGCCCCGGTCGATGGCGGCGTCCTGGCTGGTCCAGGCCCCCAGGCTCTCGCCGAAAAGCACCACCCTCGGTCGAGAGCCCGTCGGTCGGCGGGCGACGGCGGTGTGGATCGCCTGGAGCAGCAGTCGGGCGTGGCGGTGACCCTCGTCGACCCGGTCGAGCGACATCACCGACGGTCGGGCTGCGTACTGCATGGCCACCGTCGCGCAGTCGCCGCGTGACAGCAGCTCGAGCGCCGACACCGCGGCGTAGTTCACATAGCCCGTACCTGTGGGTGAGGCCACGAGCAGCCACGACCGGTCGAAGGCCCCGGTGCGCTCGAGCTCGCGCACGGCGATGGCGACGCGGGCCGCCTCGCTGTCGGCCGACTCGAGCCCGACGTAGACCCGCACCGGTGGGTGGGTCGGCCCGTCGCCGAGCACCTCGGTCATCACGCTCGGGTGCACCGCGCTCCACACGAACCGCCGCCCCTGCTTGGCCAGGCTGTCGAAGGGCACCAGGCTGACGAGGCTGCCGCTGCGCTCTGGTTGCAGCGGGGGCACGTCGAACGCGGCCTCGACGGCCACCTCGTGGCTCTCCACCTTGGAGAACGACCTCTGCACCACGACGCGCACGCCGGTGGCCAGCGCGGCGACCGCCAGGGCGTGCCCCACCGGGCGCCACACCGCCGGGGCACCCGGGGCCACCCGGGCCACACCACGACCGGCGACGTCGGCCAGCCGGCGCTCCATGCCGTGCAGCGCGCTGGCGCCGGCGGTGACCCCCACGCCCAACGCCAGGGAGCGCAGCACCCGCGCCTGGCCGGCGTCGTCGGCGGGGGCCTCCCGGCGGTCGCGCCGTTGGCGGGCGGCGGACACGAGCGTGACCGCGCCAGCGGCGCCGGCCACGGCGGCGCGGGTGGTGGGACGGGACCACCGCCACCGTGAGCCCACGAGCTGGGCGGTGCCGACGGCCAGGCCGGCGGCGCCGGTGACGGCCAGCTGCCGCCCGGCGGTGCGGGCCGCCGCGCGGCCGAGCGACTCGTCGTCGCGCGCGGGCAGCGCCCGCTCGAGCGCCGTGCCCATCGCCACGGCGCCGAGGTCGCCGAGCAACGCCCGCCGGCCCCAGGAGGCCGGGTCGACGGAGCCGCCCCGGCCGCCGCCGGCCGACGCACCGGCCTGGATCAGGTCCTGGAGGAGGGTGGTGACCGTCTGCAGGGTCGTGAACGACAACCCGGTGATGAGCGCCTGGTCGAGGGTGGACCGCGGCATGAGCGTCCGCTGGAAGGAGTCGGGCACCGCCAGCGTGGCCACCAGCGCCCCGACCTGCTCGGCCCGGCCCGCCAGCGACGGGTCCATCGGTCGCGCCATGTCGTCGTCTCCTCGTCGGGGCGCGCTCGGCCGGTCAGGCCGTGATCGCGCGGACCTGGTCCTCGAGCTCGTCGGTGTCGGGGTCGGCGACGCGGGAGTGCCACCAGTCGCGGAACTCGTCGACGTCGCCGGTGACGACGATGTCGCCGGCGGCGATCGCCCGCTCGAGCGCGTTGGGGGTGGTGTCCATCACGAGCTCGCGGGCCACCTGGTAGTCGACCTCGATGCCGAACTCGGCGTCGTCGAGGTGCCCGGGTTGCCAGCCGATCACCGGGCCGTGGGCCGAGTGCATCTCGATGCGGCCGGCGCCGAACGGCACGCCGGTGACGGTGCCGTTCACGCGGACCGGTTGATCCGTGGGATCGCCGACGTGGTCGACCTTGATGCGCTGCACGGCCTGGATCCAGGGCTCGGACAGGAAGGGATGAGAGGTCATGGGTGCCTCCTCGGCGCCGGCGGGGACAGTCGGGGGGTCACAGGTAGGTCCGCTGGGAGAAGAAGCGGTCGGCGGCGGTGGTGTGCAACACGACGAGCACGAGCCCGCTCAACACGCCCTGGAACGCGAGATCGGCCCGCCCGGACGACGCGCCGAACAGCACCAGCCACAGGGCGGCGATCACGTGGCTCAGGGCGAAGAAGCTGAGCATCCACACCGCCGCCGGGCTGCCCGCGCCGAGGTCCTTGGCGATCCACGCGTAGAGCAGGCCAGCGATCACGAGGACGATGCCGCCCGCGAGCAGCTCGGTGGAGCCGAGCCCGGTCTGGGCTCGCACGGCCAGGTCGTTCCGTCCGAGGATCCAGGTCAGACCGCCCAGCAGGTTGACCACGGCGTGGACGTAGACGAGCACCTGGACGACGAGGATGCTCAGCGGTCGGGGGACTCGTTCGCCGTACACGTCCGCTCCTCGCGGGTCGGGCCGCCGATGGCGGCGAATGTCCAACCCTCTCGCTGGCCCGCGACGGGGACGGGTGCGGCCCGGGTGCGGGCCGGGTGCGGCCCGTCCCGGGTCGGGGCACCCGCTCCGCACCCGTCGAGCACCCGGCCGACTCTCCCCGACCCCGTTCGATGGGGCCCGTGCCGAACGTCCTGGCCGTGACCGCGCCACCCCTCGTCGGGGAGCTCGCCATCGTGCTCATCTCGGCGGCCCTGATCGCCTACCTCTGCACCCGGATCAAGCTGGTGCCGATCGTCGGCTTCATCCTCGCCGGCGCCATGGTGGGCCCGAACACCGGCGGGCTCGTCAACGACGTCGAGCTGGTCGAGCAGGCCGCCGAGATCGGCGTGATCTTCCTGCTGTTCGGCATCGGCCTGGAGCTGAGCGTCAGCGAGCTCAAGCGCATGGGTCCGCTGATGCTCGGTGGTGGTGCGCTGCAGGTCGTCGGCACCATCGGCCTCGTCACGGCCGGCTGCTTGGCGTTCGGCGTCGACTGGCGCTCGGCCGTGTTCACCGGCTGCCTCGTCTCGCTCAGCTCCACCGCGATCGTGCTCAAGCTGCTGTCCGAGCGCGGCGAGACCAACACCAAGGTCGGTGAGGTCAGCGTCGCCTTCCTCATCTTCCAGGACCTCGCGGTCGTCATCATGGTCCTGCTCGTCCCGATGCTGGGTGAGAGCGGCGGCGGCCTCGGCGACCTGCTCGGCGCGCTGCTCCGATCGGCGGTCGTCATCGGGTTCGTCGTGGGGGCCACCCAGTGGTTCGTCCCCCGGGCCCTCGACAAGGTGGCCGACTTCTCGAACGACGAGGTCTTCCTCTTGTCGGTCGCCGGGTTCGCCCTCGTGGTGGCCTACGTGTCGAGCCTGCTCGGCCTCACCGACTCGCTCGGCGCGTTCATCGCCGGCGTCGTCATCAGCTCCAGTCGCCACCGCGAGCGGGCCATCCGCTACAGCACGCCGTTCCAGATGCTGTTCTCGGCGATCTTCTTCGTGTCCATCGGCATGCTGCTCGACATCGGGTTCTTCCTCGAGCGGTGGGACCTCGTCCTCGTGCTCGCCACGGGCGCGGTGGTGGTGAAGGTGGTGACCGCCTCCGTCGCCGCCCGTGTCTTCCGACGGTCGCTGCCGGTTGCGGTGTCGGCTGCGTTCCTGCTCGCCCAGATCGGTGAGTTCTCGTTCGTGCTCGAGCTCGCCGGCCGGCCCGAGGGCCTGAGCCCGGCGGGGGTCGGCGCCGACGGCTCCCAGGCCTTCATCGCGACCGCCGTGGTGCTGTTGATGCTCACACCGCTGCTCGACCAGCTCGGTCAGCGCCAGGGACGACGCCTCGGCGGGACGGGTCGCGGCGACCGCGGCGACGAGCCCGCGCTCGCGACGCCCGAACCCGAACCCGAACCCGACCGCTGACCCTGGAGGGTCCCGTGACCACACCCCGCCTGCTCGCCGCCGCGCTCGCCGTGGCGCTGCTCGCCGCCGCCTGCGGTGACGACGTCGCCGCCGACGGGCCCACCGTCGAGGAGGCGCGCGCCCAGCTCTGCGACACCACCCAGGACTACGTGGGCGCGCTCGACCGCTACGGCCTCCTGTTCGCCGATGCCGATCTCACCGTCGGGGCGGTGCGGGCCGGCGGGGAGGAGCTCACCGAGCAGCGCGACGAGCTCGACGCGGCCGCCGAGGAGCTGCGCGGGGCGATCGAGCGGGCCGCCGAGGAGGGCGAGGACGTTGACCTCGCCGTCAGCGACGAGTCGGTCGACCGCCTGGAGGCCGCCGAGTCGGCGTTCACCGACGCCCTCGGCGACGTCGACGACGACTCCCCGCTCGCCGGGGCGGCGGTGTCGGTGTCGTCGGCCGCGTTCCAGCTGCAGGTGGCCTGGCAGGTGCTGCTGGCCGAGGCCGGGTGCCTCGACGACCTCGACGAGTCGCTCGAGGCGCTGCGCGAGTACGTCGCCGCGCTGCAGACCGACCTCACCACGCTCGGGGTCTACGACGGACCCGTCGACGGCATCTACGGTCCGCTCACGGTGGCCGCCGTCGAGCAGGTGCAGGAGGACGCCGGACTGCCGGTCACCGGGCTGATCGACCGAGCCACCCAGGTGGCCCTCGCCGAGCGGCTCGCCGACCAGGCGTCGGCCCAGGTGAGCGCGCTGCAGGGCCTGCTCGCCGGGCTCGGCTACTGGGACGGGCCGATCGACGGCCGGTGGTCCGACGAGCTCGGCGAGTCGCTCGCCCGGCTCCAGGGCGATCTCGGGCTCGAGCCGACCGGCGCCATCGACACCTCCACGCTGCGGGCGCTGCAGGCCGCGCTCGCCGAGGCGGCGGCCGGGGACGGCGAGGAGGCCCCGACCACGACGACGGCCGGACAGGTGACCACCACCACGGCCGCGAGCCCGCCCACCACGGCGGCACCGCCCACGACGGTCGCCCCGCCGGCGACCACCACGGTGGTCGACGTGCTCGTCGACGACGGCCGGTTCGGCTCGCTGCTCGACGCGGCGACGGCGACCGGGCTCCTCGGGCTCCTCACCGGCGAGGGACCCGTCACGGTGCTCGCTCCCACCGACGAGGCGTTCGCGGCCCTCCCGGCCGACGTGGCCGACGCCCTCGCCGCCGACGCCGAGCAGCTCCGCCAGGTCCTGCTCGGCCACGTCGTGGACGGCGGCGCCCTGCGGGTCGACCTGCTGCTGGCGCTCGGGACGGTGCCCACGGCCGATGGCGGATCGGTCGAGATCGTCGACGCCGGCGGCGGGCCCACCATCGGCGGAGCCACCGTCGGGGACGTCGACCTGCTGGCCGGCAACGGCGTCGTCCACGGTCTCGACGCCGTGATCGTCCCCGCGCCCTGAGGCGGCCGGGGTCGTCCTCGGCGCGGGGCGTCGCCCGAGCTGCTCGGTCCGCGGCAGGTGGGGGAAGCCAGTTGCCTGCGGGTTACGCTCGTCGCCATGTGGTCTCCCGGTGACGAGTCGGTGCGCCGGCGCGATCGCACCGAGGTCGGCCTCTCCCCTGACGCCGTCACCGGGATCCGGGTGGTCGACGCGTGAGCCCCACCGCGGTCACCGACGCGGCCATCGACACGCTGCGGGCCGAGCTCAGGCGCCACGACCGGATCGTCGTGGCGTTCAGCGGCGGCGCCGACTCGGCGTTCCTCGCCTGGATGGCCCACGACACCCTCGGGGCCGACCGGGCGGTGGCCGTCACCGCCGTCTCCCCGTCGCTCGCCGACCGCGAGCGCTCCGACTGCGCCGCCCTCGCCGACGAGTGGGGGCTGTCGTGGGTCGAGATCGAGACCCACGAGTACGACGACGACCGCTACCGCGCCAACGACCGCGACCGGTGCTTCTGGTGCAAGGACGCGTTGATGGACGCCGTCGCGCCGGTGGCGGCGGCCCGGGGCGCGGTCGTCACGCTCGGGGTGAACCTCGACGACCTCGGCGACCACCGCCCCGGCCAGCAGGCGGCCCAGGCCAAGGGCGCGGCGTTCCCGCTCGTCGACGCCGGGTTCACCAAGGCCGACGTGCGCGCCGCCAGCCGGGCCCTGGGCCTGCGCACCTGGGACAAGCCGGCTGCGCCCTGCCTCGCGTCGCGCCTGCCCTACGGCACCGCCGTCACGCTGCGCCGCCTCGCCGAGGTGGAGGCCGCCGAGGCCGCGCTCCACCACCTCGGGTTCGTCGAGTGCCGGGTCCGCCACTACGGCGAGCTGGCCCGCATCGAGGTGCCGGTGGCCGACCTGCCCCGCCTGGTGGCGCGCCACGACGAGGTCGTCGCCGCCGTGCGCGCCGCCGGCTACCGCTACGTCACCGTCGACCTCGACGGCTTGCGCAGCGGCAACCTCAACGGCTGACCGCCGGCTCGCCCCGGCGACGGTCGTCCGAGCCGCTGAACCGTCGCGCCGCGTGCGCGCCTGCCGCGCCGTGTGCGCGACGGTTGGCGGGGCGTCCGAACCGTCGCGCATCGTGCGCGCCTGGCGCGCAGTGGGCGCGACGGTTCGCTGGTTGGCGCCCCTCCCGCTGGGCGAGGTCACCCGGGTGGGTCGAGACCGGTGGCCTCGCTCGGGACGGGGGACTCGCTCGGGCCTGTGCCGGTGAGGCGGGGCGGGTCGCCCGGATCGCCGGGGTCGGCGTCGCCATCGGGCTCGGGTGGGTCGTCGGGAGTGGCGTCGGCGGGCTCGGCGTGGCCCACCGGTCGACGGCGGCGACGGCGGTTGGGGTGGTGGGCGGGGCAGCGGAGCCGGCCGTGGTCGGGGTCGGTGGTGCCGCCCTCGGCCCAGCCGGGCACGTGGTCGACGTCGCACTCCTCGGCGGGGGCGTCGCAGCCCGGTGCGGTGCAGCGCCGGTCGCGGATCTCGACCGCCCGGCGCGCCCCACCGACGAAGAGCCGGCTCCGGCGCCCCAGGTCGATGATCCGACGGTCGGGACCGAACACGGCCCGCTCGATGTCGGCCTCGGTGAGCAACGGCAGCAGCTGGCCGGGGGTGATGACGGTGCCGTCGGCCAGCTCGCACAACCGGCCCGTCAGCGTCGCTGGTCGCGCGCCTCCTCGAGCGCCCGCACGGCGGCAGCGAGCTCGGCATCGGTCAGCCCGGCGGTGTCGAGCGCGCCCACGGTCGCGATCGCTCGCTGCAGATCGACGACCTCGGGCGGCGGGGACACCTCCTCCATGGTCCACGTATGCGGAGGGGGTGTGACAGTGGATGGGGCGGCGAAGGGCGTGATCGTCAGGGAAGTGGCGGCGTGATCGAGGTCGACAGGTAGTCGATGGCGATCAGTCGGTCGCCGACGCCCACCAGCTCGACTGCGCCCACCTGTTCGGCGAGCGGCGTCCAGGTGATCCCGTCGACCGACTCCCACAGCTCGACGCCGCCGTTGTCGCGCCGCACGTAGCGATCGGCCGCCACCGTGAGCGCCAGGGGCTTGCCGGGTTCGTCGCCCGGTTGGTCGATGGCGTGGCGGCTCCAGGTGAGGGCGTCGGCGCTCGTCCAGGACACGGATCGACTCCCGGAGGTGGTCACACCGTCGGTGGTGAGGTCCTCGTGGGCGACGACGACCCAGCCCGCCGGTCCGTGGGCGATCGCAGACACCCGGGTGGTCCTCACATCGTCGGGCACGGCCGGCTCGACGGTGAACTCCCAGGTCGTCCCGTTGTCGGTGGAGCGCCAGGTGTGGAGCCCGGCGGCCTCCCGTGGCGCGCCGGCCAGCACCACGGTGCTGGCGCCGTCGGTCGCCGCCGCGGCCGGGCCCGAGTAGACGTCGGGATCGGGTGACGCCCAGGTGGTCCACGTGCCGTCGGGACGGCGGGTGACCACCGTGAACTCGACGCCACTGGTCGAGAACGGCCGCCACCACTGACCGCGCCCGACGACGTGCACGTGACCGTCGCTGGCCACCGTGTCGACCACCTGTTGGAACCGGAACCGGGGCTCGGGTCCGATCAGTCGCTGGTCGACCCCGGTGTCCTCCGGGCCGAGCCGGCGCCAGCCCCCGCCGTCGTCCACGCCGAACCACCACTCGAAGTTGGCTCCCTCGGCGGTGACGGCCGAGGTCACCGGTGTGCTCTCGGCGACGACGACGACGCCCGCCGACCCGGCGACCTGGCCCCTGGACGGGAGCGGTTCGCCGTCGTCACCCAGCTCGATGGGAAGGATGCCCGACGCGGCGAGGTCCTCGACCGGGCGCCAGGTCAGCTCGTCGAGGTCGAGCTCCAACAGCTGGGCGTCGGCCAGCGCGAGCACGCGCCCGTCGACCACGGTCACCTCGACCTGGTCGATCTCGGTGAAGTCCCACCAGCCCTCGTCGATGGTGGTCCACGCCTCGCCGAACCCCGGTGGCTCGGTGGTCGTGGTGGTCGGTGCGGTGGTCGTGGTGGTCGCCGCCGGCGCGGCGGTCGTCTCGGTCGTCGCCGTCGCCTCGGCGTCCCCGCCCCCGTCGCCGCACCCGGCGGCGATCAGGGCGGCGACCACGCCGACACCGACCACGGCGAGGCGCCGACCCGACCACCATCCGTCGCGCTGGTTCTCGTGCACGGGCGCACTGTGGGGGAGGCGGCCAACGATCGACCAACAGCCGATGTCCCGGATCGGGACCCGATGTCACATCTCACCAACGAGGCGACAACGGGAGGGCCACGACATGGTGAGGGTGATGGAGCCAGATGGCGCGCCGCGGGTGACGGTGCTCGGACCGACGCGGGTCGACGGGGCGACGCCGACCGCGGCCCAGCGGCGGATCATCGCCGCGCTGGCCGTGCGCCGGCGCGTCGGCGCCGACAGCGATCAGCTCGTCGACGCGGTGTGGGGCGACCGCCCGGTGCGCACGGCGCGGTCGTCGTTGCAGAACCAGATCGCCCGTCTCCGGGCGACCCACGGCGTCGACCTGGTGGCCCAGGCGGGCGGCCGGTACCACCTCGGTGTCGAGTGCGACGCGGCCCGCTTCGAGCGCCTCGTCGGGCGGGCCGACGACGGCCGCCTCGACGGCCGCCACGGTGCCGACGCGCACCGGGACCTGGGGCGGGCGCTCGCGCTGTGGCAGGGGACCCCGTTCCTCGACCTCGACCTCGATCTCGACCCGCAGCTCGACGTCGAACGGGCCCGGCTGGCGGGGTTGCGCACCCGGGCGGTCGAGCGGTGGAGCACGACGGAGATCACCCACGGCGATCCCCTCGCGGCGGCTCGGGTCCTCGCCGCGGCAACGGCGGAGGACCCACTGCACGAGCGTCTGGTGGAGCTGCTGACGGTGGCGCTCCACCTCGGGGGGAGCCGGGTGACGGCGCTCGCCGCCCTGGAGGAGCACGTCCACCGGGTGCGGCGCGACCTCGGGGTCGAGCCGTCGGCGCGCGTCCTCCGGCTCGGCGAGCTGGTCCGCGACGGCGTCCAGGTCGATCCCGCCACCCTGGAGCGCATCGGCGGACCGGTCGCGAGCGACGAGGTGGCGAGCCCGCGCCATCGCTGCTCGCGGCGCTCGAGCCGGCGGTCGACGGGCGGACGCTGGATCGGGCCGTCGCAGCCGGGATGAGCGACCGCTGGCGCACCACGGCGGCCGCGCACGGGCGGGTCGCGCCCCGCGACCGCTCCGTCGGTCAGACGCGCCACCGGATCGCCGGGTCGCCCTCGTAGGCGCACACGACACCGGTGCGGATCGTCGCGCCGAGGTGGCGTCCGAGCAGCCCGTGGTCGGCCTCGAGCGTCGCGATCGTGCGGCGGACCAGCTTCGACACCCGTGACCGGGCGCGGTCGTCGGCGAGGAGCGCGCGCAGCGCGGCCGCGCCGGCGTCGTCCCCGCCCGCGCCGTCGGGTCGGTCGACCAGGGCATCGAGGGTCCCGTCGAGCGCGGCGCGGGCGAACATCGACACGTCGGCGCCGTCGAGCAGCCGGTCGAGCTCGACCGCCGGCACCCGCCGGTGGCGGTGGGCCACCAGGTGGCGCAGCGCCACCAGGCCCCGCCGATCGGGGACCAGGGCCGGCGGGGCCACGCCGACGCCGACGGTCCACGCCTCGCCCGGCCGGAGCCATCCGACGTGGGGGCTCGCCCAGGGGCCCGAGCGCTCGTCGGCCCCGTCGTCGGCTTCGTCGTCGGCCCCGTCGTCGGCCTCGGCCCCGAGTCGTGCGAGCAGACCTCGGTA
>DATHSN010000384.1:0-2381 GCA_035464115.1 Acidimicrobiales bacterium | reverse complement strand
GTGATCACCGCGGTGTGGGTGGCCGGCACCGCCCGGGGCTTCGTGCTGGTGCGCATGGCCGAGAAGGGCACGTGCCCGCCCCCGAAGGCCCGCCGCTGGGGTCGCCGCGCCGGCTGAGCGCACTGCGCTCCCCCTCGCTGGACCGGCGCTCGCGGGGGCTCGACGAGGCGGGGTCAGGGAACGAGCTGGGACCGCGCCGTGGCGTAGTCGGCCTTGCCGTTGGGAGCCCGCGGGACGCGGTCGACGAACACCACCGCGCGCGGCACCTTGTAGCCGGCGAGCGAGGCCCGCACGAACGACCTCAGCTCGTCGGCGGTGACCGGCTCCGACGTGGCGACCACGGCGCCGACGAGTGAGCCGAAGCGCTCGTCGGGCACCGCTGCCACGAGGCAGTCGACCACCGCCGGGTGGCGCTTGACGGCCTCCTCGACCTCCTCGGCGAACACCTTCTCGCCGCCCGTGTTGATCACCTGTGAGCCTCGCCCGAGCAGCGTGATCGAGCCGTCGAGGTGGACGAGCGCGTAGTCGCCGGTGAGCGCGTGGGGCTCGCCGTCGATGACCGGGAAGGTGCGGGCCGTCTTGTCGGGGTCCTTGTAGTAGCCGACCGGGACCGCGCCACGGACCGCCACCATCCCCGCCACGCCCGAGCCCGGCTCGACGGGGCGGTGCTGGTCGTCGATGACCACCACGTCCGGGTTCGGCACGAACGAACCGGTCTCGGCCCGCGCCCCGGCGGCGTGGATCGACTGGCCCATGCCGACCTCGGTCGAGGCCATGATGTCGAGGACCACGAGGCCGGGGATCGCCGCGCACAGGCGGTCCTTCACCTCGGCGGAGAACATGGCGCCGGCCGAGGCGATGACACCCAGCGGCAGCCCGTCGGGCGCCACCCGTCCGTCGTCGAGCGCGTCGGCGAGCGGCCGGGCCATCACGTCGCCGACCACGGTGAGCATCCCGGCCTGCTCGGCGCGGATGGCGGCCCACACCTCGACCGGGTCGAAGTGGCGGGGTGAGGTGAGCACGATCCGCCCGCCGTAGAGCAGCGACGGGATCACCCCGATGCCCATGCCCGTGCCGTGCATGAGCGGGCACGGCACCACCGACACCGGTTGGCGCCCGTCGGCGAGCAGGGTGGCGGCATGGGTGGCGGTGTCGAGCGGATCGTGGGGCTCGAGCCCGAGCACCGCGCTGATGCCGGCCGTGGCCGACACCACGCCGCCCGACAGCCGGCTCATCACCCCCTTGGGCGAGCCGGTGGTGCCACCGGTGTAGGTGATGTTGAGGTCGTCGCCGTCGCGGGGGATCCGCGGCGCGGGCGTCGCCGCCGCGAGCGCCGCCTCGTACGAGGTGGAGCGCGTCGAGCCGGCACCATCGTCGTCGACCTGCAGCCACCGGCGGACCGCGGGGAGGCGGTCGCGCACCGCGTCGATCCGCCCGGCGAGCGAGGCATGGTGCACCACCACGACGGCGTCGGAGTTGTCGATGAGGTAGGCCAGCTCGTCGTCGAGGTACCGGTAGTTGACGTTGACCGGGATCGCCCGCTGCTTGAGCGAGCCGTACCAGGCCTCGATGTAGGCGGGGTCGTTGTAGAGGTACAGGGCGACCTTGTCGCCCGGCTCGACGCCGGCCTCGGCGAGGATCCCGGCGACGCGGCTGGCCCGCTCGTCGAGCTGTCGCCAGGTGACGCGCCGCTCGCCCTGGACGATGGCGTCGGCGTCGCCCATCACGTCGGCGACCGTCTCGATGATGGAGGCGTGGTGGAGGGCCTCGGCCCGGGTCATGCCGCACCGCCCGCGAGCGAGGCCTTGAGCAACCGGACCTGCAACAGCATCGATGCGGCCAGCACCCCGTCGGCGTCGTGGGCCTCGCTCTCGAGCCAGAGGATCTCGGTGCGAGGGCTGTCGCTCAGCTCGGCGACGCATCCGCCCACCGCGTACTCCTGGTCGAGGTGCACCGGCTGGTGGTGGCGGATCTCGCACGCGCCCCACATGCCGACCACCTCGGGGACGAGGGTCGGGAGGACCCGCTGGGGCACCTTGTGGAGCAGGTCGACGAGGGTGAGCGGCGACGCCACCGGGCCGCCCAGCTCGCTCGGCTCGGAGAAGACGGGCACCGGGGCGACCATCTGTCCGGCGGCTAGCCGCCGCCGCTGCCCGGGCCCGTCGGCGACGTCGTGGCCGGACGTGAGGGGCGTGTCCCGCTCGACCCGGCGCAGGATGGTGAGCGCGGAGGGATCGACCGGGCGGAGATCGCGCGCCCGCAGCGCGGTGGGCGCGCCGGGGTCGCCGACCGACGCGGGGCCCACGGCCACGATGTCGTGGTCGGGCGTGACCAGCCACACCCGGATCTGCGCGTCGTGGTCGCGGGCCGGGCGCTCGGTG
>DATHSN010000383.1:0-6304 GCA_035464115.1 Acidimicrobiales bacterium | reverse complement strand
CCACGGGACCGACCGGGCGTTGCGGGTGATCCTCGGAGTGCCTGTGGTGGTGCTCGCGATCTGGGTCGTGGGGGCGGTCCGGGTGGCGCGACGTCTCCCCACGACGGCCGCGGTGCTCCTCGCGCCGCTGGGCCTCCGGGTCACCGAGGTGCCGAGCATGCTGCTCGCCGGGACCGCACCGATGCGCGGCGCGCTGACGATCGTCGGTCGCCGTCACGGCCGCGACGTGACGGTGACCCAGACCCCGTCGCGCTCGCTCACCGAGGTGCGCGGTGTCGGGGCGCCAGCCACGGGGAGCTGGACCCCCGCTCGGATGGCTGCGCTCACCGGGCTCCGGGTCGGCACGTTGCGGGACGTGGAGGTGCGCGAGTCCGACGGCGCCGTCACCGTCACCCGATCAGGGAACGGTGCCGGCCGGTGGTTCCTCCACGACCTGGTGCTCGCCGAGGCGGTCGCCGACCGGCGTGCCGCGGGGGAGCGCGGGTCGGCCCGCTGACCCCGCTCGGCACCGTGGTCGCCGATCCTGTGTCCGTGTCCCCGGGCACTGGACGTGGCAACCGAGCCGTGCTCGTGATGGACGCGGGGAGCGGGCGCACCGCTCGCCCCGGCCGGGGTGGTTCAGATGCCAGGCGACGTCGGTCGGCACCAAGCGAAGAGGGGGATCCGGCCCCGGCGGTGGCGCCGCACGATCCGCGGGTGCGCCGCGGCGTTGGTGCTGGTGGTGGCGTCCACGGTGACCATCCGACCGGGCCCGGCGGCCGTGGCGCTCGGCCCCGAGCCGGTGTGGCGGGTCGGCGTCGCCCATCCGATCGTGGTGGTCGAAGGACGCTGCGCCCGGGTCACCCACGTGGTGGCGCTGTCGGTCCGCATCGTGGCCGATCGGCCCGACGGGCTGCCCGGTGCGCTCGCCGCTCCGGCCGTTCCGGTGCGGTCGCCGTCGGAGGCGACCGCGACGTCGCGAGCCCACGCCGAGCGGTTCGTCACGTCCGTCCTCGGGCGCTCGCCCACCCATCGAATCGTCGCCGGGATGTTCGACGGCCCATCGGCCGGGCTCGCCTTCGCGCTCGCGTTGGTGGAGGCCGACCTGGGGCCGCTCGCCGGCTCCCGAGTGGTCGCGGCCACCGGGGCGATCACGCCGTGGGGTCTCGTGCGGCCGGTCGGCGAGGTCGAGCTCAAGGCGGCGGGGGCGGAGATGGCCGAGGCCGACCTCCTGGTGGTGGCTCGCCACGACGCGGACGCCGCCGCCACCTGGGGTCGGGAGCTGATCGACCTGTCCGGTCTGGACCTCTCGCTGGCCGTCGGGGCGGCCCGGCGCGCCGGCCGCCACTGGGACGGTCGGCCGGTGGTGCTCGCGGTCCACCACGCCCAGACCGCCGGTGCGTTCCTCTGCGGCGCGACCGGATCCACCGCAGCGTGCGCCCTCGCCGAGGCCCATGTCCCGCAGGCGGGACCGCTGGTCCCCGAGCCGCTGCTGCGAGGTCGCTGACGACACCTCCGATGGGCCGGGCCGATCAGCCTGGCGCGGCGTCCCAGATCATCCCGCCACCACCCGCGCCGAGCAGCTCGGCGGGGGAGCGCTTGTCGATGTGGCCGATGAGGCCGTGGTAGATCCCGTAGCCGACGAGCTCCTGGAGCCGGGGTGGGAACGTGCGCACCACCTCGACCGGGATGCCGAGCTGCTGGTTCTCCTGCTGGCGGATGTAGCCCGCGCAGTAGTTCATGGCGATCCCGACCCGCCGCTCGTCGGTGCGGTTGGCGCCCCCGCCGTGCCACAGCGAGCCGTGCCACACGAGCACGCTGCCCTTCGGCATCTCGGCCGCCACCGAGGGGATGTCGGCGCCGTACTCGGGCGAGGCGTCGGCCAGGTGCGACCCGGGCACGACGCGGGTGGCGCCGTTCTCCTCGGTGAAGTCGGTGAGGGCCCACATGGTGTTGCACACCGTGGGCGGGTGCGGCTTCGGGATCGGCATGAGCTGGTCGTCGGCGTGGATGGGCTGGGCGATCTCGTCGGGGCGGATGTCGATCGACGACAGCGACGACACGAGGCACCCCGGACCGAGCACACCGTCGACCACGGGCAGGACCGCCGGGTGCACCGGCACCTCGGCGAACCGGGGACCCCGGGCGAGCAGGTTGTAGACCCGCAGCGTCCGGGCGCCCTCGAACCGGTTGCCGGCCGGCTCCACGCCGAGCTCGGACACGAGCCGGTCGACGTCGGCCAGCAGCGCGTCGACGAGGTCGGTGTCGATCGCCCGCTCGATGATCGTGTAGCCGTCGCGCTCGATGCGCTCGAGGTGGACGCGCTCGAAGCGGACGGTGGCGTCGTGGTCACCCATGGGGCCGACGGTAGCCCTGCGCACGACGCATCCGGACCGACGCCCGGTGGGCGGCCGACCACGGTCGGATGTGACGGTTGACACACCTGGACCACGAGCGCACGATCGGGCGCAGGCGCTCCGAGTGGTCACGGCCCGGTGCGTCAGGAGGCCCTGCGCCGCACGCGACCCGGGACCCCCGCCGGCCGTCGATCGACGACGGTCGTGCACGGTCACACACCACAGGGGAGCACCACCATGTTCATGTTCTCGCGCTCGGTCCGCCTCGCGGCCGGGCACACCCGCGACTCGATGGGATGGGCCCACGAGCAGACCGAGCGGGTCAACCGCATCTCGGGGCTCACGGTCGCGCTCTGGCAAGAGACGATGTCGCCCGAGCCGGGGCGACTGTCGTGGTCCACGTTCGTCACCGACCTCGAGGAGCTCGAGGGGGCCGAGGCCAAGCTCGCGGCCTCCGACGAGTACGTGTCGGCGATCGATGCCGGCGCCAGCTTCTACGACGGCGGCGCGACCGACCAGCTCGTGCAACTGGTGCACGGGGCCCCCGATCCCGAGTCGGGCGCCCGGTACGCGACCGTCGTGCAGGCGTCGGCCGCCTCCGGTGCCGCGGCTCGCAGCATCGAGGTCGGGGTGCGCCTGGCCCAGCGGGCGACCGAGATCACCGGGCACCCGACGATGTTCGGTCGGGCCGTCACCGGGATCTACGGCGGCGTGGGTTGGATCACGCCCGCGGCGTCGCTCGCCGAGCTGCAGGCGGCCCAGGACGCCATGGCCGGCGACGCCGAGTGGCTGCGGTTGATCGACGAGGAGGCCGCGGGGGCCTACGCCGAGGAGCCGGCGTTGACCACCCAGCGCATGTACCGGCGCCTCCTCTGACGCCGACCGGGTGAGGGCGGCGCGCCGGCGCCGCCCTCACCCGGTCGGTGGCTCGTTCGTGGTCACCTCGTCGGAGGTGCGGTGTTCCACGTGGGCACGGGGCGCCGCGTCCCGCGGCTCCTGCCGCTCATCGGATTCGTCGAGGATCGCCCGGGCCTGGGCCTCGGGGTCGTCGCTCCCCGCTGTCTCCTCCTCGGGCAGCAGCTCGGCGCGGCTCGCCACGCGCTCGTCGTCGGCGGTCGGTTCGTCGGCCATGTCGGCGCCCTACCCGTGCGGTCGGGCGCCGACACGGACGTCACTCCACGACGAGCTCGGCCCACATCCCCTGCACGAAGTGGGGCGGGCCACCGGCGACCTCGGGTGGACCGCCCTCGGACTCGGCGGCGGCGGCGAGGTACTCGTCGGGGTCAGCGCCCGTCGGGATGGCGCAGATGACGGCGTAGCGACCGGGCTCGTCGAGGGTGGCCGACCCCTCGACGACGAACCCCTCGGCGTTCGGCGGGGCGATGATCACCGAGGTCACCAGCGGGAAGAGCGCCCCGAGCTCCTCGGGCGGCAGCGCGAGCAGGTCGGGGACCGACCGCTCCTCGTCGTCGGGCAGCCGGATGGCGACGAGCTCGTGGAGCTCGGCGCTGCTGTCGTTGCGGAACGCCAGCTCGGTGCCCGCCGGGACCGTCTCGGGGAGGCCGACGTAGGCGAAGTCGACGCCCGTGACCTCGATCGGTCCGCTGTCGTCCGCGGCGGTGATCGGCGTCCGCGCGGTGGTCGCGGTGGCGTCGGCCGCCGCCGCGTCGTCGGCGTCGTCCCCGCAGGCGGTGAGCAGGGCGAGCCCGACGGCGAGGGCGGTGACCGAGCGGCGGGTGGTCGTCGGGATCATCG
Organism: Acidimicrobiales bacterium; assembly: GCA_035464115.1. Lineage (GTDB taxonomy): Bacteria > Actinomycetota > Acidimicrobiia > Acidimicrobiales > SKKL01 > DATHSN01. Next base: position 2,213 of record DATHSN010000383.1, on the reverse strand, counting down.
GGCGTCACCCCCGTCGGCGAGGGGTGCGGGCGGCGGCCCGAGCACCTCGATGCCGTGGGCCGCGGTCACCGCCGCCACGTGCGCGGGGTCGATGGGGCCGGGCTCGGGCTGGGTGGGGCGGGCCGAGGGGGTGCCCAGGGCGGCCACCATCTGGTCGAACCGTGGTGAGCTCTCGCTCGACGCGGTCACCGAGAGGAACCGGGCCTGCTCGGACAGGACCTGGAACGTGTGCGGGATGTTCCGGGGCAGGTAGGCGCACGCCCCCACCCCGCCGATGTGCTCCTGGTCGCCGCTGCGGAACGCGATCGACCCCTCGAGCACGACGACGAGCTCGTCCTCGTCGAGGTGGCGGTGCAGGGGCGGCCCGAAGCCCTGGGGAGCGACGAACTCCACCGCGCTCATCGACCCGTCGGGGCCGGCGGCCACCTTGGTGGTCGCGAGGTGGTTCAGGAAGTGGTGGTGGGACCCGTCGTCACGTGCCACGACGTAGGGCTCGGTCGGTCGGTGCTGGTCGGTGATGGTCATGGCCCGATCTTCCGGGCCGGCCTTCAGGAATCCTTCAGATGTCGTACGACCTTCCGGTCGGGTCGAACTCGGGCACGGGTACCCCGAGCTCGTCCATCGCCCGGACCCAGGCGCGGTGGGCCTCGCGCGCCCGGCCGAGCTCGCCGCTGCCGATCAGCGCTCCCACGAGGAGGCGGTGCGCGACCTCGTCGTAGGGATCGAGGTCGAGGGACCGGTGGGCCAGCTCGATCGCCCGCACCGGTTCGCCGGCGCGGACGGCGGCCGAGGCGAGCCGCCGGGCCGCGTCGCGGAACCGGCTGGCGGCCTGCCGGCGGGCCGCCGCGCTCCAGTCGTCGTAGCGGTCCTCCGGGAGGAGGTCGCCGCCGAACACGTCGACGACCGTCTCGTCGTCGGGGGCCTCGAGGAGGGCCTCGAGGTCGGTGGACACCTCGTGCAGGTCGAGCGCGACGGTCTGGCGGTCGGCGGTGACGCCGCCTCGCAGCACCCGGCGCACCGCCGAGAGCTGGACCGAGAGCCGCGCGCTCAGCCGCTCGGGTTCGGGGGCATCGGGCCAGAGCATCTCGGTGAGCTCGTCACGGGTGACCGGCCAGCCGCGGGCGACGACGAGGCGCTTGCACAGCTGGCGGGCGAGCCGTGACCCCCACTCCGAGGGCGGCACCTCCACGCCGTCGACCTCCACGGCGAACCGCCCGAGGGTGACGACGCGCACCGCGTGGCGGCCCAGCGGCGCCGGTCGCGCCGGCGGGTGGTCGCTCACCGTGCCGGTCACGAAGCGCTCCACCTCGGCCATCCAGCCGTCGATGCCCCCGACGTAGGCGAAGTGGTCGGCGCCCGGCTCCTCCACCAGGCGCGCCCCGGGGATCGCGTCGGCGACCTCCCGGGCGAGCTCGATCGGCATGGGGAGGTCACCGGTGCGGTGCAGGAGGAGCACGGGCATGTCGAGGCGGGGGAGCACCTCGCGCACGTCGACCTCGAGGTTCAGCCGCATCTGCTCCCGCAGCGCATCCGAGGCTGCCGCCCGTCGCTCGTAGCGCTGGTGCCACTCGCAGAACTCGCGGTCGTTCGCCATCGAGGGGGCGAAGCGCGCGACGGTGATCGACTCCGGCGTCCCCCACCGGCGGACGAAGTCGTCCTGGCGGCGGCGGATCTCGTCGAGGACGGCGTCGGTCGGGTCGTCGGGCATGAGTCGGGCCGCGGAGCCGTGCAGGATCACGCCCTCGACCCGCTCGGGATAGGTGGCGGCGAACAGCAGGGTGGTGGGCCCGCCCTCGGACTGGGCGAACAGGTGCGCCCGGTCGATCCCGGCGTGGTCCATCACCGCCCGGAGGTCGTCGACGCGCTCGTCGATGCCCGGCACGGTGCTCGAGCGGTCGGAGCTCCCCGTGCCGCGCTTGTCGAAGACCACGTAGTCCGAGAACGACGCGAACCGCTCCAGCATGGCGCGCACCTCGGGCCGCTCCCAGGCCATCTCGATGTTCTGGGCGAGCGGCGGGATGGCCACGATCGTCGCGGGGCCGGATCCGAAGCGCTGGTAGGCCAGACGGGCGCCGCCCCGCGCCGGGGCGAAGCGCACCTCGGGGACGTCGACCATGACGAGCCATGCAACCACACGTGACCTCGTCGTTCCGCCGCGGTCACATCGAGGGTTGCTGCGTCGTCAAGAGCACGATGACCGACACGCGACCCCT
>DATHSN010000382.1:0-8601 GCA_035464115.1 Acidimicrobiales bacterium | reverse complement strand
CGCCTGGTTGGCCCAACGGGTCCTCGACCGTGACCTCACCTGTCGGTTCCCGGGCTGTGAACGCCCCATCCGCCAGCTCCACCACGTCACCTGGTGGTCCAAAGGTGGGGAGACGAACTCGGACTCGCTCGGCGGGATGTGCTGGACCGATCACGGTCACATGCACAAAGGCGGCTGGAACGCCACCGGCAACGCCGACGGCGAGCTCATCTTCACCAGCCCCCGCGGCCGCAGCTTCGTGAGCCGGGCCCGACCCGAATGGACACCACCACGGCGCACCCCGGCGATCCGACACCAGATCGTCATGCACCTCGCCCCCCGCGCCCTCGCCGTGGACCATGGCTGCGACGACGGGGACGACGACGGGGACGACCACGGGTGCGACTGCGACAGCGCCGACGCCAGCTGACTGACCGCGCCCCGACCACCACCGACCCGGCCCACCCGGCCCCGCCGGGCGCTCCGGCGCGCCCCGATGCCAGACGGTCGTCAGCTGCGGGCCCTCCGGACGAGGCGCCCGTCGCCCGACGACTCGGACGCCCCCGCCGCAGCGGGGTCAGGCCAACCCGCCGACCGGCGCCAGCTCGCGTCCCGGGTCGGACAAGGCCCGCCACAGGCGGGACCTCTGCCCCTGGAAAGGGGTCCGACGACCACGCGAGGCTCCATCGACCACGTGATCTCGTCGCTCGACCGCAGACCGGACGGCAGATCGGAGGGGAAGGATCGATGCCCGAAGGCCGCGCCGCGACCCGACGGACGCGCACCACCGACAGCGACGCTCCACAGCGCCACGCGTCCCCGGGCCGGCACGGTCGCAGTCGGGTCGCTACCATCCCGCGACCACGGTTGGGGCGCGGGGTCCAGCTGGGTCGGGGGGCGAGTTGATCGTCGCGGTGGTGGGAGCGGGCTCGTGGGGGACGGCCCTCGCCAAGCACGTCGCCGAGCGCGGCGTGCCCACCCGCCTGTGGGCCCGTGAGGACGAGGTGGCCGAGGGCATCTCCCGCAACCATCGCAACCCCTTGTTCCTGACCGGGGTCGATCTCCCCCCGCACCTGCGCGCCAGCACCGACCTGGACGCGGTGCTCGACGGAGCCGACGTGATCGTGAGCGTCGTGCCCACCCAGCACGTGCGGCGAGCCTTCTGCGACGCCGGCCCCGCGCTGGCACGAGCCCAGGTGGTGGTGACCGCGTCGAAGGGCATCGAGGCCGAGTCGCTCCTGCTCCCCCACGAGATCCTCGCCCAGGTCGGCGCCCCCGCCGACCACCTCGTGGCCCTGTCGGGGCCGTCGTTCGCCCGTGAGGTCGCAGCCGGACTGCCCACCGCGGTCGTCGCCGCCGGGTGCGACCGCGACCGGACGCTCCTCGTGCGCGACCTGTTCACCGCGACCCACTTCCGCGTCTACTCGTCGACCGACATCGGCAGCGTCGAGCTCGGCGGAGCGCTCAAGAACGTGATGGCCATCGCCGCCGGTGTCGTCGACGGGCTCCAGCTCGGCGACAACGCCCGCGCCGCGGTGATCACCCGGGGCCTGGCCGAGATGACCCGACTGGGCGTCGCCCGAGGCGGCGACCCCCGCACCTTCGCCGGCCTGTCGGGCATCGGCGACCTGATGCTCACCTGCTCGGGTGCGTTGTCACGCAACCGCAGCGTCGGCGTGGCCCTCGGTCGCGGCCGCAGCTGGCGCGAGATCTCCGCCGAGATGACCGAGGTGGCCGAGGGCGTGCACACCAGCCGCTCGGCCCGCGACCTCGGCGACGCCCACGGCGTCGACATGCCGATCACCGACCAGGTGTGCCAGATCCTGTTCGAGGGGCGCGAACCCAGCGCCGCCGTGCTCGAGCTCATCAGCAGGTCCCCCCGCGACGAATCCGACCAACCCTTGGGAGCAGGCGCATGATCGCAGGACTCGATTCCGACACGCTCGACATGGTGCTCGACTCCATCGCCATGTTCGTCGAGCGCGAGCTGCCGGATGCCAAGCTGCTGGAGCTCGACCACGCCGACGAGTTCCCCGAGGACGTCGTCCGGGCCATGTGCGGCGACCAGCTCGGCATCTCGCTGCTGTTCATCCCCGAGACCTACGGCGGGATGGGCGGCGGCGCGTTCGACGTGTACCGCGTGTGCGAGGTCATGGCGTCGGTCGACGTCGGCGTCGCCACCGGCGTGCTGGCCACGTTCCTCGGCTCGGACCCCATCGTCTTCGGCGGCACCGAGGACCAGCGCGCCCGCTGGCTGACCCAGCTGGCCGAGCAGGGCCTGCTGATGGCCTACGGCGCCACCGAACCCGAGGCCGGCAGCGACCTGGCGTCGATGAAGACCATCGCCACACCGGTCGAGAAGGACGGCGAGGTCGTCGGCTACGACATCACCGGCAACAAGCAGTGGATCTCCAACGGCGGCTACGCCGACCTCTACACCGTGCTCGCGCTGGCCCCCGGCGGACCCACGTGGTTCGTCGTCGACAAGGGCACACCCGGGTTCACCCACGGCAAGCCCGAGGACAAGCACGGCATCCGGGCGTCGAACACCGCGGCGCTGTCGCTCCAGGACGTCCGCGTCGACGCCGACCGGGTGGTGGGCGGGGTCGAGGGCCAGGGACTGGCCCAGGCCCAGGCGGTGTTCGGGTACACCCGCTTGATGGTCGCCGCCTTCGGGCTGGGCGCCGGGTGGGCGGCGTTGCGCCGCGCCGCCCAGTACTCCGCCGAGCGCATCCAGGGTGGGGCGCCCCTGTCGCAGAAGCAGGGCTTCACCCACAAGCTGATCGTCCCCCACGCGGCCCGACTCGAAGCGGCCCGCGCCTACATCGAGGAGACGGCCACCCGCATCGACGCCGGCGAGGAGCTGCTCAACACCGAGGGCGCCATCGCCAAGTACCTCGCCACCGAAGCCGGCAACACCGCAGCCGAGGCGGCGATCCAGGCGCACGGCGGCTACGGGTACACCAAGGAGTACATGGTCGAGAAGATCAAGCGCGACGTCCGGATCACCACCATCTACGAGGGCACCTCGGAGATCATGGAGATGACGATCGGCCGCGACCGGTGGCAGCACCACCTCAAGTCGCGGGGGCGGCACTACCACGACGCCGCCGACGCCCTCGACGCCCTCCACCGTTCGCACCCCTCGGTGGGCGCCGACGTCGCCGCCCTGGCCCACCGGGCCCTGGCGGCGGTGATGGAGACGGCCCGCGTGCACCGGCTCACCCGCAACCAGCACCTGCTGTTCCGGATCGGCGAGCTGATCGCCTACGTCGAGTGCGCCGGGGCGCTCAGCCGCCGGGCCGCCACCGCGAGCAGCGGGTTGGCCCCCAAGTCCGACGCCACGTTCACGGCCGACGAGCTGGCCGCCATGGCCCGCGTCTTCGCCCGCGAGGCGGCCGCCAAGGTCGCCGACGACGGCGTGCGCTGGGTCATCGGATCCGGACTTCCCGGTGAGCTCGACCCCCCGGCGCTCGTCGCCGAGGTCGGCGCCGCCGCCATCACCCGCGCCCAGACCGGGCTGATCGACGACATGGACGCCGTGGCGACCGCGGTCTACCGCGCCGCCGCCGAGAGCTGAGAACCGAGAAAGAGGAACTGCGAACCATGGCGGACACGAGCCAGCGCGCCATCGCGATCGTCGGGGTGGGAGCGATCCTCCCCGACGCGCCCGATGCACCCACCTTCTGGGCGAACCTCCTCGAGGGCCGCCGCAGCATCAGCGACGTCTCCGCCGACCGGTGGGACCCCGCGCTCTACTTCGACGCCGACCACCAGGCGCCCGATAAGACCTACTCCAAGATCGGCGGGTGGGTCCGCGACTGGGACTGGGCGCCGCTCGAGTGGCGCCTACCGATCCCGCCCAAGGTCGGCGACGCCATGGACCTCACCCAGAAGTGGGCGGTGAGCGCCACCCGCCAGGCCCTCCTCGACTACGGCCACCCCGAGCGCCCGATCGACGGTGAGCGCACCGCGGTCGTCATCGGCAACGCCATGGCCGGCGACAAGCACTACCTCACCGCGCTCCGCTGCTACCTGCCCGAGTACATCGACGAGCTCGAGCAGTCTTCGGCGTTCGCCGCGCTCCCCGCCGCCACCCGCGATGCGGTGCTCGCCGAGCTCACCACCGGCGTGCGGCGCCGGTTCCCCGAGATCACCGAGGACACGATGCCCGGCGAGCTGGCGAACATCATCGCCGGCCGGGTCGCCAACCTGTTCGACTTCAACGGGCCGAACTTCGTGGTCGATGCGGCGTGCGCCTCGGCGATGGCGGCCATCGACGCCGCCATCGAGGGCCTCGAGGACGGCTCCTACGACTCCGTCGTCACCGGGGGCATCGACGCCAACATGGGTGCCTCGACGTTCATCAAGTTCTCCAAGATCGGCGCCCTCTCGGCCACCGGCACCCGCCCCTACCGCGACGGCGCCGACGGCTTCGTCATGGGCGAGGGCGGAGCCGTGTTCCTGCTCAAGCGCTTGGCCGACGCCGAGGCGGCCGGCGACCGCATCTACGCGGTCATCCGTGGCCTGGGCGGGGCCAGCGACGGGCGGGGGAAGGGCATCACCGCCCCCAACCCGGTCGGTCAGCGGTTCGCCGTGGAGCGGGCGTGGCGCAACGCCGGCATCGTGCCCGACAGCGCCACCTACATCGAGGGCCACGGCACGTCGACCCGGGTCGGCGACGTGGTCGAGGTGGAGAGCATCACCGAGGTGTTCGCCGACCTGGGGCTGGCCCCGGGTTCGGTGGCCCTCGGCTCGGTGAAGTCCAACATCGGTCACCTGAAGGGCGCCGCGGGCGCCGCCGGGCTGTTGAAGGCGGCGCTGGCCCTGCACCACAAGGTCATCCCGCCCTCGATCGGCGACGCCGGGCCCAACCCCAACATCGACTTCAGCCGGTCGCCGCTGGCGATCGCCACCGACCGCACCGACTGGGCGGCGGCCGCCGGTCAGGTCCGCAGCGCCGGCGTCAGCGCGTTCGGCTTCGGCGGCACCAACTTCCACGTGGTGCTCGAGGAGTACGTCCCCGGGCGCATCGCCGCCGAGTCGACCACCTCGATCTCCGTCGGACGGACCATCGCGCCCCGAACCGTGGCCAAGGCCCCGCTGCGGGGCGCCGTCGTCGTCGGCGGTGCCACCGATGCCGAGGTCGTCGCCCGACTCGACACCATCGCCACCGAGGCGGCCGCCGGCCGGGCGCCGGCCATCGCGCCACCTGCCGAAGCCGACCTCCGGGCCGCGGTGCGGGTGGCCATCGACTTCGCCGACGCCGCCGACCTCGCCACCAAGGCGGGCAAGGCCCGCCAGGCGCTCGACACCGGCAACGAGGCCCTGTGGCGCATGCTGCGCAACCAGGGGGTGTTCCTCGGACGCGGCGACGCCCAGCCGGTGGCGTTCCTCTATCCGGGGCAGGGCTCGCAGTACGTGAACATGCTCGCCGAGCTGCGCGACCTCGAGCCGGTGGTGGCCGAGGTCTTCGCCGAGGCCGACGCCGTCATGGAGCCGATCCTCGGTCGGCCACTCACCGACCTCGTCTTCGCCGACGGCGACGACCCCGCGGCGATGGCCGCTGCCGAGGAGGAGCTGCGCCAGACCGCGGTCACCCAGCCCGCCGTCCTGGCCGCCGACCTGGCGCTCACCCGGCTGCTCGCCGCCTACGGCATCGCGCCCGACATGGTGATGGGCCACAGCCTCGGCGAGTACGCCGCGCTCGGCGCCGCCGGTGCCCTGCCGTTCGCCGACGCCCTCGAGGCGGTCAGCGCGCGCGGTCAGGAGATGACGCGGGTGTCGGTCGACGACAACGGCCTCATGGCTGCGGTCCTCGCCCCCCTCGACGAGCTCGAGCGGGTGATCGCCGAGGTCGACGACTACGTGGTCATCGCCAACATCAACAGCAACTCCCAGTCGGTGATCGGAGGGACCACCTCTGGCGTCACCGCGGTGGTGGCCCGGCTCGCCGAGGCCGGGCACCAGGCCCTGCAGCTGTCCGTGAGCCACGCCTTCCACACCGAGATCGTCGCCCCCGCGTCGGGTCCCCTCACCGAGGTCCTGGCCCGGCTCGACCTGGCGCCACCGGCGCTGCCGGTCGTCGCCAACGTCGACGGGCAGCTCTACCCGATGGGACCCGACGCGGTCCCCGCCATGATCGAGATCCTCGGCCGTCAGATCGCCTCACCGGTCCAGTTCGTGGCCGGGCTGCGCACCCTCCACGACCTGGGCGCCCGCGTCTTCGTCGAGGTCGGCCCCAAGCGGGCGCTGCAGGGCTTCGTCGACGACGTGCTCGCCGACGATCCCGACGTGGTCGCGCTGTTCACCAACCACCCCAAGCAAGGCGGTGTCGTGTCGTTCAACCAGGCCCTCTGTGGGCTCTACGCCGCAGGGCTCGGCGTCGGCACCGTGGCCGACGACGTCCCCGCTCCCGCACCCGCACCTGCGGCCCCGGCACCCGTCGCCCCCGCGCCGGTCGCCCCCGCCCCCGCCCCCGTGGCCCCGGCGCCGGTCGCGCCGGTGACGCCGCAGGCCGTCGCCTCGATCGGTGGCGCCGACGACGACCCGTTCCGCCAGCTCGGTCACCTCGTCGCCGAGGTCTTCCAGCGGGGCCAGCAGCTGGCGGGCGGCGCGGCCGTCGCGCCGGCGCCGGGCCCGGCTCGCAGCGGCGGCGGCCCGGTCGACACCGAGCCCGTGGTGGTCACCGGCGCCGCGCTCGGGCTCCCGGGCACGACCCGGGTGTTCGACGACGCCAACGTGGCGCGCATCCTCGGCGGTGAGTCGTTCATCGACGCCATCCCGGTGGCCAAGCGCGACGAGATGGTCGCCAAGCACATCACCCGGCTGGTGAAGAACGCCGGTGGTGGCGGCACCTTCGAGACCATCACCTCACCCGACGAGGTCATCAAGCTGGCCGGCCGCAAGGGCGCGCTCGACCTGGTCGGCGAGTTCGGGTTCCCCGCCGACCGCCTCGGCGCGCTCGACTCCACCACCGAGCTCGCCATCGCCGCCGGGATCGACGCCCTGCGCGACGCCGGCATCCCGCTGGTCATGAGCTACAAGACCACCACCACCGGGTCGCAGCTCCCCGAGCGCTGGTCCCTGCCCCCCGCGCTGCGCGACCGCACCGGCGTGATCTTCGCCAGCGCCTTCCCGGGCGCCGACCGACTGGTCGAGGAGGTCAGCCACTTCGAGCAGGACCAGGCGCGTCGCCGTCGACTCGCCGACCTCGAGCACCTGCGCGAGCGGATGAGCGCCGGCGACCCCGCCCTCGCCGAGCTCGACCACATGATCCACCAGGTCCGCGCCGAGCTCGACGCCGAGGCCTACGACTACGACCGCAAGTTCATCTTCAAGGTCCTGTCGATGGGCCACGCGCAGTTCGCCGAGTACATCGGTGCGCGCGGCCCCAACACCCAGGTGAACTCGGCCTGCGCGAGCACCACCCAGGCGGTGGCCGTCGCCGAGGACTGGATCCGACTCGGACGCTGCGACCGCGTCATCGTCATCTCGGCCGACGACGTCACCAACGACACGCTCCTGCCGTGGATCGGCAGCGGGTTCCTCGCCACCGGCGCGGCCGCCACCGACGCGGTGGTCGCCGAGGCCGCCCTGCCGTTCGACCGCCGTCGCCACGGGATGATCGTCGGGATGGGCGCCGCCGCGCTGGTCCTCGAGAGCCGGGCGGCCGCCCGCGAGCGCGGCGTGGCACCGATCTGCGAGGTGCTCTCCTCGGTCACCGCGAACAGCGCCTACCACGGGAGCCGGCTCGACGTGAGCCACATCCGGCTGGTGATGGAGCAGCTCGTCGCCGACGCCGAGCGCCGCTGGGGCGTCGACCGCCACCAGATGGCGCGCGAGACCGTGTTCGTCTCCCACGAGACCTACACGCCCGCGCGCGGCGGCAGCGCCCAGGCCGAGGTCGACGCGCTGCGCTACGTCTTCGGCGCCGACGCCGACGCCATCGTGGTCGCCAACACCAAGGGCTTCACCGGACACGCCATGGGCGCCGGCATCGAGGACGTGGTGGCGGTCAAGGCGCTCGAGACCGGCGTCGTGCCCCCCATCGCCAACGTGCGCGAGGTCGACCCCGAGCTCGGGCACCTCAACCTCTCCAAGGGTGGTCGCTACCCGGTGCGCTACGCCCTGCGCCTGGGCGCCGGCTTCGGTTCCCAGATCAGCATGTCGCTGATGCGGTGGGTCCCCACGCCCGACGGCTCGCGCGTCGAGCCCGACGAGCTCGGCGTCGACCACCGGATCATCGATCCGATGGCGTGGTCGGCCTGGTTGGCCGGAGCGAGCGGCCACGACGCGCCGCAGGTCGAGATCGTGTCGCGGACCCTGCGGGTGCGCGACGACGGACCCCCGGCCCGCACGGTCACCCCTGCGCCGTCCGCCGCGCCGCCCACCCGGGCCCCGGCTCCGGCGCCTGCCCCTGAGCCGGTCGCCCCCGCAGCGCCGGCCGTGGACCCCGTGGTCACCCGGGTCCTCGAGGTGGTCGCCGCCCAGACCGGCTACCCACCCGAGATGCTCGACCTCGACCTCGACCTCGAAGCCGACCTCGGCATCGACACCGTCAAGCAAGCCGAGACCTTCGCCGCCATCCGCGAGGAGTACGGCATCCCCCGCGACGACAAC
>DATHSN010000381.1:0-12398 GCA_035464115.1 Acidimicrobiales bacterium | reverse complement strand
ATGTCGTGGGCGAACCGCGAGCCCTCCTCGTTGGTTAATAAGCCCACGGCCAGGGGGCGGTCGGTGGTGATGCCGGCGCGCTTGAGGGTCTCGATGATCTCGAGGCCGGCGAGCACCCCGAGGTTGCCGTCGTAGCGGCCGCCGGTGCGCACGGTGTCGATGTGCGAGCCGGTCATCACGGGTGGGCCGTCGACGTGCCCGGCGCGGGTGGCGATCACGTTGCCGATGGCGTCGATGCGCACGTCGAGGTCGAGGTCGCGCATCCACGCCACCACCAGGTCGCGCCCGGCCCGGTCGGCGTCGGTGAGGGCGAGGCGGTTGGTGCCGCCGTCGCCCGTGTCGCCGATGCGGCCCAGCTCGACGAGCCGGGCCAGCAGCCGGGGCCCGTCGATGCGGAGCGCCGTGGTGCGGTCGCGCTCGGTCATGGGGCGTCGGGCGCGGTGTCGGGCCTGGGGTCGGTGCGGTTCCCGCCGGTGAGCGCCTCGAGCTCGCGGCGGTGGGCCTCGAGCGAGGCGGGCGCGGGCGACGGGCCCACCGGGGTGTCGTGGTCGGTGGGCAGCTCGAAGTCGGCGATCTCACGGAACGCCTCGGCCAGGGTGGCGATGGAGCCCTCGACCAGGCGCTGACCGTGAGCTGCGGTGGCCCCCGTGGGGTCGCCGATGAGCCCGTCGGGGCCGAAGTCGTCGGACAGCCACCCGAAGCTCACGCGGCCACCGAAGCGCACGTGGCGGTTCTCGACCAGGGCGGCGGGCACGTTGCGCCGCGCCGCGCCGAGATCGACCAGGTCGGGGCGCAGGTGCAGCACCATCGACGTCTCGTCGTGGCCACCGTGGACGCCCATGCCGTGCTCGCCGGGCGCCGACTCGCCGCCCTGGTCGGGTGGCACGCCGGGGTGGGCGAGGAAGGTGGTGAGCCCGTGGCGCAGGCGCAGCTCGCGGCACGCCACGTTGAGCAGCGCCGAGTTGCCGCCGTGACCGTTGAGGAACACCAGCTTGGGGCTGGGCGCCCGGGGCGTGGGCAGCATGGCGACGCACCGGCCGAGGTCGTCGAGCACCGACAACAGGGTGCTGGCCGACAGCCAGATGGTGCCCGAGGACCACGCGTGCTCGTTCGACTTGGAGTAGGCGAGCGGCGGGAGGAGCCACAGGTCGAGCTCGTCGCCGTGGCGATCGACGAGGGCGTCGGCGCACGCCTCGGCGATGAGCAGGTCGGTGGCGAGCGGGAGGTGGGGGCCGTGCTGCTCGATGGCGCCCACGGGTTGCACCAGGATCGAGCGCGATCCGACGAGGGTGCCCACCTGGGGGGCCCGCAGCTCGGCGAGGCGGCGGCTGGGGGGAGGGGCCATGACCGCAACGGTACTGGTCGGGACCCTGGGTGGATCAGCCCTGGTTGGCCTCGAGCTGGGCGTGGGCGGCGCGGGCGCGCGGCACGTAGTCGGGCAGGGCGTGGATCAGCGCCACCCGCTCGTAGTCGCCGGTGGGCGACACCAGGTGCCCGGCCGCGCCCAGCGCGAACGACCGGCGCTCCGCGTCGGCGCCCGCCGCCCGGGTGAGGACCACGACCGGGACGTCGAGGTCGGGGTCGTCGCGGAGGTCGGCGAGGAGCCGGTGGTTGTCGGCGTCGGTGAGGTTGGCGACCACGATGTCGGGGGCGTGGCGCCGCTGGCTCTTGCGGGTGGCGCGGCGGAGCCGGTCGAGGGCGGCACCGACGTCGTCGACCACCTCGAGGCGGACGTCGAGCACGCTGTCGGCCGCCGAGTGGACGAAGCGCTCCACCGACTCGTGGCGATCGTCGACCAACAGGACGCGCAGGTGGCGTCCGTAGGCGATCCGGGTGATCGCCGGACCGCCGGCCGCGCCGAGGTCGTCGTCGTCGAGGTCGATGGTGATGCTCCCGTCACTCTCCATGCCGCCCTCCCGGATGGGGTCGCCATCTCCTCATCGGCTGTCCGTGGCCGCGGGTTGAGCACGTCGCCACTCAGCGTGCTCCCGGCTCGGGTCGGCGGCTGCGAAGATGACCCGGTGCTGCGGGTCGAGAACGCCGAGCTGGTGTGGACAGGAGCGCGCGAGCTGGCTGGCGCGACGGTGGCGCTGGCCGACGGGGTCGTCGCCGGGGTGGGCGCGGACGCCGGTCGCGAGCCCGCCGACGAGCGGCTCGATGCCGCGGGCTGCGTGGTCGTGCCCGGGCTGGTCAACGCCCACCACCACCTGCTGCAGAGCGCCTTTCGCACCCTCCCCGGCACCCGGGGGGTGCCGATGTCGGAGTGGCTCGGGGTGATGGCCGCCGCGTACCGGGCCCGCCGGGTCGATCCCGAGCTCGGGTGCCTCGCCGCCCGGGTGGGCCTGGCCGAGGCGCTGCTGGCCGGCGTCACCACCGTCGCCGACCACCACCTCACCTGGCCGCCCGGCGTCGACCCGGTGGCCCTCGCCGCCGCCTCGGTGGCCGCGGCCGACGAGCTCGGCGCCCGCCTGGTCTTCGTGCGGGGCACGGCCGGCGACGACCCCGACCCGGCGGCCGCGTCGGTCGAGGCCATGGTGCCGGCGCTGCTGGGATCGGCGGGCGGGGGCGCAGGGCTGCGCCCCGACGGCATGGTGCAGCTGGCGGTCGGCCCGGCCGGGGTGCACAGCGACCGTCGCGAGACCTTCGCCGCGCTGGCCGAGGTGGCCGCCCGCCACGGTCTGCGGCGGCGCACCCAGGCCAACGAGCAGGTCGACGTCGAGCGGGCGGCCGAGCGCTACGGGCGGCGACCCCTCGACCTGCTCGACGAGTGGGGGTGGCTGGCCCCCGACGTCACCCTCGCCCACCTGTGCGAGATCACCCCGGGCGAGCGCCACCGGCTCGTCGGCGCCGGGGTCACCGCCACCCACGCCCCCGGCTGCGACCTTCCCCTCGGGTGGGGTGTCGCCGAGGTCGGCGCCCTGCTCGACGCCGGCGTGGTCGTCGGGCTGGGCACGAGCGGCGGGGGATCCAACGACGCCGGGCACCTGCTCGCCGACGCCCGCCTCGCCCTGCAGGTGGCGCCGCTCACCGGGCGGGGCCTCACCGCCCGCGAGGTGCTCACCCTGGCCACCGCGGGATCGGCCGCGGGGCTCGGCCGCCCGGAGCTGGGATCGCTCGAACCCGGCGCCGCCGCCGACCTGTGCTGCTACGACGTCACCGGGGTCGCCGACGCCGGCGTCGCCGACCCGCTGGCCGGGTTGGTGTGGGCCGCCCCCGGGCGCCGCCCCCGCCACGTGGTCGTGGCCGGGCGGGTGGTCGTGCGCGACGGCGAGCTGGTGACGGGCGACGAGCGGGCCATCGCCGCCGAGCTCACCGCCGAGCTCCGGACGCGTCACGGCGGCGCCTGAGCCCGGGAAACCTCACCGACACACGGCTGCGCCAGACTCTCCGGCGATGGACCACGACGTGATCGTCATCGGGGCGGGCCACAACGGGCTCGTGGCCGCCGCCTACCTGGCCCGGGCCGGCCTCGACGTGCTGGTGGTCGAGGCCCGCGACTCGGTCGGCGGGTGCGCCTCCACCGTGAGCGACCTCGGCGCCCGCTTCAACATCTGCAACTGCGACCACATCATGGTGCGCACCACGCCCATCGCCGACGAGCTGGGGCTCGCCGACCACGGCCTGCGCTACCTCGAGGTCGACCCCGCGCAGATCCAGCTGCCCTGGCACGGCGAGGCGGCGTGGCCGGTCCTGCACGACGTCGACCGCACCCTCGACGCCCTGCGCGCCTTCCACCCCGGTGAGGTCGACGGCTACCGCGCCTACGTCCGCGACGCCGTCCCGGTCGCCGAGCTGGTCATCGAGATGGCCACCATCGCCCCCACCGCCGGGCCGGTGATGCGCCGGGTCGCGTCCCGGCGGGCCAAGGGTGTGGCCACCCTGCTGCGCTGGAGCCGCATGTCGGTCGCCGACGTGCTGCGCCGCTACTTCCTGTCCGAAGCGGTGCTCGGGCCCGCGGTCTCGGCGTCGCCGGCCGCATGGGGCCTCCCGCCGACCGTCCCGGGCTCGGGGCTCGCCGCGCTCTCGTTCGCGCTCAAGCACGTGGCGGGGGTCGGGCGACCGGCCGGTGGCAGCGGGGCCCTCACCGACGCGGTGCACGGCGCCCTCGTCGCCGCCGGCGGGACCGTTCGCACCGGCACCCGCGTCGCCGGCATCCTCTGCGAGGGCGAGCGGATCCGGGGCATCGAGACCGAGGCCGGCGACATCGTCGAGGCCCCCGCGGTGGTCGTGGCCTGCGACCCCCGCCGGGCCATCGTCCACTGGCTGCGGGGCGCGCCCGCGTCGGCCGGCGACTTCGTGCAGCGGTGGGCCGCCGGCCACCCCCACGACGGCTACGAGTCCAAGCTCGACGGGGTCGTGTCCGAGCTGCCGCGGTTCCGCCAGATCGACACCGACCGGTTCCGCGAGCTCGGCATCGACGAGCCGCTGGCGGCGACGGTGATCCTCGGCCCGACCATGGGTGAGGTGGCCCGCGCCCATGCCGCGTCGGTCGCCGGGCGGGTCGCCGAGCGCCCGATCTTCTTCGCCAACTTCCCGTCGGTCGTCGACGACACCCTGCGGGTGCCCGGCCCCGACGGCGGCCACGTGCTCAGCCTCGAGGCGCTCTACACGCCCTACGCGCTCGAGGGCGGGTGGCCGGGCAGCCCCGAGCCGGCCCGCTGGCTCGACGTGTTCGCCACCGCGCTCGAGCCGGGGTTCACCGACACGGTCCGGCGGTGGCGGGCCGTCACCCCCGACGTCTACGAGACCGACTTCGGCATGCCCCGCGGCTACGCCACCTCGTTCGCCGGCGGGCCGGTCGCCGCGCTGCTCGGCCGGGGCGGGCGCGAGCTCACCCGCTACGAGACCCCCGTGCCCGGGCTGTTCCTCACCGGCGCGGCCACGTTCCCCGGCGCGGGCATCTGGGGCACGTCGGGCCGCAACGCCGCCCAGGTGGTGCTCGCCCGGCGCTGACGGGGAGGGCCGACGCGACCGTGCGCCCCGGCGGGCTGGAGAGCACCAGGGCGCACGTTCGTGGTGATGGCGGAGAGGGTGGGATTTGAACCCACGGCCAGGGTTACCCCCAGCACCTCCTTAGCAGGGAGGCCCGTTCGACCGGACTCCGGCACCTCTCCAGGTGGCCCCCGAGCCTAGCGGCCCCGCCGGGGCCACCCGTCCCGCGGGCCGCGCAGCGGAGGGAGCGGGATTCGAACCCGCGGAGGCTTGCACCTCAACGGTTTTCAAGACCGTCGCAATCGTCCGCTCTGCCATCCCTCCACGGGCGAGGCTACCGGGCGATCTGGTCGCGGATCTCGCGGATCCAGGCGTCGGCGGCGCGCCACGACGCCTCGGCGTCGCGGCGCACGCCGGGGCCGTGGGCGCCGGCGGCGGGGTACGAGCCGAGCAGCTTCACGTCGGCCTGCTTCGACTTGAGGTCGCGCAGGCAGTCGGCCACCAGCTCGTCGGCCACGTGGCCCTCGAGGTCGACGATGAAGCAGTAGTCGCCGAGGCCCCGCTTGGTGGGCCGCGACTCGAGCTTGGTGAGGTTGATGGCCCGCGCCGCGAACTCCTGGAGGATCGACAGCAGCGATCCGGGCCGGTCGGCGTGCTGGAAGACGACGAGCGTGGTCTTGTCGTGGCCGGTGGGAGCGGGGATGCCGTGGCGGGCGACGACCAGGAAGCGGGTCTGGTTGCCGGGGTGGTCCTCGATGTCGGCGGCGAGGATCTTCAGGCCGTAGACCTCGGCGGCCAGCGCGGTGCCGATGGCCGCCAGGTGGGGGTCGTCGCCCTCGGCGACGGTGCGGGCGGCCTCGGCGGTGGAGTTGGCCGACACCGATGTCGCCCGGGGCAGGCTGCTCGCCAGGAACCGTCGGCACTGGGCGGTGGCGACCTGGTACGACGCCACCCGCTCGATGTCGTCGAGGGTGACGTCGGGGCGGCCCAGCAGGTTGAGCTGCACGTCCATGACGACCTCGCGCTGGATGAGCAGGTCGGCTTCGAACGTGAGGGTGTCGAGGGTGACGTTGACCGTGCCCTCGATGGCGTTCTCGATGGGGACGAAGCCCAGGTCGACGACTCCACCGGCGGTGGCGGCGAGGACGTCGGCGATGGTGGGCAGCGGCTGCATCTCGAGGCCGGCCAGGTCGTGCTCGCCGAGCAGCGCCTGCTGGGTGAAGGTCGCCTCTGGTCCGAGGAAGGCGATCGAGCGGGGCGGCGCGTGGGCGGCGGCGGGTGGGGCAGCGGGGTCGGGCACGACGGGCCAGGATAGTGACATGGACGAGAGCGCCCTCCGGGACCTGCTCGAGGGGGTGCGGTCGGGTGGCGTCAGCGCCGACGACGCGGTCGCCCACCTCCGCCGGCTCCCCTTCGCCGACCTGGGCTTCGCCCGGGTCGACCACCACCGCGCCCTGCGCCAGGGGCTCGTCGAATCGGTCTACGCGCCGGGCAAGACCGCCGAGCAGTGCGCCGCCATCGTCGGCGAGCTGCTCGGCACCGCCGGCGGCGGTCCGGTGGTCCTCAGCCGGGTCGACGACGACCAGGCCGCCGCCGCCCTCGCCGCCCACCCCGACGGCGTGCGCACCGGGGCCACCGTGGTGTGGCGGCCGGCCCCCGAGCGCCCCGAGCGGGTCGTGGTCATCACCGCGGGCACCGCCGACCTGCCGGTGGCCGACGAGTGCGCCACGGTCCTCGCCGCCCACGGCTTCCGACCGCACCGGGTCGCCGACGTCGGGGTAGCGGGCCTGCACCGCCTCGTCGACCACGTCGACCCGCTCCTCGACGCCGAGGCCGTGGTGGTGGTGGCCGGCATGGAGGGGGCGCTGGCCAGCCTGGTCGGCGGGCTCACCGGCGCGCCGGTGGTGGCCGTGCCCACCTCGGTGGGCTACGGCGCCGGGCTCGACGGCGTCACCGCGCTGCTCGCCATGCACGCCTCGTGCGCCTCGGGCATCACGGTGGTCGGCATCGACAACGGGTTCGGCGCAGCGTGCGCCATCGCCCGCATCCTGCCCGTCGCCAGCCGTCGGCCGGTGGTCGGGTGAGCGCTCCCACCGACGTCACCATCGCCTGGTTCCACTGCTTCTCCGGCATCGCCGGCGACATGGCGCTCGGCGCGCTGGTCGACGCGGGCGCCGACCTCGACGAGGTCCGCGCCCTGTGCGCCGCGCTCCCGGTCGAGGGCTGGGACCTCCACGCCGAGCCGGTGCTGCGCAACGGCATCGCCGGCACCAAGGTCCACGTGCGCGCCGAGCCCACCAACGTGGTGCGCACCGCGGCGCACATCGACGCCATGCTCGACGCCGCGGTCCTCCCCGAGCGGGTGAAGGTGCGCTCCCGGCGGGTGTTCCACGCCCTCGCCGTGGCCGAGGGGCACCTGCACCGCCAGCCCCCCGAGCAGGTCCACTTCCACGAGGTGGGCGCCATCGACGCCATCATCGACGTGGTGGGCGCCTGCGCCGCGCTCGAGGTGCTCGGTGTCGACGAGGTCGCCACCAGCCCCGTCGCCAACGGTCTCGGCACGGTGCGCGCCGCCCACGGGGTGCTGCCCAACCCGGCGCCGGCGGTGGTCGAGCTGCTGCGGGGCATGCCCACCGTCGGCCTCGACGTGGCCGTCGAGCTCACCACCCCCACGGGCGCCGCGCTGATGGCCGCGCTCGCCGTCGAATGGGGTCCGCTGCCGGAGATGACGGTGCGGGTCGCCGGCTTCGGGGCGGGTTCGCGCGAGCTGGAGGGCCGACCGAACCTGGTGCAGGTGGTGATCGGCGAGCGCTCACCGGTGCTCGACCGGGGTCAACCGCTGGTGCTGCTCGAGGTCAACGTCGACGACGCCACCGGCGAGGTGCTCGCCCACGGTGTCGCGGCGCTGCTCGACGCAGGCGCCCACGACGCGTGGGTCACGCCGATCCTCATGAAGAAGGGGCGCCCGGCCCACACGGTCAGCGCCCTCGTCGACCCTGCGCTGGTGGCGGTGGTGGCGGCCACGCTCACCGCCGAGACCGGATCGCTCGGCGTGCGGGCCGCCCGGCTCGAGCGCTGGCCGGCGGCCCGGATCGAGGCTGCGGTCGACGTCGACGGCCACCCGGTGCGGGTCAAGGTCGGGGCGGGACGGGTGAAGGTCGAGCACGACGACGCCGTGGTGGTGGCCCGTCGCACCGGTCGGCCCCTGCGCGAGGTGCTGGTGCGGGCCGAGGCGGCCGCGCTCGGCGAGCGACCCGATGCGGGGGTGGTGGCCTCCGATCGCTGGCACCGCCACACCCCGGGCCACGACCACGACCACGGTCACCAGCACCGCCCGTCCCCCGACGACGACCGGGGGGCCTGAGCCTCAGCCCGAGGCCATCGCCCGCCACAGGGCGGTGTAGCTCGGCCACTCGTACTCGGGGGTGACCCAGCCGGCGGCCACCAGCTCGTCGTGGAGGCGGGGCAGGTTGGTCCACGGTACGCCCATGTCGACGTGGTGGGCGAGGTGCCAGCCGGTGTGGAACGGCACGATCCAGAACCGGGCCCAGAACCCCTGGCGCACGTGGTGGGTGGTGCGGCGCCGGTCGTCGGAGCGGATGCAGCCGCCGTGCTCGGCGATGGCGCGCAGCCGGTTGAGCACCTTCCAGACCGACATCCACGGGGCCAGCCACAGCAGCGGGTAGAGCCACCAGCGGCCGATGGCCACACCGACGCCGAACAGGGCCAGGTGCACGACGGCCATGCGCACGAGCACCGGGCGGGCGGCGGGGAACCGCCACGAGCGCACGAGGCCCTTCAGGTTCTTGTAGCCCGACACGAACAGGGCGTCGCGGGTGAGCTTGCGGCGCAGCGAGGCCCGCGAGATGGGATAGCCGCGGTAGAAGCCGAGGTCGGGCTCGTCGGGGCCGAGCTCGTCGCGGTGGTGGGTGAAGTGGGCCCGGCGGTAGTTGTCGAACCCGGAGAACGTGGGATAGGAGAGCACCCAACGGCCGACGCCGTCGTTGAGGCGACGGTTCGCGAACAGCAGCCGGTGCGCCGCCTCGTGGCCGAGGATGGCGAGTCGGGCGAAGTTGCGGCCCTGCAGGACGAACGCGGCGGCGTAGGCGAGGGGGTGACCGATCCACACCGCACCGGCGACGACGGCCACCACCTGGCCCCAGGTGGCGAGCACGGCCACGGCGTTGCGGGCGCCGGGGATGCGGCGGAGCTCGCCCCGCAGCTCGGGGCGGGGCTTGCCCCCGGCGAGGAGGCGGTCGGTGGGCAGCACGCCCTCGGGCAGTGCGGTGTCGGGGCGCACCATGTTGCGGCCGTGGTTGTAGGTCCAGGGCTCGGTGGTGGTCACGACCCTGATGTTACACTTCCTGCCCACGTGACCTCAACCCGTAATGCCCTCACCGCCCGATCGGTGGTCGCCTCGACGCTGCTCGGCACGCACCCCCCGGCGCTGCGCCCCGCCCACCTCGTCCGGGTGGGCGAGCTGTTCGGCATCGCCGAGGGGACCATCCGCGTCGCCCTGTCGCGCATGGTCGCCGCCGGCGAGCTCGTGGCCGACGACGGCCGCTACCGCCTCACCGGCCGGCTCCTCGAGCGCCAGGCCCGCCAGGAGGCCAGTCGCGACCCGGTGCTCGTCGACTGGGACGGCACCTGGGACCTCCGGGTGGTGGTCGGCGAGGCCCGCAGCGCCGACGACCGGACCGCGTTGCGGAGCGCGGCCGGGGCCCTGGGCCTCGCCGAGCGCCGGGAGGGGCTCTGGCTGCGCCCCGCCAACCTGCCCGACGGTCGCGCGCCCGGCGCCGAGGCGGTGGTGGCCGCCCAGTGCGAGCGCTATCGCGGGCATCCCGATCTCGACCCGGCGGTGCTCGCCGCCCAGCTGTGGGACCTGGCGGGATGGGTGACCACGGCCGACGACCTGCGGGGTCGCATGGGCGCGGTGGTCGACCGGCTCGAGGCGGGCGACCCTGCGTCGCTCGCCCCGGGGTTCGTCCTCGCCGCCGCGGTGCTGCGCCACCTGCTCGCCGACCCCCGCCTCCCCGCCGAGCTGGTCCCCGACGGGTGGCCGGGCCCGGCGCTGCGGGCCGAGTACGACCGCTACGACGTGGCGTTCCGCGCCGTGCTGTCGGCCTGGTTGCGCGACGCCACCCGCTGACCCCGCGCATCGAGGAAGCGCAGCTGGTCGCGCAGCACCTCGACCGAGGGCATCGGGCACCCGGCGTGGCGGGCCGCCGCCGCGGGCGCGGCGTGGATCGCCTCGACCTCGAGCGGCCGCCCCGCGTCGGCGTCGAGCTTCATGCTCGTGGCGTAGGGCCGCATCCGACGGGTCATGTCGAGCAGCTCGTCGCGGGTCGACGCCGGGATCGGGTGTCCGACCGCGGCGGCGGCGGCGATGACCTCGTCCATGATCACCCCCACCAGCGCCTCGGTGTCGGGGTGGCCGACCAGCTCGTCGGTGCCGGCGTCGAGGACGACCGACAACCCGTTGAAGGGCACGTTCCACACGAGCTTGCGCCACCGTGCCGCACCGAGGTCGTCGGTGGGGTGCATCTCGACACCGGCCGCCTCCAGGTCGGCGGTGACGGCCGCGACGGCGGGGGTGAGCCCGGCGGCGTCGCCGTCGGGCCGGTGCTCGCCGAGGGTGATCGCGCCGTAGTCGAGGTGGCGGACGTGCCCGGGCCCGACCTGGTTCGAGCAGGTGAAGCACAGCCCGCCGAGCACGGTGGCGCCGGGGACGAGCGACGCGGCGCGGGCCTCGACGCCGAGCCCGTTCTGGAGCACGACCACCACGGTGCCGGGTCCGGCCAGGGCGGGGAGCAGCTCGGCCAACGCCGCGTCGTGGGTGGTCTTCAGCCCGACGAGGACCACGTCGACCGCGGGGACCGTCGACGGATCGGCGTGCACCGACGGTCGCGCGAGGAACACGTCGCCGTACACCGACTCCACCCGGAGCCCGTGGGCCCGCACGTGGTCGAGCGCCGACCGCAGCACGAAGTGGACCTCGTGGCCGGCGGCGGCGAGCCGGGCCCCGTAGAGGGCGCCGATGGCGCCGGCGCCGAGGACGGCGTAGCGGCGGCGGGTCACGGCCGCCGAGGCTAGATCGGCCCCTAGGCTCGGACCATGGACGACCGGCTCTACTTCCGTCAGCTCCTCGCCGGGCGCGACGTCGCCGTCGGCGACCCGCTCGCCCGCCAGATGGTGAACTTCGTCTACGTCATCGGCGACCGCGAGACGGGCGAGGCCGTGGTGGTCGATCCCGCCTACGACGTGCCCGGCATCCTCGACGTGCTCGACGCCGACGACATGACCCTCACCGGCGCCCTCGTCACCCACTACCACCCCGACCACGTCGGCGGCTCGATGATGGGCTACTCCATCGAGGGGGTCGCCGAGCTGCTGGCGCGCCGGCCGGTGCCCATCCACGTCCAGGAGCCCGAGGCGCACGGCGTCATCCGCATGACCGGCGCCGCGCCCACCGACCTGGTCGAGCACCAGAGCGGCGACATCGTCATGGTGGGCGACATCCCCATCGAGCTCATCCACACGCCCGGCCACACGCCCGGCAGCCAGTGCTTCCTGGTCGACGGTCACCTCGTCTCGGGCGACACGTTGTTCCTCGAGGGCTGCGGCCGCACCGACCTCCCCGGGGGCGACGCCCGCGAGCTCTACTTCTCGCTCACCCAGCGGCTGGCCAAGGTGCCCGACGACGCCGTGCTGTTCCCCGGTCACCTCTACTCGCCCGAGCCGTCGGCCTCGTTGGGCGACACCCGTCGCGCCAACTTCGTGTTCCGACCGCAGTCGGTGGATCAGTGGCTCGCCATGTTCGGCACCGGTTGAGATCTGACCCGGGTCAGGTCACGTCGAGCACGGCCCGGCGGTGCGGCTCGGGCCAGTCGTCGCAGATCCCCGGGAGCGCGCCGAAGTAGCTCTCGATCTCGTCGGGGTCCATGCCGTGCGACTGGCGCAGCCCTCGGGCCATGGTGCGCAGGTAGGCCTCCGACGGGAGCGTGACCGGACCGGGCGGCGTCGGGCGGGCCCACGCGAGGGTGACCTGGGGGACCCCGTCGTGGTCGCCGGTCGACACGACCCGGTCGTACCGCCCGTCGCCGAGTCGGACCTCACCGGCCGTGACGACCGCACCGAGATCGAGCTGCACGGAGATGCGCCCGGTCTCTTGGGCGATCACGTCCTCGAGCTGGCCGAGGGTGACCAACCAGGCCCGGGCCCGGGTGGGCGTCGGGTGGTGGCCGGTGGCCACCAGGTGGGCCACCCCGCCCGGGCCCCAGGTGCTCGTCCGCCCGGAGAACACGACGCAGTGGTCGAGGTGGACCGCCCGGTCGTCGCGCGGGGGCGTGCGGTCGCGAGCGCCGTGGTGGGCGCTCCCGCGCCCCTCGGGGCGGCCGCCCTCGAGGTAGCAGCGGAAGCGCTGCTCGTCGAGGTTGGAGCCGTAGGCGACGTACCAGACGGCGTCG
>DATHSN010000380.1:0-3105 GCA_035464115.1 Acidimicrobiales bacterium | reverse complement strand
GCCGCCCCACCCCTCTGCGAACTGGCGAATCGTGGGTGCGCGTGGCGCACCGTGGGTTCGCCGGTTGCGGTGGGGGGGTGCCGGGCCCGCCCACGCCTGGCGAACTGGCGAATCGTGGGTGCGCGTGGCGCACCGTGGGTTCGCCGGTTCGAGAAGGGGTGAGAGCGCTCAGGCGGTGACGGCGGCGACGACCCGGGCGGCGACCACGTCGAGGCGGCCGCCGAGCAGGTGGTCGGCCATGGCGACCTCCTCCACCGAGGTGCCCGTCCAGCGGGCGCACACCTCGCGGGCCGACGCCGGCGGGCGGAACTGGTCGTGGGCGGGGGAGAGCACGAGGGTCAGGCGCTCGTCGGCCCCGGCCGGCGCGGCGTGGGCGACGACGCCGAGCGGCGGCGCCACCGCCACCCAGCCGGCCACCCGGTCGCCGTCGACCGACAGGGCCACGTCGGCCCCGAACGAGTAGCCGACCAGCCACCGCCGGCCCTCCACCTCCTCGCCCAGCCGGTTGAGGGCGGCGCCGACATCGAGGCGCTCGTCGACGCCCTCGCCGAACTCGCCCGACGAGGCGCCCACGCCCCGGAAGTCGAACCGCAGCGTGGCGACGCCGGCGTCGACCAGCGCCCGGAACAGCGCGTCGACGACGGGGACCCGCCGGTCGCCGCCGTAGCGGGGATGGGGGTGGCACACCACCGCCCCCACGGTGGCGCCGGCGGGGACCGCCAGGTCGCCCTCGAGCTCGACGCCGTCGGCGGCGACGAAGCGGACGGTCTCGGACGGGGTGTCGTGGCCCACGAGGGGAGACGGTACCGTCGTGGCGATGACCGAGCCCGCTCTCGACGACGGCGACAAGCTGCCGATCAAGATGCTGAACGACCGCATCCTGGTCAGCATCGAGCAGGCCGAGGGCGAGCGGCGCTCGTCGGGCGGCATCCTCATCCCGGCCACGGCCCAGACGTCGAAGCGCCTCACGTGGGCCGAGGTGGTCGGCATCGGCCCCAACGTGCGCTCGATGGAGCTCGGCGATCGGGTGCTGTTCAATCCCGAGGACCGCTACGAGGTCGAGGTCCGCGGCCGCGACTACATCATCCTGCGCGAGCGCGACATCCACGCAGTGGCCGCCAAGCGCCTCGAGGAGTCGAGCACCGGGCTGTACCTGTAGCAGGGGCGGCTGCCCGGTCAGGCCTCCAGCGCGGCGGCGAGACGCTCGAGGGTGCCGCTCATGGTCTCGCGGTTGCGCGCCGTGCGGTCGTCGATGCCCGAGATCTGCTGGCTGAGCTCCATCACGGAGTCGGGCCGCAGGTCGTCGCACCACTCGGTGACCCGGCAGCCGCTCTCGGTCGGCTCGATGCGGTAGCCCCACGTGGCGTAGTGGAAGTCCATCATCGAGACCTCGAAGGCGAACGATCGCCCACGCTCGGCCTCGATGACCTTCCCCTGCGTCGTCCACTCGTTGTCGCCGTTGCGGTTGTGGCCGTCGAAGGTGGCGCCCACGACCGGTCCGTCGAACCCCTCGTGCCAGGCGCAGGTGTGGCACTCGCTCGACCACTCTCCCATCCGGTCGACGTCGGCGATGGCGTCGTAGACGGCCTCGGGCGGCGCGGCGATGTCCCGTGAGATCTCGATCCTCGACATGGTCGCCGAGTCAAGCACAACCGAGGAGCGGGTCGGGGTACTCGTTCGTGGGTCCGGCGGGGCGGCCCGTAGCATGGGCGCCGTGCCGATCGAGACCCCCCTCACCTTGCGCGAGTCCGACCTCGCCCAGGTCACCTACAACGCCGACGGGCTGGTGCCCGCCATCATCCAGGAGGAGGGCACCGGCAAGGTCCTGATGATGGCCTGGATGAACGACGCCGCCCTGCGCCAGACCCTCGAGACCGGCCGCACCTGGTTCTGGAGCCGGTCGCGCCAGGAGTACTGGTGCAAGGGGGAGACGTCGGGCAACCGCCAGTTCGTCCGCGAGGGCTACTACGACTGCGACGGCGACACGCTGCTGTTCGTCGTCGAGCAAGAGGGCGACGGCGCCTGCCACACCGGCGAGTACAGCTGCTTCTACCGGGCGTTCGGTGACGACTCCCAGCCGGGCTGACTTCCACGCACTGGCGCGCGACCACACGGTCGTGCCCGTGTGGCGGGAGCTGCTGGCCGACCTCACCACCCCGGTGTCGGCGTTCGCGCGGCTGTGCCGCGACGACGAGCCGGGCTTCCTGCTCGAATCCGTCGAGCACGGCGAGCGCTGGAGCCGCTGGTCGTTCGTGGGCCGCAACCCGGTCGCCACCCTGAGCGCCCGGGGGCGCGACGTCACCATCACCGGCGACCTCCCGGCCGACATCCCCCGCGACCAGGGCATCCTCGCCGCGGTCGAGGCGCTGCTCGCCCGCTACCGGGCCCCGCACCTGCCCGACCTGCCCCCGCTGCACGGCGGGCTCGTCGGCCACCTCGGCTACGACGTGGTCCGCGAGGTCGAGCGCCTGCCCCACGTGCCCCGCGACGACCAGGGCCACCCCGACGCCACCCTCTCTGTCATCGGCGAGCTCGCCGCGTTCGACCACTGGCGCCAGCGGGTCACGCTCATCGAGACGGTGCTGGTGCCCGACGACCCCACCCCGGTCGACCTCGACGCCGCCTACGACGACGCCATCGCCCGGCTCGACCAGCTCGCCCTCGACGGCGCCCGTCCGCTCGCCGAGCCGCTGGTCGACCCGCCGAGCGGCGACGAGCTGCCCGAGGTGCGCTCCACCATGGGCGCCGCCGACTATCGCCGTGCGGTCGACGTGGCCAAGGAGCACATCCTCGCCGGCGACATCTTCCAGGTGGTGCTGTCCCAGCGCTTCGACTTCGACCTCGGCGCCGACCCGTTCGACGTCTACCGGGTGCTCCGCCAGATCAACCCGAGCCCCTACATGTACTTCGTGCGCCAGCCCGGGCTCACCCTCATCGGCTGCTCGCCCGAGCCCATGGTCCAGTTGCTCGACGGTCGGGTCATCTCCCGTCCCATCGCCGGCACCCGCCGGCGGGGCGCCACCGAGGAGGACGACCGCCGCCTCGGCGCCGAGCTGCGCGAGCACCCCAAGGAGATCGCCGAGCACGTGATGCTCGTCGACCTGG
>DATHSN010000379.1:0-9411 GCA_035464115.1 Acidimicrobiales bacterium | reverse complement strand
TCTGGGGCGACGCGGCCGCCGACCGGGAGCGCCGCTCGGGTCGCGTCGACGCCGAGCCCGTCGAGCTGGTGGTGCGGGCGGGCAGCCAGGTCCGACTCCGGTCGGTGCCGGCCCGGCGGGTCCCCGTCGGTCTCGCCATCGAGGCCCTGGCGTCGCTCCCGGCCGCCGCTGAGGTCACGCCGTCGGTGCGGGCCTGGTCGGTGGCCACCCAGGTGGCGCTCGACCTCGTCGCCCGCGGCCGGCTCGCCCCGTCGGTCGCCGCCGACGGCACCGACGCCTGGCGCGTCGGCCCCCTCGACCTCGACGACCACGCCCGCATCGTCGCCCTCGCCGACGCGCTGCCCGCCGCGGCGCACTGCGTCCCCGTCACCGCGGGCCCACCCCGGCGCATCGTGTCGCCCCACGCCGCGGTCGGCGCGTTCGTCGACGCGGTGGCCGACGCGCTGGTGCGCACCCCGGCGGCGTCGACCGCCGTCGGCCACGAGCCCTTCGCCGGCGCCGAGCCCCACGACGTGTCGGCCCACGCCGAGTGGCTCGCGGCCACCACCTCGGCCGGCGGCGCCGACGGCGCGCCGGCGCTGAGAGTCGTGCTCCCCGACGTGCCCGACGCGCCGGTCGAGTGCATCCTCGAGGTCCGCAGCCGCATCGATCCCGGGCTGGTCGTCGCCGCCGCCGACCTGTGGGACGCACCGCTCGCCGTCACCGCCCGCTTCGGCACCGACCTCGACACCGCGCTGCTCCTCACCCTGCGGCGGGCCGCGCGGGTGTGGGCGCCCATCGCTCGGCTCCTCGCCGACGCCCGCCCCGACCGCCTGGCGCTCGACGATGCCGAAGCCGACGAGCTGTTCGGACCGGTCGTCGACGACCTCGCCGGCGCCGGGCTCCCCGTGCTGTGGCCCGCCGAGGTGCTGCGCCCCGTCGAGCTGCGCCCCGTGGTGTCCACCCCCCGTCCCGAGACGGTTGCGGGCGCCGG
This sequence comes from Acidimicrobiales bacterium, assembly GCA_035464115.1. Lineage (GTDB taxonomy): Bacteria > Actinomycetota > Acidimicrobiia > Acidimicrobiales > SKKL01 > DATHSN01. Next base: position 8,438 of record DATHSN010000379.1, on the reverse strand, counting down.
GCTCGATCTCGCCGGGCTCGGCGAGCTGCGGTGGCGGGCCACCATCGACGGCGACGACCTCACCGACGCCGAGCTCGCCGCCCTCGCCGAGGCCAAGCGGCCGATGGTCCGGCTGCGGGGCCGGTGGGTCCGCGCCGACCCCGCCCAGCTCCGCCGCCTGGCCGAGCGGCGTCCGGTCCGCACCGGCGAGGTGCTGGCCGCCGCCCTGTCGGGCGAGCTCACCGTCGACGGCGCCGAGGTCCCCGCCGAGATCGAGGGCCCCCTGGTCGACCTGGCCGACCGGCTCCGCGGCCTGGCCGATCGCCGGGCCGGCGTCCCGCCCCCGGGGCTGCACGCCACCCTGCGTCCCTACCAGCAGCGGGGCATCGACTGGCTGGTCGAGATGGCCGAGCTCGGCCTCGGCGGGGTGCTGGCCGACGACATGGGCCTCGGCAAGACCATCCAGGTGCTCGGCCTGCACCTGGCCCGGCGCGGTCGGGGCCCCACTCTCGTCGTGTGCCCGGCCACGTTGCTCGGCAACTGGGAGCGCGAGGCGGCCCGCTTCGCCCCCGGGGTCCCGGTTCGTCGCCACCACGGCGGTGGCCGCAGCCTCGACGACCTCGCCCCCGACGAGATCGTCGTCACCACCTACGGCGTGGTCCGCCGCGACGCCGCCGAGCTGGCCACCGCGGCGTGGGGTCTGGTCGTCGCCGACGAGGCCCAGGCGGTGAAGAACCCCTACTCGCGCACCGCCCGGGCGCTGCGCACCGTGCCCGCGCCGGCCCGCATCGCCCTCACCGGCACCCCGGTCGAGAACCGCCTGTCCGACCTGTGGGCGCTGCTCGACTGGACCACCCCCGGCCTGCTCGGCCCGCTCGAGGCGTTCCAGCGCGACGTGGCGGTGCCCGTCGAGCGCGACCGCGACCCCGACGCCACCGCCCGCCTCGCCGCCACCGTGCGCCCGTTCCTCCTGCGGCGCCGCAAGCTCGACCCCGACATCGCGCCCGACCTGCCGCCCAAGACCGAGACCGACCGCTTCGTCGGCCTCACCGCCGAGCAGGCCACCCTCTACCGCGCCGTGGTGGCCGAGCTGCTCACCGAGGTGGCCGACGCCGAGGGCATCGACCGGCGCGGCCTGGTGCTCAAGCTGCTCACCGCGCTCAAGCAGATCTGCAACCACCCCGCCCAGTACCTCGGCCAGGAGGCTCCGCTCGCCGGTCGCTCCGGCAAGCTCGAGGCCGTCACCGAGCTGGTGGGCGTCATCGCCGACGAGGGCGACTCGGTGCTGGTCTTCACCCAGTTCGTCGCCCTCGGCAAGCTGCTCACCGCCCACCTCGACGCTCTCGGCATCGGCGCCCGGTTCCTGCACGGGTCCACGTCGATCCCCGCCCGCCAGGCCCTCGTCGACGGCTTCCAGGCCGGCGAGCACCCGGTGCTGGTGGTGTCGCTCAAGGCGGGCGGCACCGGGCTCAACCTCACCCGGGCCACCCACGTCGTGCACTACGACCGCTGGTGGAACCCCGCGGTCGAGGACCAGGCCAGCGATCGCGCCGGGCGCATCGGCCAGGACCGCCCGGTGCAGGTCCACCGCATGATCTGCGAGGGCACCCTCGAGGAGCGCATCGCCGCGGTGCTCGACACCAAGCGCCAGCTCGCCGACGCCGTGGTCGGCGGCGGCGAGGCCTGGCTCACCGAGCTGTCCGACGCCGAGCTGGCCGACCTCGTCGCCCTCGGGGGCCCGTGATGCCGCCCCGCCGCACCTTCGGGCACACCTGGTGGGGCCGGGCCTGGCTCGACGCCCTCGAGGGTCGGGCCGTCCACGATCCCAACCGCCTGCCCCGGGGCCGCACCTACGCCCGCACCGCCCGGGCCCGCGACCTCACCATCGAGCCCGGTCGGGTCCACGCCCGGGTGTGGGGCTCGCGGGTCGAGCCCTACGACGTCGTGCTCCAGGTGCGCACCTTCCGCCCCGACGAGTGGGACTGCGTGCTCGACGCCATCGTGGCCCGCGCCGCCCACGCCGCCGCGCTCCTCGACGGCGAGCTCGACCCCGGCATCGACGCCGACGCCCGCGCCGTCGACGTCGAGATCCTTCCCCGCTCGGGCGAGCTGCGCACCGCCTGCTCTTGCCCCGACTGGGCCGAGCCGTGCAAGCACGCCGCCGCCGTCTGCTACTTGGTGGCCGACGCCCTCGACGACGACCCGTTCGTGGTCCTGCTGCTGCGGGGCCTCGACCGGGCCGCGGTCCTCGGCGAGATCCGGGCCCGCCGCGCCGGCGCCGGCGTGGGGGTCGAGGCCACCGCCGCCACCGCGTCCCCGGGCGACCCGGGGGTGGTGGCCCGCGACGCCTGGCACCGCGAGCCCGGTCCGCTGCCCACCGTGCCCACCGCGCCGCGGTCCGGCCCCGGGCGGCCCGCGCCGTGGCCGAGCGACCCTCCCGCCGCCGCGCCGTTCACGGCCGACGGGCTGCGCCGCCTGGCCGCCGACGCCGCGCAGCGGGCGTGGGAGCTGCGGCTCGGCGGCGGCGGCGCGGCGCTCGACCTCGACACCGGCACCGACCTGGCCCGTCTCGCCGCCGGTCTCGACGCCGACGGCCGGCGGGCGCTGGCGATCCGGGCCGGTGTCACCGACGCCGACCTCGCCGCCCGGGCCGCGGCATGGCGCATCGGCGGGGCCGCGGGCGTGGCGGTGCTCGACGAGGACATGTGGATCGCCCCCGTCACCGACATGGCGGTGGCCCGCGACGCGCTGCTCGCCGCCGGGGTCGGTCCCCGCTCGATCCGGGTGCGGGGCAACCGCATCAGCGTCGGCAGCTGCCAGCTGCGGCGGGGCCGCGACGGCCGCTGGGCGCTGCTCGACAAGCAGGGCGGCCGGTGGATGCTCACCGTGGCCCCCGTCGCCGAGGTCGACGAGCTCATCGACGAGGTCACCAGCCGATGACTTCGGCAGAGTCGAACACCGCTCCGCATACCACAACGGTATGCTCCGGCCATGGCAACCGAGCAGATCGCGGTGCGCCTCCCGACGGAGCAGCTCGCGATGCTCGACGATCTCGTGGACCGAGGCGTCTACCCGACTCGAGCTGCCGCGGTGCGTGCCGGCATCGATGCGCTGGTGGAGCTCGATCGGCGCCGCCGGGACGACCTCGCGATCGTGGAGGGGTACCAGCGCACGCCCCCGACCGACGCCGAGGCAGCAGCGGCGATCGCATCGCTTCGCGACGCCATCGCCGAGGAGCCGTGGTGACCGAGCCGAGGCGGGGCGAGGTCTGGTGGGGAGAGATCGACGACGTCGGTCGTCGGCCCTTCCTCGTCATGACCAGGACGGCCGCCATCCCCGTTCTCAACAGCGTGCTCGCGGCGCCGGTGACGCGAACGATCCGCGACATCCCGACCGAGCTCCGACTGGGGACGAACGACGGCATGCCGACCGAGTGCGTCGCGAGCTTCGACAACCTGCGTGTGGTGGCCAAGGCCTACCTGGTCGAGCGGCAGTGCACGCTCGACCCGATGCGGCTCTCCGAGGCGTGTGAGGCGCTGCGGGCTGCGGTCGACTGCTGAACGGAGCGCCGGACCGACCCGGTCAGCTCTCGTCGGTGCGGCGCCAGCCGGTGTCGGTGATCGAGCGGGGCTCGAAGAACAGGCAGCCCTCGGGGCAGGCGAAGGGCGCGGTCTCGTTCACGTCGAGCTTGCAGCGCTGGACCGCGTCGCCCCCGGGGAGGCTCCGCGAGGAGTAGTGACGGCAGTCGTCGCGCACGGACATGGACGTCGAGCCTGCCACACCGGGGGCGGACCCCCGGCGGCGGCCCGGCCCACGGGCTCGGGGACCGACGGGGGCGACCACTAGGGTCCGGGCGTGGCTGAGCGACTGGTGGTGATCGGCGGCGACGCAGCGGGCATGACGGCGGCGTCGCAGGCCCGGCGGCGGCGTCCCGACATGGAGATCGTGGCCCTCGAGCGGGGCAGCTGGACGAGCTACTCGGCGTGCGGCATCCCGTACCACGTGGCCGGCCTGGTCGACGAGCTCGACGACCTGGTGGCCCGCACCCCCCAGCAGTTCCGCGACCGCCAGCGCATCGACGTGCGGATGCGCCACGAGGCCACCGCCATCGACACCGCGGCCGGCACCGTCGAGGTCCGCGACCTGGAGCGGGGGCGCACGTTCGAGCTCGGCTACGACCAGCTGCTCATCGGCACCGGCGCCCGCCCGTTGCGGCCCGACCTCCCGGGCATCGACCTGCCCCACGTGCGGGGCGTGCAGACCCTCGACGACGCGGCCAGCCTGCTCGAGCAGGCTCGGGCCAGCCGGTGCTCGAACGTCGTGGTGGTGGGTGGCGGCTACATCGGCCTGGAGATGGCCGAGGCGTTCCTCACCTGGGGGGCCGAGGTCACCGTGCTCGACGTCGCCCCGCAGGTCATGCGCACCCTCGACGCCGACATGGCGGTCCACGTCGCCGATGCGATGCGGCGCCACGGCATCGACGTCCGGCTCGGGGTCGGCGTCACCGGCTTCGAGCCCGGTGCGGTGCTCACCGACGACGGTCCCGTCGCCGCCGACCTGGTCATCCTCGGGCTCGGCGTCACCCCCAACTCGGCGCTCGCGGCCGATGCCGGCATCGCGCTCGGCAGCCGCGGGGCGATCCAGGTCGACCAGCGCCAGCGGACCAGCGCCGACGGGGTGTGGGCGGCCGGCGACTGCGCCGACACCTACCACCGGGTCTCCAACCGCCGGATCCACGTGGCCCTCGGCACGGTGGCCAACAAGTCCGGTCGGGTGGCGGGCATCAACATCGCCGGCGGCTACGCCACGTTCCCGGGGGTCGTCGGCACCGCCATCACCCGGTTGTGCGAGACCGAGATCGCCCGCACCGGCCTCACCGAGCACGAGTCGACCGAGGCCGGCTTCGAGCACCTGGTGGCGCTCATCGAGGCCCCCACCATCGCCGGCTACATGCCGGGCGCCACACCGATGCAGGTGAAGGTCCTCGCCGAGCGGGGCACGGGTCGCCTGCTCGGCGCCCAGATCGTCGGCGGCCCCGGCGCCGCCAAGCGCATCGACATCGCCGCCACCGCCATCACCGCGGGCATGACCGCCTTCGACCTGATCGACCTCGACCTCGCCTACGCGCCGCCGTTCTCGATGGTGTGGGACCCCGTCGCCATCGCCGCCCGCCAGGTGGCCTCGAAGGTCGAGGCCGACCGCCGCGCCGATCCGGGCACGGTGTAGGGCCCGCCGGTGCGCGCCGCCCGAGCCGAGCTCATCGCCGACGGCACCGTCACCGGTGCCGACCTGTGCCGCGATCTCAGCGCGCTGGCCGACCGCTGGCTCGCCGAGGTGTTCGACCGGGCGCTCGAGGGTGCCCCGGCCGACGGGGTGGCCCTGATCGCGGTCGGCGGCTACGGCCGCGGCGAGCTGAGCCCGGCGAGCGATCTCGACGTCGTGCTGCTGCACGACCCGTCACGCGACATCGCCACCCTGGCCGACCGGGTCTGGTATCCGGTGTGGGACGAGGGCCTCAAGCTCGGCCATGCGGTGCGCACGGTGGGGGAGGCGGTCGGGCTGGCCGACGGCGATCTCGAGACCGCCACCTCGCTGCTCGACGCCCGCCTCATCGCGGGCGACCCCCGCCTGGCCGACGAGCTGCGGACGGCCGCGGGTGACCGCTGGGCTCGTCGGGCCCGCCGGCGCCTCGCCGAGCTGGCCGAGTCGGTACGGGCCCGCCACGCCAAGGCCGGTGAGGTCGCCTTCCTCCTCGAACCGGACCTGAAGGAGGGTCGCGGCGGCCTGCGCGACGTCCACGCCCTGCGCTGGGCCGGCGCCGCCCACGCGGTGCTGCTCGGCGACGCGGTCGAGCGCCTGGCCGACCACCACGAGACGATCCTCGCCGCCCGCGTCGAGCTGCACCGCCGCACCGGCCGCCCCGGCGACCGGTTGCTGCTCCAGGAGCAGGATGCGGTGGCCGCGGCCCTCGGCGACGCCGACGCCGACGCTCTCATGCGCCGGGTCGCCACGGCGGCGCGCGCCGTCGCCTGGACGAGCGACGAGGTGTGGGGCCGTGTCGAGTCCACCCTGCGGGGGCCGGGCCCCATCGGCCGCCTGGTGGCGCGCGACAAGCGCCTCGACGACGGCATCGTGCTGCGCGACGGCCGGGTCCACCTCGACGTCGGCGACGGGCCGGTCACCGACCCGACCCTGCCGCTGCGGACCGCGGTCGCCGCCGCCCGCCAACGGTGCTGGATCGACCGTGGGTCGCTCACCCAGCTGGCCTCGGCGCCGGCGCTTCCCGAGCCCTGGCCCGACCGGGCCCGCGACGCCCTCGTCGAGCTGCTCCTCACCGGCGCCGACGCCATCGAGGTCATCGAGGCGTACGCCCACGTGGGCCTCTGGGACCGCATCCTGCCCGAATGGCGGTCGGTGCACTGCAAGCCGCAGCGCAACGCCTACCACCGCTTCACCGTCGACCGGCACCTGCTCGAGACCGCGGCCAACGCGGCGTCGCTCACCACCCGCGTCGACCGACCCGACGTGCTGGTCGTCGGCGCGCTGCTCCACGACATCGGCAAGGGCTACCCGGGTGATCACACCGTGGTGGGCATCGAGCTCGTCGAGCAGATCGGGCCACGGTTGGGCTTCGCTCCCGACGACGTCGAGCTGCTCGCCGCCATGGTCCGCCACCACCTGCTGCTGCCCGACATCGCCACCCGCCGCGACCTCTCCGACGACGGCACCATCGCCAGCGTCGTCGAGGCGGTCGGCGACCTGCGCACCCTGCGGCTGCTCGACGCCCTCACCGAAGCCGACTCGCTGGCCACCGGTCCGTCGGCGTGGGGCACCTGGAAGGCCGGGCTGGTGCGCGAGCTGGTCGAGCGCTGCTCGGTGGTCCTCGGCGGCGGCAGCCTGGCCGAGGCCGTCAGCGGGGGCTTCCCCACCCCCGACCACCTCGTGGCCATGGCATCGGGGGAGCGCGTCGTGCGGGGCGCGGCCGACGCGCTGCTGGTGGTCGACGACGACCGCCCCGGGCTCTTCTCGGCGGTGGCCGGCGCGCTGGCGGTCAGCGGCGCGCCCATCGTCGCCGCCCGAGCGCACTCCGATGCCGGACGGGCGCTGTCGGAGTTCGTCGTCGGCGCCGTCGACGGCGAGCCACCGTGGCCCCGCATCGTCGCCGCGGTGCACCAGGCGCTCGACGGTCGGCTCCCCATCGACACCCGCCTCGCCGAGCGGAGCCGGTCGACCATCCGTCGGCCCCGCGCCGCAGCGGTCGCCCCCACCCGGATCCTGGTCGACAACGTGGTGTCGGCGCGGGCCACCGTCATCGAGGTCCACACCGCCGACCGCATCGGGGTGCTGTTCCGGATCACCCGGGCCCTCGCCGGGCTCGGGCTCGACATCCGCTCGGCGCGGGTCCAGACGCTCGGCGCCGAGGTCGTCGACGCGTTCTACGTCGTCGACGCCGACGGCCGCAAGCTCCTCGACCCCGAGCGCCTGGCCACGGTCCGCGAGGCCATCTCGCTGGCGGTGGGCGGCGAGCGCAGCGCGGCCCCGGTCGACCGTGGGACCGTGGTCGCACAGGGCTAGCGTCGTCTCGATGGCCGACGACGACGATCCTCGTGTCTGCACGCCCCAGGACCTCGTCCGCTGGAGCGAGGCCCTCGCCGGCATCGCCCGCACCGGCCTCGGGTTCACCGAGAGCCTCTACGAGCGTGAGCGGTTCGAGGAGATCCTGAGCGTCGCCGCCGACATCCGGGTGGCCGCCGGCAGCCACTTCGACCACGACTTCCTCGTCGACGAGTGGATGAAGGGCGTGGGCCAGGGGGTCGCCGGCTACCAGACGCCGAAGGTGGCCATCGGGGCGGTGGTCGGCAACGACGCCGGCGAGATCCTGCTCGTGCAGCGCGCCGACTCGGGCATCTGGCTCTATCCCACGGGCTGGGCCGACATCGGCTACTCGCCGGCCGAGGTGGCGGTGAAGGAGGTCCACGAGGAGACCGGCATCGAGTGCGAGGTGCGCGGCCTGCTCGCGGTGCTCGACGGCATGCGCCTGGGCTTCACCCGCATCCCCTTGTACTCGCTGGTGTTCCACTGCGTGGCCACCGGGGGCGAGCTGCAGGCCCACCCCCTCGAGACCTCCGACGTGGGGTGGTTCACCGAGGACGCGCTCCCCGAGCCGCTGGCCGGCGCGAGCGACTGGGGTGAGATGGCCTTCGCAGCCATTCGGGGCGAGCACCGCCCGGCCCGCTTCGACCCGCCCCGCCCGTCGCCCTGGCAGGGCTGACGGGCCTCAGCGCACCGTCGACACCACCGACTCGAACCGGTCGAGGTCGCCGGCGAACCAGCCGCTGGGGCGGGGCCAGTGCAGCACCAGCTCGGTGGCTCCGGCCTCCCCGTAGCGGCCGATCGTGTCGCGGAGCTGCTCGGGCGACCCGAGGCCCGGGTCGAGGGGCAGGCCGGTGAGCACGGTC
>DATHSN010000378.1:0-18516 GCA_035464115.1 Acidimicrobiales bacterium | reverse complement strand
GTCCCCGCGAGGTGGTGCTCACCAGCGGGGCCACCGAGTCGATCGCCACCGCGGTGGCGGGTGCCGCCGCCCGGGCCCGCGACGCCGGCGCCGTCCCCCACCAGGTCGTCACCGCGGTCGAGCACTCGGCGGTGCGCGACGCCGCCGCCCGTCACGGCGAGGTCAGCGTCGTCGCCGTCGACGGCACCGGGCGGGTCGACCCCGACGCCGTGCTCGCCGTGGTCCGGCCCGACACCGCCCTGGTGCACGTCCAGTGGGGCAACCACGAGGTCGGCACCACCCAACCCGTCGCCGAGGTCGGGGCCGCGTGCCGCGACCGGGGCGTGCTCGTCCACGTCGACGCCGCCCAGGCGGTGGGCCGCGCCCACCTCGGGTTCGCCGCCCTCGGCGCCGACCTCATGTCGGTCAGCGCCCACAAGCTGGGCGGCCCGCCGGGCATCGGGGCGCTGCTGGTGCGGCGCGGCCTGCGCCTCGCGCCCCTGTTGGTGGGCGGCGACCAGGAGCGCGCCCGGCGGGCCGGGCTCGAGAACCTGCCCGCCGCCGCCGGCTTCGGCGCGGCGGCCGCCGAGCTCGCCGAACCGGGCCGGCTCGACACCGAGATCGCCGCCGCCGATCAGCTGGCGGCCCGGCTCCGTCGGGGCGCCACCGCCCTGCCCGGTGTCCGCTCACTCGGCCATCCCACCGAGCGGCTCCCCCACCTGGTGTGCCTCGGGCTCGAGGGCGTCGAGCCGCAGCCGGTGCTGCTCGGGCTCGACCGCGCCGGGGTGGCGGCGCACTCCGGCAGCTCGTGCTCGTCGGAGGCGCTCGAGCCGTCGCCGGTGCTGGCCGCCATGGGGGTCGACGCCGACCGGTCGCTGCGGCTGTCGGTCGGCTGGTCGAGCACCGACGCCGACATCGACGCCGCGCTCGCCGCGCTCGAGCGGGTCCTCACCGACCTGCGCGCCCTGTCGGGCCGCTGATCAGGCCACCGGGACGGCGTAGGCCACGATGTTGTCGCGGTAGCTGCGCAGCGAGGGGTTGAAGTCGCCGCCGCAGGTGATCAGCGTGATGGTGGGGTCGCCGGTGCGAGCGAACACCTGGTCGAAGGGGAGCTCGTCCTTGGCGTACTGGGCGAGGGCGACGACCTCGAAGTTGGCGAGCGTGCCGTCCTCGTAGGCGATGGTGAACCGGTCGCCGGGCTGGGCCCGGGTGAGCTGGTGGAACACACCGTTGCGGCCGTCCCAGGCGACGTGGGCGGCGAGCACCGAGGAGCCCGCGGCCCCCGGGGTGGGGCCGTAGCGGTACCAGCCGATCTCGCTGGCGCCCGGGATCTCCATCTCGCCGTTGGGCTCGACGCCCACGGGGATGATCGGCGCCATGTCGACCCCGACGCTGTCGAACCACATCGCGGTGGGCGCCGGACCCGACGGGGCGGGCAGCCCGGCGGCGGTGCCGGCCGGGGAGATCTGGTCGGCGAGCGCCGAGCGGGCCGGCGGCGGGGCGGTGGTGGTGGTGGTCGACTCCTGCAACGCCGGGACGGCGGACAGATCGCCGGCAGCGACGGGTTGCGGCTCGCCGTCCCCGCCACAGGCGGCGAGGACCACGGTGAGAGCGACCAGCAGGGCGACGGCGGCGGGGAGGGTCCGACGGGGACGAGACGACATGGCGGGGCGCGCTCCGGGCACGAGGGACGACGGGGCACATCTTGACCGAGCGGGACGCGGCTCGGGACGCGGCGTGGGGAGGGCCGCCGGAGCGACCCTCCCCACGTGCGGGACCCGGTGGTACGTGGAGGTACCGGGTCCGGGGATCAGGCCCGGGTGCGGGCGACGGCGCGGCCGCCGGCGATCGCCGCGGCGCCGGCGACGGCGATGCCGAGCGCCACGAGGGCGGTCGGGACGGCGTCGTCGGTGACCGGGCTGTTGCCGGTGTTGACCGCGGTCGGGGCCGAGCCGAGGCCCTCGATGGTCTGGACGTAGAGGTTGAACGAGCCACCCTCGAGGTCGCCCACCGCGTAGAGGATGGTGTTGACGCCCTCGGTGACCGACGGGGTGGCGCCGAGGATGTCGGCGACCGAGGCGAGCACGTCGCCACCGGCGGCGGCGATCTCGGCCGGGAGCTCACCGGCGGGGAGGTCGGCGGCAGCCTCGTTCGGGTTGCTCAGGTTGGTGAACGGGCGGGCGTCACCGACGACGATGTCGACGGCCGGGGCGGCGGCGGTGTGGCGCACGGTGATGCGACCCTCGCCAGCGGCGATCGCGCTGGTGTCGTTCTCGAACGGCGTGACGGTGGGGGTGCCGTCAGCGGTCAGGTGGGCCACGACGGTCCAGTTGCCCGACGCGGGCACGGCCAGCTCGGGGATCTCGATGACGGCATCGGCGAGCTCGCCACCGGCGGGCACGACGGCGATGTCGGTGAGGGTGGCGCCGGCGAAGGCCGACAGGTCCTGCATGGCGGCCGGCTGGAAGTCGGGCACGACGACCTCACCGGCGACGTAGACGTCGACGGGGGTGTCGGGGATGCCGTGCAGCAGCATCACGGTGGCGTCGGACTGGGCCTGCACCGGCGTGGCGATGGCAGCGGCCATCAGCACACCGAGGACGGCGATCACGGCACGTCGCATTGGGTGTTCTCCTCATGGATCGAATCGGAGCGGAGTCGCTCCGGGGTGTCGGATGGTGCTTCGCTCGGGAGTGCCGCCGTGGATGCGCGCGATCCGAGATTGTTCGCGGCGTAGGGTCCAGCCCCGTGACGATCCACCTGGTCCGCCACGCCGAAGCCGGGAGTCGACGCCGTTGGGCCGGCCCCGACGACGCTCGACCGCTCAACGGTGAGGGTCGCCGCCAGGCGACCCACCTGGCCGACCAGCTCGCCACCCTCGGGGTGACGAGGGTGCTGTCGAGCCCCTACGCCCGATGCGTGCAGACCGTCGAGCCGTTGGCCGGTCTGCTCGGGATCCGGGTCGAGGCGGTCGACGTCCTCGCCGAGGGGTCTCGCTCCCGAGAGGTGCGGTCGTTCGTCGAGGACCTGGCCGCGACGGGCGCGCCGGTCGCGCTGTGCTCGCACGGCGACGTGATCCCCGAGCTGTTGCGGGTGCTCGCCCGTCGCGGGGTCGACCTCGATCCCGACGGACCGTGCCAGAAGGGGTCGGTGTGGACGTTGTCGGTGGAGGCGGGCCGGATCACCTCGGGCCGCTACACACCACCATCGGGCGAGCTGCCCCGTCCCTGAGCCGGGTCAGAAGCCGACGTTCCAGGGCAACGAGACCAACACCGACGTCGCCGCGACGAACAGCACGATCCCGAGCGCGGCCGCGATCCGCTGGCTGTACCAGCCGTTCATCTTCGATGCGATGCCCGCGAAGAACAGCACCGACGCGTAGAGCACCGCGGTGAGCACGAAGTTGTCGGCGCGCTGGTTGTTCTCGTCGCTGCGGTCGGCCGCCGCCTCCGCCTCGGCCACCAGCCGCTCGGCCTCGAGCGCGGGCTCGAGCACGTAGCTGTCGAGGTCGAAGGGGCTCCCGTCGGGGACCTCGCCCGTCGCCTCGAACGGTGCCGCCCACGCCTCGACCGCCACGTCGAGGCGGTCGGGGAAGCGCTCGCGGTAGAAGTCGGCCAGCTCGTCCTGCTCGGTGGCCACCGCGTCGAGCCAGGTGGTGAACAGCCCAACGTCGATGGCCAGCTGCTGGTTGGCGAGGCCGCTCTCGCGGGTGGACTCGGTGCGGAACGCGCCGGCGGACCGGTTCTCCTTGGTCTGCTCGCCGCTCCAGCGGGCCGACTGGTACGCGCTCCACGCCGAGGCGACCGTGGCCAGGCTGAGCAGGATGGTGGTGACGATCTCCACCCAGTTGGGCCGGGGACGGGTCGCGGTGGACCCCGCGTCGGTCGTGTTCACCGGCGCACCCTCGCACGTGAGGTGCCCGATAGGTGTCACCCGATGCGGGTGATTCGCGCGCCGGTCAGCCGGGCGGCTCGAGGACCCCGGCGGCGATGAACGTGCCGCACTGGTCGAGCGCGGCGGGGTCGGCGGGGTCGGCGGGGGGCGGGGGCTCGGCCACCGCGGGGACCTCGGCGCGGGCGTCGAGGAGCGCCTCGGACTGCGCCCGGATGCCGCGTCCCTCGACGAGGGCCTGGATCTCGGGCAGGGCACCGATCGCGTCGAGCGCGTCGAGCTCGACGATCGCCTCCTCGGGCCGGCACCACGCGTTGAGCACGATGCCCCGAAAGGCGCGGGCGTCGGGGAACTCGGGGTCGGCCGCCACCGCCGCGTCGAGCCAGCGCCACCCCTCCCCGGCCAGCCCGGCCAGCACGAGGCTCCACCCCCGGTAGGTGAGCGCCTCGGCGTTGGCGGGCTGCTCGGCGAGGATCTCGTCGTAGCACTGCAGCGCCTCGAGGATCTGTCCGGCGTTGGCGAGCTGCAGGCACCCGGCGAGGCGCTGGCCGGTGGTCAGCGGGACCGAGCCGCTGATCTCGCCGGTGGCGGTGCGGTCGCCGGCGAGGTTGGCGACGAGCAGGCCCGACCCGACGGCACCGAGCCCGACGAGCACCACCACGATCAGGGTGCGCAGCGGTCGCCGACGGGCGGCGCGGGCGCGCTGGGACGCCACCCGGCGGTCGTCGAGCGCCCGCAGGACGGCCGCCGCCCGGGCGGTGTAGTCGTCGCGCAAGGTGACGTAGTCGTCGTCGGTGAGGTCGCCGGCGTCACGCTCGCGCTCGAGGTCGTCGAGGGAGCGCAGGAGGAAGTCGCGCTCCTCCTCGAGGGCGGCGAGGGCGTCGGGGTCGAGGGCGCGCCGGTCGGTGGTGCGACGGGCGCTGGTCACGTCGGGTCGGGGTGTCGGCTCTGCAGCGCCTGCTCGACGAGCCGTCGGTCGGCGTCGGAGACGTCGACCGGGCGGGGTCGTGAGCGGACCACGACGGCGACGACGACGGCGAGGCCGACGACCAGCGCGACCACGGGGAGGACCCACACCAGGCTCGAGGCGCCCCCGGCGCTCGGGGTGAGCAGGAACTCCTCGCCGTAGGCGGCGGCGAGGGCGCCGCGGATCTCGTCGTCGGGCTGGCCGACCTGGACCCGACGGGCGATCTCGGCGCGGATCTCCCGCGACACGAGCGCATCGCTCTCGGCGACGGCTTGGCCGTCGCAGGTGGGGCAGGCGAACTCCCGGGTGAGCTGCTGGACCCGCTCGGCGGCGGTGGGGGGCGCGTCGTTGGCGAGCCCCACGGCCAGCGCGACCACGACCACGACGCCCGCGGCCGCCCACGACACGACGAGCTGGCGACGGCGGGCGGGAGCCGACCGAGGGGCGGCGGGGCGCTCGGGGGTCATCCGCCACCCCCGCGCGCCTCGGTGAGGACCGACTCGAGGTCGGCGTCGGTGACCCCGCCGGTGAGCTTGGCGACGACGAACCCCTGGGGGCTCACGAGGAACGACTCGGGCGGGGCGGTGACGCCCCAGGCGATGGGGACCGAGCGCACCCCCTCGGCGAGCACCGGCCAGTCGCCGCCGTTCGCGCGGAAGAAGCGCTCGACGTCGGCGGGGCGGTCGTTGATCGACACGCTGACCACCTCGGCGTCGCCGATGGCGGCGTGGCGCTCGCGGAACGAGATCAGCTCGGGGTGCTCGACGATGCAGGGTGCGCACCAGGTGGCGAAGAAGTTGACGACCACCCAGCGGCCCCGCAGGTCGTCGAGGCTGAACGCCTCGCCGTCGATCGTGGTGCCCTCGATGGCGGGGGCGACGCCGCCGACGAGCGGGCTGGCGGTGACGTCGTCGGCCGCGGGATCGCGGGTGGCGAGGATCGCCACCAGCGCCAGCGTGAGCACGCCCACGACGATGCTCGACACGAGCGCCGTGCGCGGCCGGGCCTCGTCGGCGGGGAGGTGCTCGTCGGTGGCGCTCACGCCCCACCTCCTCCGGGGACGGCGATGGGGTCGCGATCGTCGGCGGGCGGGGCGTCGGGGGTGGACGGCTCGGCACCTCGCGGAGCGCCGGTGCCCGCGGCCACCGGGGCCGACACGGGGTCGGTGGGGCGACGCCGACCGCCGGGGAAGGCGGCGAGGATCGTGCCCAGCGCGATGACCCCGCCGCCGATCCAGAGCCACACGATGAGGGGCTGGACGACGGCGCGGATGGTGGCGGGGTCGGCGGGGTCGGCGGGCACGTCGAGCAGGGTGAGGGCGATGTCGTCGCGCCAGGTGGTGCGCACCGACGGCGTGCCGATGCGCTGGCCGGTGAGGACGAAGTCGGAGATGGCCGGCTCGTAGACCTGACCACCGTCGATGCGGACGGCGGCGCGGGTCTGGATCTTGCGGCCGAGGTCGACGACCTCGATGCCCTCGTAGGTGAGGGTGTGGCCGTGCACCACCGCCGACTCACCCGGGGCGAGGGTGAGCTCGCGCGACGTGAGGTTGGCGTTGGAGGCGATGATGGCCACGCCGATGAGGATGACCCCGAGGTGGACGATCATGCCGCCGTTGGCCCGCCCGACGAAGCCGCGCCAGCCCTGGCGGCGGGTGGCGAGCACGATCTGGCGCAGCGCCGAGCCGGCGGCGAAGCCGGCCAGCCCGTAGCCGAGCAGGGTGCCGAGGCCGGTCTGGCCGAGGGCGACGGCCACCACCAGGGCGCCGACGCCCACCCACGCCGGCCACTGCAGGCGGGTGGCGAGCACCTCGGTGTTGGTGGCCCGCCACGGCAGCACCGGGGCGACGGCCATCATGAACAGGAGGGCCAGCCCGATGGGCACGGCCATGCGGTCGAAGTAGGGCTCGCCCACCGAGATGCGGTCGTCGTTCCACGCCTCGATGAGCAGCGGGAACACGGTGCCGAGCAGCACCACGAACGCGAACGCCCCGAACAGCACGTTGTTCGCGAGGAACGCGCCCTCGCGCGACACCGGCGAGTCGATCGATCCCGGTGAGCGGAGCCGATCGCCGCGCCATCCGATGAGCCCGACCGACACCAGCACGATGACGGCGAAGAACCCGAGCAGGACCGGCCCCATGCTGCCCTCGGTGAAGGCGTGCACCGAGTCGAGCACCCCGGAGCGGGTGATGAACGTGCCGAGGATGGTGAGCGCGAACGTGGCGCAGAGCAGCGACAGGTTCCAGACCCGCAGCATGCCGCGGCGCTCCTGGACCATGACCGAGTGGAGATAGGCGGTGGCGGTGAGCCACGGGAGGAACGAGGCGTTCTCGACCGGGTCCCACGCCCAGTAGCCACCCCAGCCGAGCACCTCGTAGGCCCACCAGGCGCCGAGGATGATGCCGCTGGTGAGGAAGCCCCAGGCGAACAGGGTCCAGCGCCGGGTCGCGACCAGCCAGCCCTCGCCGACCCGACCGGTGACCAGGGCGGCGATGGCGAAGGCGAACGGCACGGTGAACCCGACGTAGCCCAGGTAGAGCATCGGCGGGTGGAACGCCATGAGGGGGTGGTTCTGCAGCAGCGGGTTGGGGCCGGGCCCGTCGTAACCGGGCGGCGGGTCGAAGCGCACGAACGGGTCGGCGGGACCCATCATGAGGGCGAAGAAGAAGGCAGCCACCACCATCATGGTGAGCAGCGCCCACCCCACGAGCGGGTCGGTGAGCCGGGCGCGGAACTTCCACACCACCAGCGCGAGGTAGCCGGCGAGGACGAGCACCCACAAGATGATCGAGCCCTCGAGGGCGCCCCACAGCGTGGCGAAGTTGTAGAGCGGCGGCGTGAGGCTCGACCCGTTGTCGGCCACGTAGCGCACGGTGAAGTCGCGGGTGATGAGCGCTCGCAGCATGGCGATGGTGGCGATCGTCGCCCCGGCGAGGACCAGCGCCGCGTAGGTGGGGGCCTGGCGCAGGCGGGCCGGCTGGTGGCGCACCAGCCCCACGAGGAGCGTGACGGCGCCGAACAGCGCGCCGAGGAGCCCGAGGATGACGCCGGCGGTGCCGAGCGTGGCGTTCACGGCGCGCTCACCCCTCGTCGGGGTCGACGGCGGGATCCTCGGCGAGGGGCCCCTCGCCGTAGTCGGACACCCGTTCGGGGTTGTCCTCGATGTAGACCTCGGTGTGCTTCACCAGCATGCGGTCGGACGCGAAGTACCAGCCGCCGTCGGTGGGCAGGTCGGCGGCGGGGCCGGGGACGTCGGAGTCGCCGACACGGATCCAGCTGCCCTCGAGCACCACGGGGATGCCGGCCTGGAACAGCTGGGGCGGGTCGCCCTGGTGGGCGACGGTGACGTCGACGCCGTTGTAGGTGACGACGAAGTCGGCTCCCACGGGGCTCGAGCGGATCGACTCGCCGTCGACGACGCCCTGGAGGCGGAAGCGCCGGTCGACGAGCTCGGCGCGCTGCTCGACGGCCTCGTCGGCGTTGCGGAAGAAGAGGGTGGCGTCGCCGAGGCCGTTGAACACCACGACGAGCAGCCCGGCCAGCACGAGGCCGACGGCCAACAGCGCGGGGACGTTGCGCCGACGGCGCCGGGGCGCGGGACCGGTGCGCGGGGTGAGATCGGGGACAGGGGTGGGATCGGCGTTCAGCTCGCCCATCGACGACGCTCCGGGGGGACCTGCCGGCTGAGCTGCCGGCCACGCAGGACGAGTCGGGCGGCGTAGGTGCCGAGGGTGGTGAGCACGATGCCCCACCCGACGAGGACGTAGGGGAGGTGGCTCATCGGGCCACCCCGGGTTCGTCGGCGGTCGGTTCGGACCGGGTGGGTTCCGACGGTGCGGTGGTGACGGCCTCGGCGTGGGCCAGGGCCTCGGCCCGGCGGGCCTCGATGGCGTCGTCGAGCCCCGACGCCTCGACCTGGCGCTCGAGCCACGCGAGCCGGAAGCGGTGGATGAGGAGCCACGCCGCGATCAGGCTGAACACGGCCACGCCGAGCATGAGGGTGAACAGCATCATGCCGTCGATCTTGGGGTCGAGATCGCGGGCGAGCACCGTGGGGTCCTGGTGCAGGCTCCGCCACCACTCCACCGACTGGTGCACGAGGATGACGTTGGGCACGAGCAGCACCCCGACCACCGAGGCCCGCTTGGCCCGCACCTCGGGGGCGGCGTCGACCTGGCGGATGGCGAGGTAGCCGAGGAGCAGCAACATGAGCAGCGCGGTGGTGGTGAGCCGGGCGTCCCACACCCAGTAGACGCCCCACGTGGGGCGGCCCCAGACCGACCCGGTGACGAGGGTGAGGGCGGTGAACACCGCGGCGATCTCGACCGCGGCGTGCGCGGTGATGTCGGCCCCGTCGGTGCCCTTGCGGAGGTAGCGGATGCTCGCCCCGGTGGCGATGGCGCACATGGCGTAGGCGGTCCACGCCGACGGCACGTGCACGTACATGAGCCGCACCGAGTCGCCCTGGACGAGGTCGGCCGGACTGACCACGAACGCGAAGAACACCAGCAGGGCGACGCCGCCGAGGGTGACGGCGCCGAGCACCCGGGTGGCCGGTGAGCCCGTGGACTCGGGGGCGGTGATCACGACTCCTCCATGAGGGTGCCGAAGGCCAGCGAGCCCACGGCGAGGTAGACGACGGCGAACACGGTGATGAGCCCCGTCCAGGGCCAGCCCTCGGCGCTGGTGCCCGCGAACGCGGCTTCGAAGGCCCGGGTGGCGCCGATGAGCACCGGCGCCAGGACGGGGAGGAGCAGGAGGGGCAGGAGGGTCTCTCGCACCCTGAGGCCGGCCGCCAGCACGCCATAGAGCGTACCGGCGGCCGCGATCGCTGCGGTCGCGGCCAGCGTGGTGGCGACGAGCAGGAGCCACCCGGTGAGCTCGCGGTCGTAGAAGAGCACCACGCCACCGAGCAGCAGCACCTCGAGGGCGAGGAGGAGCGCCGCGAGGGCGCCGACCTTGCCGAGGAAGAACCCGGCGGGCTCGATGCCCGAGAGCCGCAGCGCGTCGCGCACGCCGTCGCCCGACTCGACCGCGAACGAGCGCTCCACCGCGAGCACGGCGCTGAACAGCACCGCCACCCAGTAGAGGCCGGCGGTGGCCCGCTCGAGGATGCCCCGGTCGGGGTCGAGGGCGAAGGCGAACAGCACGAGGACCAACAGCGCGAACGGCGCCAGCTGGTTGGTGGCCACCCGCGAGCGCGCCTCGAGGCGCAGGTCCTTGCCGGCGACGAGCGCCGCGTCACGCCACACCGGCGGCGTCCTCCCTGGGCGACGGCCCACCGGGGGTGCGCTCGTCGGCGGCGACGACCCCGCCGGCCACCACGACCCGACGGGCGGCGAGGGCGTGGGCCCGCTCGAGCTCGTGGGAGGCGACCAGCACGGTGGCGCCCGCCGCGGCGGCGTCGCGGACCAGCTCGTCGAGCAGGTCGCGACCCTCGTGGTCGAGGCCGGCGTGCGGCTCGTCGAGCAGCCACAGCTCGGGTCGGCGGGCCACGAGCACGGCGATGGCGACCCGCCGGCGCTGGCCGGTGGACAAGCGACCGACCGGCACGTCGCGCAGCCGGCCGGCGAGGCCGAGGCGGTCCATGGCCACGTCGGCGTCGGCGCGGTCGGCCCGGGCGGCACGGGTCCAGAACGCCAGGTTGTCGGCGACGGTGAGCTCGTCGTAGAGCGCCGGCCCGGGGGCGAGCAGGCCGACGCGGGTGCGCACGGCGCGCCGGTCGACCCGCAGGTCGTGACCCAGCACCCGCGCCTCACCGGCCACCACCGGGACCAACCCGGCGCAGGCGCGCAACAAGGTGGTCTTGCCGGCTCCGTTCGGTCCCTGCACCAAGACGATCTCACCGTGCGCCACGTCGAGGTCGACGCCGGCGAGGGCGGGGAAGCGCCCGAGGAGGGAGACCGCGGCGCGAAGGTGGACGACGGGCTCCATGGCGACGACGTGAGGGTACCGGTGGCCCACGATGTGGACCAAGGCGGGCGACGGGGGGTGACCGGGACGACGCGGACCGCGCCGGTACCCTGCTCCGTCGTGGCCCTTCCCAGGATGAGCCGGCGCGTGGCCCAGGTGGTGGGCGGTGTGGGGCGGACCCTCATCGGCGTGGGCCTGGTGCTGCTGCTCTTCGTCGGCTACCAGCTCTGGGGCACGGGGATCCAGCAGGCCCGGGCCCAGGACCGCCTCGAGGACGAGTTCGCCGAGCGACTCGCCGAGGTGGGCGACGCGCCGACGACCACGGTCGCCCCGACCACGGTCCCCCCGCCCACCACCAGCGGGCCGAGCACCACCGCCCCGACCACCACGGTCGCCCCCACCACCACGACGATCGATCCCGAGGTCCTCGCCGCGCTGGCGCCCGTGAACGGCGACCCGATCGCCCGGATCCGCATGCCCACGATCGGCGTCGACCAGACGGTGGTGTACGGCGTCGGCGTGAGCGACCTCAAGCTCGGGCCGGGGCACTTCCCGTCGACCCCGCTCCCCGGCCAGGCCGGCAACGCCGCCATCGCCGGGCACCGCACCACCTACGGCCAACCGTTCCACGACATCGATCAGCTCCGCCCGGGCGACCCGATCATCGTCGACACCCTCCAGGGCTCGTTCACCTACCGGGTGATGGCCCACCCCGACCCCGACGACGAGAGCGTCGAGCTCGGTCACTTCATCGTGCCCCCGACCGCGGTCGAGGTCCTCGACGACTTCGGCGACAACCGGCTCACGCTCAGCGCCTGCCACCCCAAGTTCAGCTCGCGCCAGCGGATCATCGTCACCGCCCTCCTCGAAGAGGAGATCGAGCCGGCCCCGCCCACCCCCACCACCGTGCCCCCGATCGTGGAGCTCCCCGACGAGGACGGGTCCGACGACGACGGCGACGACATCGAGCTGGCCGCCCCGGTCGACGAGGGCTTCGGCGAGGGCCTCGGCGGCGACCCCGACGCCCTCGGCCCGGCGGTGGTGTGGGGCGTCCTCGCCGCCGGCGTGCTGCTCTGCGGGTGGTTGCTCGGCCAGCGGTGGCGACGCTGGCCCGTCTACGCCCTCACCACCCCTGTCTTCCTCGCCGTGCTCTTCGCGTGCTTCTTCTACGTCGACCTGCTGCTGCCGGCGTACTGATCGTCGCCGGTCTGTGGCTCGCCGCGTGCGGCGCCGGGACCGCCGACGATCCGACGTCGTCACCCGAACCGTCCGGCACCGCCGTCGCACCGGCCACGACGGTCGCCCCTGACGCGCCCGACGTCGATCCGACCGACGCGACTGCCGGACCCGCGGCGACGACGACGTCCGCCCCCGTCACCACCACCTCCGAGGCCGCGGCGGCCGACGACGGCGACGCCGGGGGCGACGCGCCCGCCGACGGGCTCGACCTGGCCGTGGGCGACTGCATCGTCGACGCTGCGCTCCGCGACCCCGACGCCGCCCTCGTGACGAGCATCGAGACGGTGCCGTGCGACGTGGCCCACGATGGTGAGGTGTACGCCGTGCTCGCCCTCGACGATCGTGCCGACGCCCCGTTCCCGGGCGACGACGCGGTGCGGGCCGCCGCCGACCAGCGCTGCTTCGGCGCGTTCGAAGCCGCGCTCGGCCGCCCCTACGCCACGTCGGGGCTCGAGATCGTCCACCTCCGCCCGCCGGCGGCGGCCTGGCGGGCCGGTGACCGCCACGTGGTGTGCGCGGTCGTCGACCTCGCCGGCGCCCCGCTCGTCGCCCCGGTGGGGATCGCCGGATGACCGCCCGGGCCCGTCGCCTCGTGGGGGTGCTGGTCACCGCGGCGGCGCTCGCCGCCGGCTGCGCCGAGTACGCGGCCGAGCCGTCGGCCTCGAGCGCGGCGGACGGCGCGGCGAACGGCGCGGCGGTCGCGGCGGCCCCCGTGACCACGACCACCACCGTCGCCGCCGAGCGGGTGCTCGCCGGCCGCACCGAGGTCGGTGACTGCCTGGTCGGCGCGGAGGACTCGTTCACCGGGGCCCGCTTCGTCGACCGGGTGGCCTGCTCGACGCCGCACGACCTGCAGGTCATCGCCCTCGTCGAGCTCGGCGGACCAGACGACGCGTGGCCGGGCCGGACGCTGGTGGCCGAGGCGGCCGATCGGGCGTGCCTCGCCGCCTTCGAGGCCGCCGTCGGCGAGCCGTGGGCCGAGTCGTCCCTCGACTACGTGGTGTTGGCGCCGAGCCCGGTCGACTGGTCCGACGGTCGCCGCGCCGCGCGCTGCGCCGCCCTCATGCTGTCCGGCGCCCCCCTCACCGCTCCGCTCACCTGAGCACCGATCCGCGCCCCGCCCCACGTTCCTGCGCGGAGCGAGCGGCGCTCAGCGCCCCTCGAACGCAGGCGGGCGGCGCTCGTGGAAGGCGGCGATGCCCTCGCGCAGGTCGGCGCTGGCCCACGCCCGGTCGAACGCAGCCCGCGCCTCGGGCGCGGCGCGATCGCCGCGAGCGGCGGCGGCGAGCGACACCTTGTGCCCGCCCACCGCCAGCGGGGCGAGCCGGGCGATGGCCGACGCCCACTCGCGGGCGTCGTCGACCGTGCCGATCCGCTGCACCAGGCCCACACGGTGGGCGTCGGCGCCACGGACCACCTCGGCGCCGAGCAGCATCGCCTGGGCGGTGCCGTGGCCGGCGAGGAGCGACAGGCGGGCGACGGTCTCGTGGTCGACCATCAGCCCCAGCCGGCCGGCGGGGATGCCCATCTGGGCGTCGGCGGTGGCGGTGCGCAGGTCGCAGCTGATGGCCAGCTGGGTCCCGAGGCCGAGCGCCGCACCCTCGAGCGCGGCGATGACCGGCACCGGCGCACCGGCGATCCGGTCGAGCACCTCGCGGAGCAGCACCGTGAAGGCGCGGTCTTCGAGGGTCGAGAGGTCGGCGCCGGCGCAGAAGTGGCCGCCCGCCCCCGACAGGACCACCACCCGCACGTCGGCGGCGACGAGCTGGTCGAGCCCGGCCCGCAGCTCGACGAGCGCGTCGGCGTCGACCGCGTTGCGGACGTGCTGGCGATCGATGATGAGCCCACCCACCGGGCCGTCTGCGTCGACGTGGATCACGTCCGGGACCGTACTGGCCCCTACCGTGTCGCCGTGCGACTCGACGGACGACGTGTGCTCATCACCGGTGCCTCCCGCGGGATCGGCGAGGCCATCGCCGAGCGCGCCGCGGCGGCGGGAGCCACCGTCGCCCTCGTCGCCCGCTCCGGCGACGCCATCGCCGCGCTGGCCGACCGCCTCGGGGGCACCGCCCACCCCGCCGACCTCACCGACCGCGCCACCGTGGCCGACCTCGTCGCGCGGGTCGAGCGCGAGGCGGGCCCGGTCGACGTGCTGGTGAACAACGCGGGCGTCGACCTCGCCGGCGATGCGCTCGCCGCCGACCACGACGACATGGCGGCGATGTACCAGCTCAACCTGCTCACCCCCGTGCGGCTCTGCCGCGACGTGCTGCCCCGGATGGTGGAGCGGGGCGGCGGCCACGTGGTGAACGTGTCGTCGATGGCGTCGGTGGTCACCCTCCCGGGTCTGGTCGACTACGCCACCACCAAGGCCGGGCTCAGCCGGTTCACCGCGGGCCTCGAGCTCGAGCTGCGCGGCCTTCCCGTCGGGCTCACCGCCGTCGAGCTCGGCCCCGTGCCCACCGAGATGCTCGACCACGTCACCGGCCACCCGCCGACCGGCCGGTCGTTCCGTCGCTTCGGCCGGCTGCAGCTGCTGACCGACGTCGACCGCCACGACGTGGCCGACGCGGTGGTCGACGCCGTCGAGCGCGATCGGCGCCGGGTGCGGCTGCCCCGCCGGGCCGCACCGTTCGCGGTCCTGGCCGAGACCCCGCAGCGGGTGGCGAACGTGCTGCTGCGCGGCATCGCGCCACGGTCACGCTGATCCCCGATCACGCTCGATCGCGCCCGTAGAGTCGGGGCGTGATCCTCGCGCTGGTGGCCCTGGTGTGCGGTGCCCTGCTCGGCATCGCTCGCGGTGGTCGGCTGCACCGCCTGCGCTCGGTGCGGGTGCGCAAGCTCCCGTTGCTCGTGGGCGGCCTCGGCATCTGGCTGGCGGTGGCGATCACCGCGCCCCCGGCGCCCGAGATCGCGCTCGCCACCTCGTTGGCGCTGCTCGTCGCCGCCGCGGTGGCCAACCTCCACCTGCCGGGGATGGGCGTCGTGGCGGTGGGGCTGCTCCTGCGGCTGGCGCCGCTCCTCCTCAACGGCGCGGTGCCGCTCGACGCCGATGCCCTCGCCGCCGCCGACCGCGACCCCACCACGGCGCCGCCGGGGCACGTCCTCGTCGACGACGCCGCCCCGCTCGCGGTGCTGAGCCAGCGCATCCCCGTCCCCGAGATCGGCGCGGTGCTGTCGTTCGGCGACCTCGTGGTGCTCGTGGGCCTCGTCGATGCTGCCGCTCACGCCACCCGGCGGCGCCGTCGGGGCGGCATCCCCGCTCGCGAGCTGCTCGCGGCCGAGCTGCACGCCCCCGTGTCGGCCTGACGAGCCGGGCCGACGGGAGATCGACGTGTCGCGCTGCGCGATCGTCTCGTTCCGCCTCGGGCTCACCGACGGCGTCTCGATCGTGGCCGACACGTGGCGGCACTCGCTCGAGGCGCTCGGGTGGGACACCGTCACCGTCGCCGGCGAGGGCCCGGTCGACCGCACGGTGCCCGGCCTGGCGCTCGGGGCCGCCGAGCCCCCGTCGCCCGGCGAGATCGAGGCCGCGCTGGCCGACGTCGACCTGGTGGTGGTCGAGAACGCGCTCACCATCCCGATGAACCTCCCGGCGACGCGGGCCCTGGCCGCGACCCTGCGTGACCGCCCGGCGCTGCTGCACCACCACGATCCCCCGTGGCAGCGCGAGCACTTCGCCCACGTCACCGAGCTGCCGCCCGACGACCCGGCCTGGCGCCACGTGACCATCAACCGGTTCACCGCCACCGAGATGGCCTCCCGGGGCATCGCGGCCACGTGCATCCCCAACGGCTTCGACCCCGACCCGCCCCCGGGCGACCGGGCCGCCACCCGGGCCCGCCTCGGGGTCGGCGACGACGAGCGCCTCATGGTCCATCCCGTGCGGGCCATCCCCCGCAAGCGCGTCGACGTGGCCGTCGCGGTCACCGAGGCGCTGGGCGGCACCTACTGGCTCGTCGGCCCCGCCGAGGACGGCTACGGCGACGAGCTCGAGCGGATCCTCGCCGCGGCCCGGTGCCCGGTGCGGCGCGAGGGCGACGTGACCCCCGCCGACTTCTACGCGGCGGCCGACCTGGTGGTGTTCCCGTCGTCGTGGGAGGGCTTCGGGAACCCGCCGGTGGAGGCCGCCACCCATGGGCGCCCCGCGCTGGTCGGCCACTACCCCGCCGCCGACGAGCTGCGCGAGCTGGGCTTCCGCTGGTTCGCCCCCGACGAGATCGCCGCGGTCGACGCCCTCCTCACCTCGCCCGACGACGAGCTGGTGGAGCACAATCGCTCGGTGGCTCGCACGCACCTCTCCCTCGATCGGCTCACCGAGCGGATCGGGGCGGTGCTCGACGCCGCCGGGTGGCTGCCGTGACCGACCCGGTGCTGGCCCGCCGGGCCCGCATCGCCCGCTGGGTGTCGCTCGGCCAGCGGGTGGGCTACGGCCTGTTCGCCCTGGCGATGGTGGCGTTCGGCATCGGGCTCGTCGCCGGGTGGTCCGATCTGCTCACCACCCTCGTCATCGCCGCGCTGCTGGTCGGATCGGCCGTGCTCGCGCCGTCGATCGTGTTCGGCTACGCCGTGCGGGCCGCCGAGCGCGAGGACCGCGAGGCGGGCCGCCTCCCGCCCGCCTGATGGCGGGCTCCCGCCCGCCGACCCCACGCCCCACCGGCCGGTTCTGAGAACGATCACCGACTCGCCGCCGGACCGGGCCGGTGCGACCATGACCCTCGACCGGATCCGAACCCGAGGGGAACCCCATGGCCCGTGCCGCCGTCCTGAACGCCGTCGACGCACCGCTCACCGTCCGTGACGACATCACGGTCGCCGCGCCCCAGGAGGGCGAGGTCCGGGTGAAGGTCATCGCCTCCGGGGTGTGCCACTCCGACCTGTCGGTCCAGAACGGCACGATCCCGCTGCCCACGCCGATCGTGCTCGGCCACGAGGGCGCCGGCATCGTCACCGAGGTCGGGCCCGGCGTCACCACCCTCGCCGAGGGCGACCACGTGGTGCTGTCGTTCGTGCCCAGCTGCGGCGAGTGCTTCTACTGCACCCGGGGCCAGGGGTTCTTGTGCGAGAAGGCGGCCGCCCAGGCCCTCGGCGGGCTCATCGACGGCACCAAGCGCCTGTCGACCGCCGACGGCGAGCTGGCCCAGATGGCGATGTGCGGCACGTACTCCGACGAGACCATCGTCCCGGCGATCTCGGCGGTGAAGATCGGCGACGACGTGCCCCTGAAGGTCGCCGCGCTCATCGGCTGCGGCGTGCTCACCGGGGTCGGCGCGGCCCGCAACACCGCCGACCTGCGCCCCGGCGACTCGGTGGCGGTCATCGGCTGCGGCGGCGTGGGCCTCAACGTGATCCAGGGCGCCCGCATCGAGGGCGCCAGCACGATCATCGCCATCGACATGTTCGACTCCAAGCTCGAGATGGCCAAGGAGTTCGGCGCCACCCACACCATCAACGCCTCCGAGGGCGCCGACGTCGTCCAGGCCAAGGTCATGGAGCTCACCGGCGGTCGGGGCGCCGACGCCACGTTCGAGGTGATCGGCCTCGGGGCCACCATGGAGCAGGCGGTGAACCTGGCCCGCCCGGGCGGCCAGGTCATCCTCGTGGGCGTGCCCCGCATGGACGTGTTCTTGAACCTCCACGCCGGGTTCACGTTCCTCTACACCGCCAAGCAGGTCCGGGGCTGCTGGTACGGGTCGTCCAACGTGCGCGACGACGTGCCCGCGCTGCTCGAGCTGTACCGCACGGGTGAGCTCAAGCTCGACGAGCTGATCTCGCGCGAGATCGACGTGGCCGACGTGAACGAGGCGTTCGCGGCGATGGGGTCGGGCGAGGTCGCCCGGTCGGTCATCGTCCACCGGCACGACTGACACCGGCACGACCGGCACCTGCGCATCGGACCCGGGCGGCTCGCGTCGCCCGGGTCCGGCGCGCCCGGTGGCCGCTACGCTCCGGCTCCGCGAGGGGGGGACGTGTCGGACGCGGCGACGACGGGTGACAGGGCCGTGCGGGGCACGTGGGTCGTCGGCGTCGCCGCCGCGCTCGCGGTGTCGGCCGCGCTCATCGCCCTCGATGCGCGCGCCTCGACCATCTCGCCGCTCATCCTCGGGCTGGTCGTGGGGATGGCGCTCGGCAACACCGTCGGCGTCCCCGCCGTGGCCGCGCCCGGACTCGGCATCGCCGCCAAGCACCTGCTGCGCGTCGGGGTGGTGCTGCTGGGCCTGCGCATCTCGGCCGACCAGGTCGTGGGGTTGGGCGCTCCCGCGCTGATCCTCATCGTGGGCGTGGTCGCGGTGTCGTTCGTGGTCATCCGAGCGGTGGCAGCGCGCGCCGGGATGACCGGCCACACACCGCTCCTTGTGGACGCCGGGTTCTCGATCTGCGGGGTCTAGGCGGTGGCCGCCACCGCCGCGGTGCTCTCGGCACGACGTGACGACACGGCCACCGCCGCCGCGATCGTCACCGCGTGCGGCACGTTCGCGGTGTTCGCCATCCCCGCGCTCGCGGCCGCCCTGGCGCTCGATTCCC
>DATHSN010000377.1:0-2211 GCA_035464115.1 Acidimicrobiales bacterium | reverse complement strand
CGCTACCCGCTCCACGACGTGGAACGCCGCTCGTTCCCGCGCTCGGGCACGAGCCTGCCGCGTGGGGTTCTCGCCGCCTCGGTCGACCTCGGCGGCGGCGAGCGGCTGCGCTTCCTCACCGTCCACCTACCGCCGGGTGGGACACTTCCCGAGCGGCGCGGTCGCGTCGCGACCCTGCTCGAGGTCTGGGGTGGTGAGCCGGCCACCGTGGTGGCGGCCGACACGAACGCACCGCCGGCCAGCACCACCATGCGCGAGCTGATCGCCGCCGGGCTGCGACCGGTGTGGAGCGACGCCTCCGACCCGGGTTTCACCTACCCCTCCGACGCGCCCCGGGCCAAGATCGACTGGCTGCTGGCCAGCCCCGACCTCGTGTCGTCCGAGGCCCAGGTCGTGCTCACCGCGGCCTCCGACCACCTCCCGCTGGTCGCGGTGATCGCCGTGCGCGCCGTGGACGCCGCCACGCCAGACTGACCGCTGTGGACGCCGACGCGGTCGCCCTCGAGGTGCTCGACGAGCTGCGACCCCTCGGCGACGCGGCCCGGGCCGAGCACGATCGCGGCTACCTCAAGGTCGACACCGAGACCTGGGGCGTCAGCGTCCCCGCCACGCGCCGGGCGGCTCGGGCCGTCGCCGGCCGCCGTCCGCTCGATCGCGACGCGCTGTGGGCGGTGGTCGACCGGCTCTGGGCCAGCGGGGTCCACGACGCCCGGGTGGCCGCGGTCGAGCTGCTCGACGCCCGGGCCCAGGTGCTCGACCCGAGCGACCTCGACCGCCTCGCCGCGCTGATCCGCACGGCGGGCACGTGGGCGCTCGTCGACGGGCTGGCGGCCTCCGTCGGCGGGCGGCTGGTCGAGCGCCACCCCGATCCGGGACCGACCCTCGACCGCTGGGCCGTCGACGACTCGTTCTGGGTGCGACGCGCGGTCCTCCTCGTGCACCTTCGGGCGCTGCGGCGCGGCGAGGGAGACTGGGACCGCTTCGCCCGGTACGCCGACGCCCTCGCCGACGAGACCGAGTTCTTCGTCCGCAAGGCCATCGGCTGGGTGCTGCGCGACACCGCCCGGCGCCGGCCCGAGCTGGTGGTCAGCTGGCTGGAACCGCGCGCCCGACGGCTGTCGGCGGTCACCTGGCGGGAGGCGGTGAAGCCCCTCGCCCCAGCTGATCGCGGCCGGCTGGAGGCACTTCGCCCCTGAGGACCATCGACCCTGGTCGGTTCCCCGCCGCCGCACCGACCATGGCGGCGTGCGACGCGTGACGTGCGGGGCGCTTCTGGCGATGCTGATGGCACTGGTGGCTTGCGGGGGCCAGGACGGGGCGTCGGCCCCATCGACCTCCGCACCCGCGCCGGTCGGCGCGGCGGCGGGGTCGGCGGACTCGACGACGGAGTCGACCGACACGACGGTGGTGGCACCCTCCGACGGCGAGCGGCTCGCCGCGCTCGACGCGGCGCGGGTCCGGGGTCGGGCCCCGGGCGCTATCGCCGTGGTGCTCGACGGCGACGAGCGCTGGGCCGGGGCGGTGGGTGACGCCACCGTCGACGGCGTGGCCGCCGATCCGTCGATGCGGTTCCGGGCCGCCAGCATCGCCAAGCCCGTCGTGGCCGCGCTCGTGCTGCGCTCGGTGGCCGACGGGCACCTCGCCCTCGACGATCTGGTGCACCCCCTCGTCGGCGACGTCCTTCGGCCCCAGCCCCCGATCACGGTGCGCCAGATGCTCGATCACACGAGCGGGGTGTTCGACCTGGGCAACGAGGGCGACGTGGTCGACGCAGCCGCCCGGGTCGCCGATCCGGCGCAGCGGGCTCAGGCCGACGATCTGATCGCCCGGGCGCTGGCGGGCGAGTCGGTGGTCGTGCCGGCCGAGCTCCTCGTCGCCGGGGCCGAGACGTACGACCGCTACTTCGAGCCCGGCACCGGCTTCCACTACTCCAACCTGAACTACCAGCTGGCCGGGATGGTGCTCGAGGCGGTCGAGGGCCGGGCGCTGCACGAGGTGCTCGAGGCCGTGGTGGTGCGTCCGCTCGGCCTCGAGCGGACCTCTCTCGCTCCCGCCGACCGGTCGAGCCCCGACCTGCGGGGCTATGCCGTGGCCGGCGACGGGTCGTCGCCGGTCGACCTCACCGACGATCTCACCTACTTCGGCAACGGCGGCAACGGCGGCCTGCTCACCACCGCCGACGAGCTGGCGCTGATCTTCCGGGCCCTCCTC
>DATHSN010000376.1:0-6451 GCA_035464115.1 Acidimicrobiales bacterium | reverse complement strand
AGGAGTTCCTCTGCGAGAACACCCTGCGCAACCGGGCCCGCTCCACCACCCCCGAGGTGTGGGAGCGCATGGGCGTCAACGTCGAGGCGGTCGTGCCCTTCCTGCTCGAGGCCGCGCAGCAGAGCGGCACCAACCCGGCGGCCAGCTTCCAGCGCGGGTTCTTCGCCAAGCTGGTGCCCAACGTGCGCAAGCTCGGCCTGCTCGACGCCAACGACGGCTACCTCCGCGAGCGCTGGGGCGAGGCCGGGCTGCTCGAGTTCGAGTTCGCCGAGGACACCGCGTCGGACTACGAGGCCTACGACGCGGTCGCCAACGACCGCGCGGCAGCCGCCGCGAGCTGACTCGCCCGGGGGGCGTGACCGGCCCCGGCTCCGCCCTGCGGCGGGCCGGGGTCGTGTCGCGCCCGGCCCGCGTCGCCCGACGACCGCCCCTCCGACCGGGTCGCGGTCAGGGGCCACGGGCACGAGCCCGCCGAGGTCACGGCCAGGGCGACAGGGCGGGCCGGTCCGGTCGCTCCCACCGTCCGGTGAGCCACCGCAGGGTCGAGCGGACGTCGTCGCGCACCACCACCGGCGACGGACCCCGCCCGGCGAGGCGGCTCGGGCGGTCGCCGGGCGCGAGGAGGACGGCCACACCGTCAGCGAGCCGAGCGTCGAGGCCGGCCAGGGTGAGACCCCACTCCAGGTCGACGTAGCCGTCGGACAGGTCCGACCAGCCGGGACCGCCCCGGTCGTCGAGCGCGAGGTCGACCGCGTGCAGCTCCGCCTCCCGCCACCGCAGCGCCACAAGGGCCGGCGCCGGCGCCGGCCCCGCGGCGCGCCGACCGAGCCCGACCGCCCACGCGTCTTCGGTGAGCGCCGCCCAGGCCGCCTCGAGGCGGTGGTGGGAGGCGACGACGTCGGCCGCGAGGTCGGCGGCGGACCGACCGGCGCCGGCGGCGATGTCGCGCTCCCGTTGGGCGGCGCCCCCCGGGTACTGGTCGGCGATCCCGCCGGCCGCGATGGCGTCGATCATGCCGAGGTGGCTGTCGGCGTTGCGGGCGAGGTGCGTGAGCAGGTGCCCGACCGTCCACCCCGGAAGGGCGCTCGGTCGCCGAGCGATGGCATCGTCGATCACCGCCAGCGCCGCCTCCAGGCGGCGGTGAGCGGCGGCGCAGCCGTCGATCCAGGCGTCGGGTCGGGGGCCGGGCACGCCGGGGACCGTACTCCCCGGCCTCGGCTCAACGCGAGGTGACGGCCTCGCCCCGCCCGGGCGCGGCCACACCGGCCGCCGGGAGGGGCACCACCAGCGCGGCGGCGCCCACCAGCAGGGGCAGCACCGCGAACGCCACCAGCCCCAGGCCGTAACCGCCCGAGAGGTCGATGGCCATCGACAACAGGAACGGCCCCACCGCGGTCGAGCCGACCCCCACCGCCAACACCAGCCCGCGGATCTCACCGATGCGGGCGAGGCCGTACCAGCGGGGCAGCACGGTGCCCTCGACGGCGCGCATCCACCCGCCGGCGCTGCCGAGCACGACGCCGTAGGACACCGCCGACCAGCCCGGCCCGACGAAGCCCACCATCGTGGGGGCGGCCGCGAGCAGGAGCATGCCGACGGGCACGAGCACCCGGGCGCTCACCGAGTCGGCGACCCGGCCGGCGAGCAGCGCGCCGGCGGCCGCGGCGAGGGTCTGGGGGAGGAAGTTCGCGGCGGCTTGGACGTCGGTGAGCCCGCGGGTGCCGAGCAGGTCGATCTGGTGGAAGATCAGCCCGGTGGTGGTCATGCCGACCAGGGCGGCCGCGCCGACCACCACCCAGAACGCGGGGTGCCGCAGCACCGCCGCCACCGGCCAGTCGTCGTCGACCCCCTCGGCGGGGGTCGTGGCCTCGGGCGTCGGGACGCCGGGCGCGGTCGTCGCCCCGTCGGGGACGGTCGTCGGGACGGTGGCGCGGCGGGGTGGGTTCGCCACGACGAACCACCCGAGGGGCACCAGCACGACCCACACCCCGACCCCGAGGACGACCCACGCCGCCCGCCAGCCCCAGGTGGCGATCACCGCGGCGGACAGCAGCGGCACCAGCGCCATGGCCCCGCCACCGATCGCCGCCTGGAGCCCCATGGCGGTGCCGCGACGACGGTCGAACCAGACCGCCACCATCGTGCTCGACGTGAGGCTCAGCGCCCCCTGGCCGAACATGCGGGTCAGGCCGAACCCCACGAGCAAGGTGGCGAACCCGGCCAGGCCGCTCATGGCCATCAGCACCGCGCCGAACACGATCCCGAAGCCGAGGACCGCCCGCCGCAGGCCGTGGCGGTCGATGAGCCGACCGGCGAGCGGCATGGCGAGCGCGCCGGCCATGGTGCCCACGAGGTAGGCCCCCGACACCGCCGAGCGCGACAGGTCGAGGCCCTCGACCAGCTCGTCGACGAAGACCGACACGCCGACGGTCTGGCCCGGGGCCGACGCCATCTGCACGACGATCGCCGCGGCGAGGATGGTCCAGGCCCGCCGACCCGTGTCGGGCCCTGCTGAGGTTGCGGTCACGATCGGCTCCGGGAGGGGGACCGATCGACCCTACCGGCGGGCGGTGCCGGGACCGATCACCACGTGGCGACCGGCACGTCGCGAGCGGCGCGGGCGGGTGATCTCAGGACGCGACGGCGTAGCCCGAGCGGGACGTCCGCTGGGTGATCGACGCCGAGGCGTCGATGGCCACGACCACGATCGCGAGGGCCCGCTCGGCGGCCTCACCGGGCCGGCGGGTGACGTGGACGCGCACCTGCGACGCCACCGCTTCGAGCAGCGCGGCATCGCCACCGGCTCGGCGGACCACGTCGGTGACGGCGTCGCGCACCGGCACCGTGCTGTCGATGGCCAACATGACGACCCGACTGGTGAGGTGCCGGACGTGCCACGGGTCGACTCTGACGGTGGCGACCGTCTCGACCCCGTCGTGCGTGGCGCACGTCACTCCCCCGTCCACCTCGTGATGGTGACGCCGATCTGACGCGCGCCGGAAGGGACCTTCGTCACGTCGCATCCGGGTGTTCGGGCCTACCCCGGTCAGGTCTGGGCCAGCGGGATCTCGCCGTCGGCCGCGTCGGCGCGCACCGCGAGCACCGTCGTCACCGCGCCCGGGGCGGCGAGCACCGTCGCCCCCGACGCGCCGGCGGGCACCACGCCGCGATCGGCGAGGGCCGTCGACAGCGCCTCGAGGCGAGCGGCCAGCTCGGGTGGGGCATCGGGCGCCACCGACGCCCGCCACAGGTCGACCACCAGCCACGCCTCGCGGAGCACGAGCGTCCCGGCCTCGTCGTCGACCAACAGCGACGGCACCCGCACCTCGTCGGCACCGGCCGCGTTGTCCACCGTCGCCACGACGTAGGCGCACGGCTCGGCGCCGACCTCGAGGCGGGCCGCCTCGAGCGCGACCACGTCGGGGTGGTCGCCGGGCGCCGGCACCGCGAACCGGACCACCGCGCCACCCGCGTCGGTGAACCCGTAGGTCCCCGGCCCCGACGTGACGGGCGGCGCGGGCGGGACCACCGCCGGCTCGGGCTCGGCGGCGGCCAGCCGGGCCGCCTCCACCGATGGGTCGACCGTGGCCAGGCCCAGCCGCAACGCCGGATCGGGGACGAAGCCGGGCAGCACCGCAGCGAGGTCGGCGGTGCCGAGGCGCTCCTCGAGGACGTCGGCGAGCACGTAGCGGTAGTCGGTGGTCACCCGCAGGCCGTTGCGGTCGATGTCGGCGGGGGCGAGCCCGGGCCAGTCGCCGTAGAGGCCGCCGCGGATGCCACCCCCGAACACCATCATCGTGCTGGCCCGGCCGTGGTCGAGCCCGGCGTTGCCGTTCTCACGGAACGTCCGACCGAACTCGGTCATGAGCACGACCGTCACCCGGTCGATGAGGGGCCCCAGGTCCACCGCGAACGCGGCCAGCACCTCGGCGAGGGCCTGCACGTTCTCCTGCATCCGACCGTCGGTGTAGGCGCCGAGGCCCTGGTGCAGGTCCCACCCGAGCGAGGCCTCGGTGGCCGCCGCCTCGAGCCCGACGTCGGCGCGGATGAGCTGGGCGATCTGGGCCATGGTGCGCCCGAAGGTGCGGCCCCGACCGGTCACGGGGTACGCCGCCCCGTTGGCGGGCGGGGTGACCTCGGCGTTGGCGACGAGGTCGAGGGCGGCCAGGGCCTCCGACGCCCGCAGCGTCACCACGCTGTCGCCGGCGACGCCGTGCATGTCGTGCAGCGCGGCCTGGACCGCGCCGCCCGCGCCGGTGAACCCGGTGATGCGGAACGACTCGAGGCTGCCCATCGTCACCGACACGCTCGACCCGGAGAGGCTGCGCTGCCCGAACGGCAGGGTCGCGGCCCGCAGCCCGACCGGTTCGGTCGTGGGCGTCACGTCGAGGTGGCGGGCGAGCCACCCCGACCCGATCCCACCGCCGGCCAGGCCGAGGTCCATCCAGCGCTGGACCGAGAAGTGGCTGCGGTTCTCCACCGGGAAGCCGGCGGCGGGGACGATGGCGAGGATCCCCCGCTGCCAGAGGGGCACCAGCGCGGCCATCGAGGGGTGCAGGCCGAAGTCGGGCGTGAGCGCGAGGGTGGCGGCGGGGTCGACGGCGACGCTCGGCCGGGCGGCGACGTAGTGGCCGGCGCCCGCGCCCTCGTGGCGCGGCACCACCACCGACAGCCCGTCCATGCCCCCGCGCAGGAAGACGGTCACCACCCCGTCGCCGACCCGCGTGCTGTTCGTCGAGGCGAAGGCGACCCCGGTCGACAACGACGGCACCGCCACGGCGACGGTGGCCAGGGCACCGGCCCCCCGCAGGGCAGCTCGGCGGGAGATGCGGCAGGGTTCGCAGTCGGTCGCAGTGGGCACGGCCGTCCTCCCGGGACGTCGAGGGTGCGGGGCGGTGGAGGTGCGGGGGTTCGAGGTTCGAGACGAGCGCGCTCAGCGGTGCTGGAACGCGGGCGAGCAGAACAACAGCCCGACGGTGTCGCCGAGCCGGCGGGCGAGGTCGGCTTCGGCCGTGGGAGCGTCGTGCGTGGTGCCGAGGTACTGGGCGATGGCCGAGACCGACGTCTCGGAGATCCCGACGCCGAGCCGGGCGGCGAGGCCGGTGATCACCTCGCCCACGGTCGCCGGGAGCGGCGAGGGCACCAGCGCGGCGATGTCGGCGCCGACGCCCGTCAGACGCCCGTTGCCCACCCGAGCCGCCAGCTCCCAGCGGCGCAGCGTGGTGTTGGTGGTGATCCAGAAGTGGCGGTCGTCGGGGAACCCGTCGGGGGTGGGCCAGCTCCACAGCTCCTGGCCCAGGCGGCCGACCTGATCGCTCAGCGTCGCCGCCGCGGGTCCGCCGGCCGTGCGGTCGATCGACGCCCCCACGGCCCGCAACATGGCGACCAGCAGCTCGAACGGGGTGCGCACCTTGGACCGGCGGGTGGCGTCGAGCTCCGCGCTGGTGAGGATGTGGCGCAGGACGGGCACGATCTCGGTGTCGTTGGCCAGGTACACCTGGGCCGCCGACTCGACCAGCGCGGTGGGCGGCTCGTCGGCCACGAAGCGCCGGACCAGCTTCTCGGCGATGAACCGGGCCGTGTTCGGGAGCCGCGCCAGCCAGGCGATCACGGCGATGCCGTCGGCCTCGCCCTCCGGTCCGGTGGCGCCCTCGGTCGACCAGGTGTGCACGGTGCCGTCGCGGTCGGTGATGTCGATGGTGATCGGACCGCTGAAGTGGCGCGCCGGATCGAACACGTAGCGCAGGTCGTCACCGTCGCGGAGCCGGCCGGCGAGCGACCACCCGCTGAAGACCCGGGCGAGGGCGTCGACGTCGTCCTCGTCGTAGCCGTTGAACGCGCCCATGGTGTGCAGCTCGACGAGCTCGCGGGCGTAGTTCTGGTTCGGTCGCGTCGCGGTGGAGCGGAAGTTGTCGAGGTAGAGCAGCATGCTGACGCTGCGGGCGTTGGCGAGGAGCAGGTCGGCGAAGCGGCCCAGGGCGTGGGGGCGGATGACGTCGCGGTCGTCGGAGGCGACCGCGTACTTCACGTCCTTGTCGTCGTTGCCGGCGTAGACGCTGAAGTGGTTGGTCCAGAAGTCCACCATCAGCTCGGCGAGCTGGCCGGGGTGGGTGACGGCGCGGACGACCGCGGCGTGGCGGAGCTCGCGCACGAGGGTGCGGTCGGGGTTCGCGTCACGGGTGGCCTGGTAGCGCTGGCCGATCGACGCGTCGAGGGTGTGGGCGCCGGTGAGCACCCCGGCGGTCCCGGCCGGCGGGATCGACAGCTGCCACTCGAGGAACGCGTCGGATCCCATGGCCGCCACCTCGGCGACGAGCTGGGGCGTCGGCCCGAAGGTGATCCGCTCGACCAACCGGGCCTGGCGCAGGACCTCGACCTCACCGCTCGGCGGCGTCACCGGCACCGGCGGTGGCGGGACCGGGCTCGGGGTCGGGGCGGGTGCCGGGGGCGG
>DATHSN010000375.1:0-5160 GCA_035464115.1 Acidimicrobiales bacterium | reverse complement strand
GACCGAGCAGGTGGTAGGGGGTCATGTCGTGACCGCCCCACGGCGAGTACCAGTTGGTCCACGACACGAACGCCCACCCGCCGGGGCGCAGCACCCGGGCGATCTCGTCGACGACGGCCGCGGTGTCGGGGGTGTGCTCGAGCAGGTTGGAGCAGAAGACGCCGTCGACGCTGGCGTCGGGGAGCGGCAGGCGGCCGGCGTCGGCGCGCACCATCCCCGCCGGGCGCCGATCACCGAGCTCGGTGGGGTCGTACTCGACGGCGACGACGTCGGCGCCCCGGGCGCGCAGCTCGTCGGCGTACCAGCCCGGACCGGCCCCGAGGTCGACCAGGCGGCGCCCGGCGAGCGGTCCGTGGCGGCGCTCGAGCGAGTCGGCCGCCTCGACGGCGAGGAAGCGGTAGAACGGCTCGGGCTCCACCTGCTCACGCCGGAAGAGGCGCCACATGGTGGCGGCCTTGGCGAGGCCCCGGGGGCGAGGGGCGGTGGCGGTGACGGTCGGGGCCACGGGACTCCTGGTGCCGGGGGTGACCGGGCGGACGGCGACGGGGCGGGGTGCCATCCCGGCCCGGCCGGGTGGATGCGTATCCTAGGGCGGCTCGGGTCCGGCCCGAGCACGCGCCCATGACCGAACCCGTCCCCGCCCCCCGCCCGCCCGAGGTGCCGCCGTCGTCCGACGCCGGCCCCATCTCCCAGGTCTCGTTCCTGGGTTCGGAGCCGGTGGCCCTCGGCGCCGCCCACCATCGCATGGCCGCCCGCGCCGCCGAGGTGGGGATCCGCCGGATCCACGTGCTCGCCTGGCGCGACCTCGACGACATCGAAGCCGGCGGGTCCGAGGTGCACGCGTCGATGGTCGCCCGCCACTGGGCGGCGGCCGGGCTCTGGGTGTCGATGCGCACGTCCTACGCCCAGGGCCGCCCCACCCAGGTGTGGCGCGACGGCTACCTGGTCACCCGCAAGGCGGGCCGCTACCTCGTGTTCCCCCGCTCGGTGGCCTCGGCCCTCGCCCGGCGCTCGGGGCCCCGCGACGCCCTGGTCGAGATCTGGAACGGCATGCCGTTCTTCTCACCGCTGTGGGACCTCGGCCCGCGCATCGTGCTCGTGCACCACCAGCACGCCGACATGTGGCGCCTGGCGCTGCCGCCCACCCTCGCCAAGGTGGGCGACACCATCGAGCGGGTGGTCGCCCCGCCCCTCTACCGCCGGTCGCGGGTGGTCACGCTGTCGCCGTCGTCGCGCGACGAGCTGGTCGACGGCATGGGCCTGCGCGCCGATCACGTCACCGTCGTGCCGCCGGGCGTCGCCGACCACTTCACCCCGGGCCCGGGCCGCAGCCCCACGCCGTTGGTGCTCGGCGTGGGCCGCCTGGTGCCGGTGAAGCGGTTCGACCTGCTCGTCGACGCCATGGCCGCGGTCCGGGCCCGCCGCCCCGACGTGCGGCTGGTGCTCGTGGGCGACGGCCACGAGCGCGAGGCCATCGAGGAGCGGATCCGCCGCCTCGGCGCCCAGGACTGGGTGGAGCTGCTCGGCCGGGTCGACGACCGCACCCTGGTCGAGCTCTACCGGCGGGCCTGGCTGGTGGCCAGCACCTCGCTGCGCGAGGGCTGGGGGATGACCATCACCGAGGCGGCGGCGTGCGGCACCCCGGCGGTGGCGTCGCGCATCGCCGGCCACACCGACGCCCTCACCGACGGTGTCACCGGGTTGCTGGCCGATCCGGGCGAGGAGCTCATCGGGGCGCTCTCCCGCCTCATCGACGACGACGCCACGCGCCTCGCCATGGGTGAGGCGGCGCGCCGACGCGCCGAATCGCTGCGCTGGGACGCCA
This sequence comes from Acidimicrobiales bacterium, assembly GCA_035464115.1. GTDB lineage: Bacteria > Actinomycetota > Acidimicrobiia > Acidimicrobiales > SKKL01 > DATHSN01. The sequence continues at coordinate 3,335 of DATHSN010000375.1, read as the reverse complement.
CCGCCGAGGCCATCTTCGGGGTCCTGGCCGACGAGGCGGCCCGCCGGCGCCGATGACGGCTCCGTCAGCGCCCGGAGACCTCCGGGCCGGGTCTCGACGCGACGCGCCCCGAGCGGGCTGGCGCTCGCCGGCTGCGCAGCGCGCCCTGCCCGTGCTCGTGCTCGCCCTCGTCGCCTACGTCCCGCTGCTGCTCACCGAGCCCGGGGCGGTGGGCGCCGACACCAAGGCGCACCTCTACACCGACCCGGCCAAGCTGTTGTCGCGCGCCTGGTCGCTGTGGGATCCCAACATCGGGCTGGGCACCGTCACCCACCAGAACATCGGGTTCTTGTTCCCGGTGGGCCCCTACTACTGGGTGATGGACACGCTCGGCTTCCCCGACTGGGTGGCCCAGCGGATCTGGCTGGGGTCGATCCTGTTCCTCGCCGGACTGGGTGCCCGGGCCCTCGGCAAGCACCTCGGGTTGGCCCCGACGGCCGCCACCGTGGCCGGGCTGGTCTTCATGCTCAGCCCCTACACGCTCGCCTACGCGGCGCGGATCTCGGTGATCCTGCTGCCGTGGGCGGCCCTGCCGTGGATGGTGCTGCTCGCGGCGCGGGCCGCCGAGCGAGGGGGGTGGCGCGACCCGGCGCGGTTCGCCCTCGTCGTCGCGCTGGTGGGCGGGGTGAACGCCACCGCGCTCGTGCTCGCCGGTCTCGGGCCGGTCATCTGGCTGATCGCGGCGGTGGTCACCGGCCGGGTCACGGCGCGCGCCGCGGCGACCGCCGCGGCCCGCATCGGCGCGCTCACCACCGGCGTCTCGCTCTGGTGGCTCGGGGCCCTGGCGGTGCAGGGCCAGTACGGCATCCCGATCCTGCAGTACAGCGAGACCGCGCAGACCGTCGCCTCGACCTCGCTCGCCAACGAGGTGTGGCGCGGCCTCGGCTACTGGTTCCTCTACGGCGAGGACCGCCTCGGTCCCTGGATCGAGCCCGGGCAGGCCTACACGCAGCGCCTCTGGCTCCTCGCCGCCAGCTACGCCCTGCCGGTCCTCGGCCTGGCCGTCGCCGGGGTGGTGCGCTGGTCGGCGCGCGTCGCCCTCGGCATCCTGGCCGTCGTCGGCCTGGTCATCGCGGTGGGCGCGTACCCGTGGGAGACGCCGAGCCCCATCGGGTGGGCGTTCCGTGGCCTGCTCAGCACCGACGCCGGGCTGGCGTTCCGCAGCCTCCCCCGCGCCGCGCCGCTGCTCGTGCTCGCCGTGGCGCTGTTCCTCGGCGCGGGCATCACCGCCCTCGGCGCCGCCGCTCCCCGTCGGGGGCGCTGGGCGGCCGCCGGGGTGGCCGCGCTGGCGTTGGTGGTCCAGGTCCCGCTGTTCACCGGCCAGCTCGTCGACGAGAACCTGCAGCGGCCCGAGGAGCTGCCCGCCTACTGGCGCGAGGCAGCCGCGCACCTCGACGCCCGGGGCCACGACACCCGTGTCCTCGAGGTGCCCGGGGCCGACTTCGCCTCGTACCGCTGGGGCAACACCGTCGATCCCATCTCGTCGGGGCTCATGGACCGGCCCACCGCGTACCGCGAGCTGATCCCCTACGGCTCGCCGGCCGCCGCCGACCTGCTCATCGCGATCGATCGGCGCATGCAGGAGGGCGTCTTCGAGCCCGAGAGCCTGGCCCCGGTCGCCCGGCTGCTCGGGGTGGGCGACATCCTCTACCGGGCCGACCTGCAGTTCGAGCGGTTCCGCACCCCCCGGCCGCGATGGCTGGGCCCGCTGCTCGACGCCGCTCCCGGTCTCGGCGATCCGGTCGACTTCGGGCTGGGCATCCCCAACGAGCCGGTGCCCGAGGTCCCCATGCTCGACGACCTCGAGCTCGCCCTCGACCCCGGCATCTCGGTGCCCGCCGCGCTGCGGGCGTACCCGGTGCTCGAGCCGGTCCCGATCCTGCGCCGTCACCCCACCGACGCCACCGTGGTGCTCGCCGGCGACGGCGACGGCATCGTCGACGCAGCCGCGGCCGGGCTCCTCGACGGCGACGAGCTGGTGGTCTACTCGGCGTCGATCACCACCGAGCCGGCGCGGGTCGACCAGCTCCTCGACGACGACGCGGTGCTCATCGTCACCGACACGAACCGGCTCCGGTCCCACCGGTGGAACACGGTGCGCGAGAACCGAGGAGTCACCGAGCGGGTCGGCGACGCGCCGCTCGAGGACGATCCCACCGACAACCGGCTCGAGATCGCGCCCGGGGCCCGCGACGACGCCCACACCGTGGCCGCCGACCTCGGTGGGGTGAACGTGCGGGCCACCAGCTACGGCAACGGCGTGTCGTACACACCGGAGTTCCGGGCCCGCAACGCGGTCGACGGCGACCTGCGCACGGCGTGGCGCACCGCCGCCGGGCGCGGCGTCGAGGACGAGCGCATCCTCATCGAGCTCGACGAGCCGGCGGCGGCCGACGAGATCACCCTGGTGCAGGCCTTCGACGGGGCCAACCGGTGGATCACCGAGATCGAGCTCACGGTCGACGACGCCGATCCGGTGCGGGTGGCGCTCGACGAGACCTCGCGCTCGGCCCCCGGCCAGACCGTGCCCCTGGGCGTCGACCGGTTCGAGCGCATCGAGATCGAGCTGATCGCCAGCGACGCCCCGGGGGCGCTCGGCGCCAGCGAGGTCGGCTTCGCCGAGATCGAGATCCCCGGCGTCACCGCCGACGAGGTCATCGTGCTCCCACGCGACCTGCTCGGCATCGCCGGTGACCGCGCCATCGACCACCACCTGGCCGTGGTGCTCACCCGCTTGCGGGTGCATCCGTCGGAGGCGGTGCGCCGCGACGAGGAGCTCGCCCTCGACCGCATCATCGAGCTGCCGAGCGCGCGCGACGTCGCCCTCGACGGCGTCGTCCGCCTGAGCGGGTGGGCCGACGACCCCGTCGTCGACGCCGCCCTCGGGCTGCCCGGCGTCGACGAGGGCGGGATCACCGCCACGTCGTCGCGCCGGCTCTTCGGCGACCCCACGGCCCGGGCGTCGTCGGCCATCGACGGCGATCCGAGCACCTGGTGGAGCCCGGCGTTCACCGACCCGCGCGGCGACTGGATCCAGCTCGAGCTCGCCGAGCCGGTCACCGTCGAGCAGCTCGCCCTCGCCGTCGTCGCCGACGGCCGCCACTCGGTGCCGACCGCGCTGGTCATCGAGAACGAGGCGGGTGAGCGCCGACGGGTCGAGCTCCCGGCCATCGCCGACGGCGCCGAGCCGAACGCCGTCACCGAGGTCACGGTCCCGGTCGAGGCGATCAGCGGCCAACGCCTCCGGGTGATCGTCGATGACGTGCGCGAGGTGGCCACCATCGACTGGTTCGGAC
>DATHSN010000374.1:0-2163 GCA_035464115.1 Acidimicrobiales bacterium | reverse complement strand
TGGGCACCCGGTGAGTTCACCGACGACACCCAGATGGGGATCGTGCAGGCCGCGGCGGTGCTCGACGCCGGGGGCATCGATCCGGCCCTCGTGTTCGAGCGCCTCCGGCGTTGGGCCGAGTCGGCCACCGATGTCGGGGTCTCCACCCGCGGCGCGTTGGCGAGCGGGCTGTCGTGGGACCGGGCGGCGACCAGCTACCTGCGCCACCACCCCGATCGCGGGGCGGGCAACGGGGCCCTCATGCGGGCCACGCCGGTGGCGGTGCACCTCGCCGCCCACGGGGTCGACGAGAGCATGGCCGCGGCGCGGCGACTCGCCGCGCTCACCCATGGCGACCCGGCGGCGGGGTGGGGCGCCGCGCTGCTGCACGCCATGATCGCGGTGGCGCTCGACGGCGACGATCCCCTCGACGCGCTCCCCGGCCTCGTCGACCTGCTCCCGCCCGACCAGCGCGAGCGGTTCGCGCCGCTGCTCACCCGACGCTGGTCGCCGGCCGACCCCCACGTCGCCAACGGCAGCGTGTGGGGCTGCCTGGCCGAGGCGGTGTGGGCGGTCCGCTCGGGGGGCTCGTTCGCCGACATCGTGGGGCGGGCCATCGACCTGGGTGGCGACACCGACACCGTCGCCACGGTCGCCGGCGCCCTGGCGGGGGCCATCGGCGGCGTGCAGTCGATCCCGAGCCGCTGGCTCACCTACCTGCACGGCTGGACGCCCGACGACGCCGCGCCCGATGGCCCGCCCCGTCGCTGGAGCGCCGAGAGCCTCCAGGCGTTCACCTTGCAGCTCGTCGGTCTCCCGGTGCCGCCACACGCGCCGCCACCCGAGGGCACCGGCCCGCGACGGGTGGCCGCCGGGCTCCACGCCGCCGACCTCACCGGTGCGCTCGCCACCGCATCGCACTGGGCGGTCGTCTCGCTGTGTCGGGTGGGCGACCGGTTCGCCGACCGACCGGTCCGTCGCCAGGTCCACCTCGTCGACGGCGATCGCGCCGCCAACCCCGGGCTCGAGATGGTGCTCGCCGACGTGCTCGACACGATCGACGCGTTCCACGACGAGGGGCGAGAGGTGGTGGTGCACTGCCATCACGGCGCCAGCCGCACCGGCTTCGTCCTCCGGGCGTGGCTCATCCGCCGCTACCGCTGGGACGAACCGACCGCCACGGCCCACCTGCGGCGCCTGTGGCCCGCGGTCGACTGCTGGAACCCCACCTTCACCGCAGCTCTGCGACGTCTCGCCGCCGACCTCGGCGTGGGCGAGTGATCCGGGCTTGGTCGGCGCCCGTGGCCCCGCGTTAGGTTGCGGCCGACCGCACGACAGGGGAGGACCACCATGGCGAGCAACGCCGAGAACGCCTACGAGCAGCTGAAGGCCACCGAGGGCACCGACGAGGGCCACGGCGACTGGTACCAGGTCACCCAGGCCACCATCGACGCCTTCGCCGACCTCACCCACGACCACCAGTTCATCCACGTCGATCCCGAGAAGGCCGCCGCGCTGTCGCCGTGGAAGGTCACGGTGGCCCACGGGTTCCTCACGCTGTCGATGCTCACGCACCTCGCGTCGTCGGTGCCGTCGAGCGCCGGGGGCCGGCTCGAGGGGCTGGTCATGGGGATGAACTACGGCTTCGACAAGGTCCGGTTCGTGAGCCCGGTGAAGGTCGAGTCGCGCATCCGGGCCCAGAGCACCGTCAAGAGCGTCGAGCTCAAGGGCGACAGCCTGCAGGTCACCAAGACCTACACGGTCGAGATCGACGGCGAGGAGCGCCCTGCGCTGGTCGCCGACTGGGTCACCCGGCTCGTCTTCGCGTGACCCCCGAGGAGCTGGTCGCCGCGGTCTGCCCGACCGTCAACGACCTCGGCTGGGCCCACTACTTCCACCCGCTCACCGCCGAGCGGGGCCAGGCCCTCGGCCTCGACGGGTTCCGGTTCTACTTCCTCGGTCGCGGCGGGGTGCTGGGCGACGTCGAGCCCGCCGTGGTCACCAGCGCGTTCGGGTGGTTCGCCCCCGACCTGGTGGCGTCGATGTGGACGTCGGCCAAGGAGATCGTCGCGCCGCGCGACGCGGCCCGGGCCTACCTCGCTGCATCCCACGACATCGCCCGCGAGCGGCTCGCCGACGTGGCCGACCTCGAATCGTTCTGCACGGCAGCCACCGCGGTGGTCG
>DATHSN010000373.1:0-6893 GCA_035464115.1 Acidimicrobiales bacterium | reverse complement strand
GTGAACGCCTTGCGGCGCAGCGACCGGTCGTGGCGGTCGGCCAGCTCCTGGCAGGTGCGGGCCCGCACCAGGCCCATGGTGGCCAGCGCCGGCGCCCGGTCGGTGGTCGCGGCCATCGTCATCAGCGCAGCGACCGCCCGGACCGTGTCGAGGCCCAGGTAGACGACGGCGTCGCGGGTCGACTCGACCCGCCGCTCGAGCGCCAGGTAGCTGGAGTTGGCCAGGCGCAGCAGCCGGTAGGAGATGCCCAGGTCGAGCGACACGAGCTGGTCGATGTCGTCGATCGTGGCCCGGGGGTCCTCGATGCGGGTGAGCAGCTCGAGGACCGCCAGGCGCTGGGCGGGCACCGTCGGCTCGGCGACGCGGTCGGGGCGGCGGATGACCCACCCCCGCGCCCACCAGAACCCCGACTCCCAACAGCTGGCGAGCACCGCGGAGTCGGCGACGTGGTCGGCGAGCAGGCGGGCCTTCGGGTGCTGGCGACCGATGCGGATCGACGCCCAGTGCGGATCGTCCTCGCGCACGTCGACGATGACGGTCGAGAGCAGGTCGCGCGACGCCCGCGACTGGGTCCACTTGGCCCCGGCCCGGGCGGCGAGGTGGTAGCCGCCCTCCTGGGCCATGCGGGCGGCCTCGGTGGGGTCGCCCTCGCCGTCGGGATCGAGCTCGAGGACCACCCGGTCGGCCGGCAGGGCGTGGTGGAGCCCGTCGAGGATCAGCTGGGGCGGGACGCTGACGAACCCCAGGCGGCCACCGATCAGGCTGTCGAGACCCACCTCCAGCAGCGCGCCGGTGATCGTGGCCTGCGCCGAGATCGGCTCGTCGTCGGGATCGAGCGACTCGACGACCAGCTGGTAGCCGGCCAGGTCCTCGCTGTGGTCGAGGACCGGCACCCGACCGACGTAGAGACCGCTGCCCGGGTCGGCGGTCGGGCCCCGGGGCGGCAGGTCGGCGAGCTTGGGCGCCTCGGCCGGCGACGGGGGGTCCGGCAGAGCCTCCTCGGGTCGGAACAGGGAACGACGACGCGACCAAGCCACGGACCTCCCGTCGGCCGCGACCAGCCCGACAACAGGGTTCGGGAGCCACGACCTCGCCGACGGCGCCGGACGGCCCCGACGACGGCGGTGTGACCCATGTCGCAGACCGGGGATTCCCGCCCGGTCGAGGGCCATCGGTACGCTCGACCGTCGTGGAACCGGCCCCAGACGCGCCCCGGCGCGCCGGGGGGCGGACGGGGGGGAGCGGCGACCGCGCCGGTGCGCTGTCGCTCGACGCCCCGGGCATCGAGCCCGTCGGCGTGGTCCCCTGGCCGCTCCTGTGGCGCGACCGGGTCCGCCACCGCCTCGAGCGCAGCGAGCGCTACCCGTGGATCGTGCTCGCCACCGCGCTGTTCGGGCTGTTCACGGTCGGGTTCACCATCACCATCCTCGCCGTGTCGGTCCCCGGCATCGCCGACGACCTGGGCGCCGCCGAGGCGACCCTCACCTGGGTGGTCACCGGCCCGATCCTGGCCTTCGCCATCGTCGGCCCCGCCGCCGGCAAGCTCGCCGACCTCCACGGCCCCCGCCGGATCTACCTGCTCGGCCTGTTGGGCTCGGCGGTGTTCGCGGGGCTCACCGCGCTGGCGTGGAGCGCGCCGAGCCTCATCGCGTTCCGGGTCCTCGGCGCCACCCTCGGCGCGGCGTGCGGGCCGGCGTCGATGGCCATGGTCAACCGGCTGTTCCCCCGTGAGGTCCGCGCCCAGGCCATGGGCTACTGGTCGCTGGTCATGGCCGGCGGGCCGGTCCTCGGCGTGGTGGCCGGCGGGCCCATCGTCGAGGCGTTCGGGTGGCGGTGGATCTTCGTCGCCCAGGTCCCGTTCGTCATCGCCGGCCTCCTCGTCGCCTACGCCCTGCTCCCCGACACCGAGCGCGGCGAGCGCCAGCCGTTCGACATCATCGGGTCGATCACCCTCGGCGGCACCACCGCGCTGGCCCTGTTCGCGCTGAACCGCGGTCCGCTGCTCGGCTGGGACCACCCGGTGGTCGTCGGCGGGTTCGCCTTCGCCCCGATCGGCATCGCGCTGTTCGTGTGGCGACAGCGCACCTTCTCGCACCCCCTCATCCCGCTCGAGTACCTGCGGCGGCGCAACGTCGTGTTCCCGGTGCTCACCCAGATGTTCACCAACTTCGCCTACATGGGTGGGTTCATCCTCACGCCGCTGCTGTTGCAGGACGTCATGGGCTACGGCGAGGCCCGCACGGGGCTGCTGTCGATCTCACGGCCGCTGCTGTTCGCCATCGCCGGACCGGTGGCGGGCTACCTGGCGGTGCGTGCCGGCGAGCGGCCGATGGCGGTGTTCGGCGCCATCTGCGTGGTGGCGTCGATGCTGGGGCTGGCCCAGGTGGGTCCCGGCGCGTCCGACCTGCTCATCATCGGCGCCCTCGGCCTGTCGGGCATCGGGCTCGGCGCCTCGTCGCCGGCGATGGCTGCCACCATCGCCAACGCGGTCGACGAGAGCGACCTCGGCATCGCCGGCGCGGCCCAGCAGATGATGAGCCAGGTGGCGGTGGTGGCCGGCATCCAGATCCTGCAGACCGTGCAGACCTCGCGCGAGGCCGTGGTCGGCACCGCGGCGTCGTACCAGGAGGCGTACCTGGTGGGTGGCGCGGTCGCCGCGCTGGCCATCGTCACCGCGTCGTTCGTGCGCTCCACCCGCGACGAGCGCGTCGACGAGCCGGTCGCGGCCGACAGCCGCGAGCTGGCCACCAGCGCCGGCCAGTAGCGCCCGGCCGCGCCAGGCCCCTCAGTGCCGGGTGATCGCCTTCACCCGCTCGGCGATCTCGGCCGCGAGCGGGTCGGGGGCCTGCGCCTGCTGGGCCTGCATCAGCATCAGCTTCGACATGTCGCCCTGGATGCGGATGCGCCCGCCCATGAACGCCTGCATGGCGGCCTGGGGATCGCCGTCGACGAACACCGTGCGGGCGGTGGTGTAGTCGACCGTGATCGTGAGGTCGGCCCCGTCGAGCTGGCCCTCCTCGATGATGAGCTCGCCGTCGCCCGTGTCGATGAACCCCCGGACCGGTTCGGCGCTGAACGGCGCGTCGGTGACGACCAGGTTCATGCGCACCGGGCGCTCGGGTGGCGGCACCCTCCCGGCGTAGTCGTCACGGATCTGGCGCGCCGCGGCGATCCACTCCGGGCTGAGGAAGTCGTACGGGCCCACACCCGCACGCTACCGGTAGTCTCGCGGGGGATGGGGACCGACACCGAGACCGCGACCGCCGAGGGGACGCCGGCGGCCGCCACCCGGGCCGACCGGTTGGCGAGCCACACCCGCAACCCCAAGTGGAAGCACGCGCCGCTCATGATCGACATGAGCATCTGCATCAACTGCGACACGTGCATCCGCCACTGCCCACCCCAGTTCGGGGCCATCTTCAACCACGGGATCGACGTGATCATCATCCCCGAGCTGTGCTCGGGGTGTGGCAAGTGCCTCGACCCGTGCCCGGTCGACTGCATCCACGAGGATCCCGACTGGCGACCCGCCCCGCAGGACTGGTGGGACGAGCAGACCTTCGACGACCCCTACGCGAGGTGACCGTGTCCGAGATCCTTCCCGGCGCCGAGCCGTGGTCCGCCCCTGGCGGCCCCGCCGGCGTGCTCGTGCTGCACGGCTTCACCGGCAGCCCGCAGTCGATGCGCCCCCTCGCCGAGGCCTTCGCCGCCGCTGGCTTCACCGTCGAGATGCCGCTGCTCCCGGGCCACGGCACGTCGGTCGACGACATGCTCACCACCTCGTGGGCCGACTGGTCGACGGCCGCCGAGGCCGCCTACGCCGAGCTCGCCCACCGCTGCGAGTCGGTGGTGGTGGCCGGGCTGTCGATGGGCGGCACGCTCACGCTGTGGCTGGCCGAGCGCCACCCCGCCATCGCGGGGATCGTGTGCGTCAACCCCGCCGTCGGCGACCCCGAGGGCACCCCGCAGATGATCGCCGGCCTCACCGCCATGGTCGACGCCGGCGAGACCACCATGGACGCCATCGGCGCCGACATCGCCCTCGAGGGGGCCACCGAGCTCGCCTACGACCGCACGCCGATCGCGCCGCTGATCACGCTCATGGAGGCCACCGCCGAGGTGCGCGACGGGCTCGGGCACATCACCTGCCCGCTGCTGCTCTGCACCAGCCCCGACGACCACGTGGTGCCCCCCGCCGACTCCGACCGCATCGCCGCCGGGGTCGACGGCCCCGTCGAGCGGGTCACGCTCGAGCGCAGCTTCCACGTGGCCACCCTCGACCACGACGCCGGGCTCATCGAAGAGCACGCCGTCGCGTTCGCCCGCCGCGTCACCGCCTGACCCGCCGAACCGTCGCGCGATCTGCGCGACTGGCGCGCATCTGGCGCGACGGTTCGCTCGGGGGCCCGGATCGAGCCCGGCGCAACACCCCGTAGGCTCTCCCTCCATGGCCGAACGCATCTCGCGCGACGACGTCGCGCACGTGGCCCGGTTGGCGCGGCTGCGGCTCACCGACGCCGAGCTCGACGCCTTCACCGGCCAGCTCGCCGCCGTGCTGGACCACGCCGCCGACGTCGAGGCCCTCGACGTCACCGACGTCGAGCCCACCAACCACCCGTGGCCGCTGGTGAACGTGCTGCGCCCCGACGTCGAGCGCCCGTGCGCCGACCGCGACGAGGTGCTCGCCCAGGCGCCCGCCGCCGAGGACGGCCAGTTCCGCGTCCCGCCCGTGCTGGGGGAGGCCCCGTGAGCCCCGACACCGCGAACACCGGCGCGGTCGCCCTGGCCGCCGCCGTCCGGGCCGGGGAGCGCACCGCGGCCGACATCGTCGACGCCCACCTCAGCGCCATCGCGGCCCGCGACGGCGACCTGCACGCGTTCAACCTGGTCACCGCCGACGCCGCCCGCGCCGCGGCCGCCGAGGTCGACCGCCGGGTCGCCGCGGGCGACGACCCCGGCCCCCTCGCCGGGGTGCCCATCGCCCTCAAGGACAACCTGTGCACCCGGGGCGTGCCCACCACCTGCTCGTCGAAGATCCTCGACGGCTGGCGCCCGCCCTACGACGCCACGGTCGTCGCCCGGCTGGCCGCGGCCGGGGCGGTCGTGGTCGGCAAGACCAACCTCGACGAGTTCGCCATGGGCAGCTCCACCGAGAACTCGGCGTTCGGCCCCACCCGCAACCCCCACGACCCGAGCCGGGTCCCCGGCGGGTCGAGCGGGGGCAGCGCCGCCGCGGTGGCCGCGGGGTTCGCGCCCCTCGCCCTCGGGTCCGACACCGGCGGGTCGATCCGCCAGCCCGCCGCCCTGTGCGGGGTGGTCGGCATGAAGCCCACCTACGGCCTGGTGTCGCGCTACGGGTTGGTGGCGTTCGCCAGCTCGCTCGACCAGATCGGGCCGTTCGCCCGCTCCGTCGACGACGCCGCCGCCCTGCTCGAGGTCATCGCCGGCCACGACCCGGCCGACTCCACCTCGATCCCCGAGCCGGTGCCGCCGTTGCGGGCCGGGCTGCGCGACGGCGTCGCCGGGCTGCGCATCGGCATCGTCCGCGAGCTGTCGGGCGACGGCACCAGCCCCGACGTCGCCGCCCGGCTGCGCGAGGCCGCCGAGGCCCTCGCCGCGGCCGGGGCCACCGTCGAGGAGGCCTCGGTGCCGGCCACCACGCTCGGGCTGTCGGCCTACTACCTCATCGCCCCGGCCGAGGCGTCGAGCAACCTGGCCCGCTACGACGGCGTGCGCTACGGGCTGCGCGTCGACGCCGCCACCACCGGCGAGATGAACGAGGCCACCCGCACCGCCGGGTTCGGTGACGAGGTCAAGCGCCGCATCATGCTCGGCACCTACGCCCTGTCGGCCGGCTACTACGACGCCTACTACGGCAAGGCCCAGAAGGTCCGCACCCTCATCCTGCGCGACTTCGCCGCCGCCTACGAGCGCTTCGACCTGTTGCTGTCACCCACCTCGCCCACCGTGGCGTTCCCCCTCGGCGCCAAGGCCGACGACCCCCTCACCATGTACCTGAACGACGTGTGCACCATCCCGTCGAACCTGGCCGGGCACCCCGCCATCTCGGTGCCGTTCGGCACCGGCGAGGCCGGCCTGCCGGTCGGCGTGCAGATCCTCGGCCCCGCCCTGTCGGAGGCCACCATGCTGCGGGCCGCCGCGGTGGTCGAGGCCGCCGCGCCAGTGTCGGCCCCGGTGGGGGAGGCGGCCCGATGAGCACCACGAACGTGCTGCCCGACGGGTGGGAGATGGTCATCGGGCTCGAGGTCCACGTCGAGCTGGCCACCGCCACCAAGCTGTTCTGCGGGTGCCCCAACCGCTTCGGGGCCGAGCCCAACACCAACGTGTGCCCGGTGTGCCTGGGTCTGCCCGGGTCGCTCCCGGTGCTCAACGCGGCGGCCGTCGAGTACGCCATGCGCCTCGGCCGGGCCCTGCACTGCGAGGTGCGGCCCTCGGTGTTCGCCCGCAAGAACTACTTCTATCCCGACATGCCGAAGGACTACCAGGTCACCCAGTACGACCAGCCCACCAACACCGATGGCTGGCTCGAGCTGCCCGACGGCACCCGGGTCGGCATCGAGCGGGCCCACATCGAAGAGGACACCGGCAAGTCGACCCACGTCGGCGGGGGCGGGCGCATCCACGACGCCGAGCACTCCCTCGTCGACTACAACCGCGCCGGAGTCCCCCTCGTCGAGATCGTCGGCCGCCCCGACCTCACCAGCGGCGAGCACGCCCGCCAGTACGTCTCGGAGCTGCGGTCCATCATCCTCGCCGTCGGCGCGTCCGACGCGAAGATGGAGGAGGGGTCGATGCGGGTCGACGCCAACGTGTCGGTCCGCCGGCCCGGCGAGGCGTTCGGCACCCGCTGCGAGATCAAGAACCTCAACTCG
>DATHSN010000372.1:0-4225 GCA_035464115.1 Acidimicrobiales bacterium | reverse complement strand
TCAGCCCGCGGGCCGCGCCGGCACGGTGATGGCGTCGCGGTCGGGCCGGGTCGGGCCGTCGAAGCGCTCGGCAGCCCGGGTTAGGGCGTCGGGCATGGTCTCCTGCGGGCCGGGCTCGGGGGTGGTCCGGTAGACGTCGGGCGCCGGCTCGGGGGGCATCTCGCCGATGAGCACGAGCAGGTCGAACGCCCCCGCCTCGAAGTCGCCGCCGCTGCCCTCGCCGTCGCACGGCGCCAGGGCCTCGAGCTCGAACGGCGCCGTCGTGGCGAACGTGTTGCCCGAGAAGCAGTTGTCGAGGGTGGCGTTGGTGATGCCGTCACCGAGGTCGATGGTGCCCGACGCCAGGTCGGCGAGACCCGAGTCGGACACCACGTTGCCGACGATGCGGTTGCCGGTGGCGTTCCACAGCACCAGCTCGGGGACGGTCTCGGGATCGGGCAGCGGGTTGTCACGCACCTCGTCGCACGGGAGGTCGAGCTGGTCGGCCGGCGGCGGGACGTCGGTGGCGTCGTTCTCGGGGAACGGCACCGCGCCGATGCCGGCGCGGTCGTGGTTGAACACCAGGTTGCGCTCGACCACGTTGTTGATGCTGCCGGCCAGGAGGATCCCGTTGCCCTGGGCGAGGCGGGCGGCGTCGATGCCCGGACCGTCGAGCGTGTTGTTGTCGTGCACGGTGTTGCCGACGATCGTGGTGGAGCGACCCGGGTAGCAGAGCTCGTAGGAGCCGGAGTTGGGCACCATCCCCACCCGGTTGAACCGGAACGTGGAGTTGACGATGTAGAGGTCGCCACCGGAGTTCGTGCCCGAGTAGCCCAGGCCGTTGTACTCCGACACCACGCCGTCGATCACCGCGTCGCACTCGAAGCACTGGCCGATGTAGAAGCCGCCATCGGGGCTGCCCGACGCGTAGCTGTTGTCGAGCTGGCCGGTGACGCTGTCGAACGCGTAGATGCCGTAGAGGCCATTGCGGTAGGCGGTGAGGTACGAGCCCCGGTAGCGGTCCGACCCGGTCCAGAAGAACCCGTTGGTGGTGTAGTTGCGGGCGGTCATGTTCTCGATGACCACGCCGTCGGTGTCGAGCACCCGGATGCCGTTCTCGAGCTCGAACTCGCCGTCGATGATCACCTCGTTGCGGTCGACGCCCCGGATGGTGATGTCGGGGGTGATGACATCGACCGCCTCGTTGTAGACGCCCCGGTCGACGAGGACGAGGTCGCCGGGCTGGGCGGCGTCGACCGCCGCTTGGATGGTGGGGTGGTCGTGGGGCACCCAGATGGCGTCGAGATCGGTGGCCGGCCGGTCGTCGTCCGGCGGCGCGTCGGCGGTGGTGTCGGTGGTGGCGGGCGCGCTGGTGGTCTCGGTGGCGGCGGTGTCGGTGGCCGTCGCCTCGCCGTCGTCGTCGCTCGAGCAGGCGCCGGCGGCGATGGCCAGGGCCAGAGCGGCGATGCCGACCCTGGCTCGCATCGATGCGCGCATGAGTGATCCCCCCTTGTGCGTCGTCACCCACCGCGACGACTGGCGGGCATCCTGCCACAGCCACCTCGGCCGATCGGCCTCCGGTCGACCACGGTCGACGGACCGCCCAGCACCCCGGCGGGTGGGGCGTCAGGCCTCCAGGTCGTCGAGGCGCGCGGCCACGTCGTCGAGCGACTGGGGCCCGATCCCGTCGTCGTGCCACGGGTCGTCCTTCTGGCCGAGCCGGCGGGCCAGGTTCGACACCGTGTAGCGGCGGGGGGTGACCCGGCCCAGCTCGTCCCAGTCGATCGGGGTGGCCACGGGCGCACCCGGCCGGGTCCGCACCGCGTAGGGCGCCACCGTGGTCTGGGCGTAGCCGTTGCGGAGGATGTCGAGGAACACCCGGCCCCGGCGGGCGTCGGTGCGCTGGGCGATGGTGAGCCGGTCGTCGTGGCGCCCGGCGGCCACCCCGGCGATGCGGCGGGCCAGACCACGGACCTCGTCGAACCCGAGCTGCCCGTCGAGGGGCACGATCAGGTGGACGCCCTTCGAGCCGGTGGTCATCAGGCGGCTGCTCAGATCCAGCTCGTCGAGCACGTCGCGCACGGCCCGCGCTGCGAACCGCACCGGTTCGGGGTCGTCGGCGCCCCTGGGCGGGTCGAGGTCGACCACCAGGCGGTCGGGCCGATCGAGGTGGTCGGTGGTGCTCAGCCACACGTGGGGGGTGATGCACGCCTGGTCGACGAGGTAGACGAGGGTGGCGGCGTCGTCGCACACGACGTGGGTGACCTCCCCGCCCTCCTTGGGGACCGTCACCGTGCGGATCCAGTCGGGGAAGTGGCCGGGGGCTTCCTTCTGGACGAACCCCGACGCCTCGATGCCGTCGGGGTGGCGCTCCATGGTCAGGGGCCGGCCCCGCAGGTGCGGGAGGGCGAGGTCGGCGACCCGCAGGTAGTGCTCGGCCAGGTCGCGCTTGGTGAGACCCACGTCGGGGAACAGCACCTTGTCGGGGTTGCCCAGCTCGACGCTGCGCTCCGGGGTGTCGATCGTGGTCATGACGGGTCCTCCCGCACCACCTCGGCGGCCGGCTTGTCGTGGCGCAGGCCGAGGTAGCGGGGGTGGCGCAACCGCCCGGCATCGGTCCACTCGGTGAAGGCGATCTCAGCCACGAGGTCCGGGGTGACCCAGTGGGTCCCCCGCTCGGGGGGATCGCCCCGGTCGAACGGCGAGGTCGCCCGCTCGGCCCCTGCCATCCGGGCGCCGAGCTCGCGGAGCGTCTCGTCGTCGAACCCGGTGCCCACCTTGCCGGCGTAGACCAGGTCGTCGCCGTCGTGGTAGCCGACGAGGATGGCCCCGAAGCCGGTCCGCTGTCCGCCGGGTTCGGTGAACCCACCGATCACCAGCTCCTGGCGGGCCACGCACTTGAGCTTCAGCCAGCGGCGCGACCGCGTGTGCACATAGGTGGCGGTGGCGTCCTTGGCGATCAGCCCCTCCCACCCGCGGTCGCACGCGTCGGCGAGCAGCTCCTCGCCGTCGCCGACGCGGTGGGCGGTGAAGCGCAACGGGTCCGCGAAGTCGAACAGGGCCTTCAAGACGCGCTTGCGCTGGCGCAGGGGCAGCGCGGTGGTGTCGTGGCCGTCGACGTGGAGCACGTCGAACAGGTAGAACCGCACCGCCACCCCCGAGGCCCGGGCCTCGTCGGGATCGGTGATCCCGAGCCGGCGTTGGAGGCGGCTGAAGCTGGTGAGGGAACCCTCGAAGGCGACCACCTCGCCGTCGACCACGAAGTGGTTCGAGGTCGATCCGGCGAGGGGATCGATCAGCTCCGGGGACGTGCCGTCGAGGTGCTCGCCGCTGCGAGACAGCAGCTGCGGGTCGCCGCCGTCGCGCCGGACCAGGCAGCGCTGGCCGTCGAGCTTGCGCTCGAAGATCCAGTCGGGGTCGGAGAACGGCTCGTGCACCAGGGTGGCGAGCATCGGCTCGACCCGCCGCGGGACCTCGGCCGGGCGGAGGTGTTCGCGGTGCTCCTGCGACACGACGTCGAGCGGCCCGGTCACCCGCGCCACCCGCCGGTCACGAGTCCTCCTCGGCGATCTCGTCGAGGTCGCGGCCGCTTCGGACCGACCGGGGCTCGGTGCTCACCGGGTTGCGCCGGGCGTCGGCGGCGTCGTCGTCGACCTTGACGAGCAGCCAGCGGTCGTCGTCGGTCCGGGTGAGGGCGTAGCCGCCGGGGACCTTCTCGCCCCGCAGGTCGACGACGACGTGGCCCTGCTCGATGGCGTCGGCCACCGGGATCTCGTCGCCGTCGTCGTCGGTGGTGAGGTTCCGGTAGGACCCGGTGTCCCACACCAGCACCGTGCCCGCGCCGTACTCGCCGTCGGGGATGACCCCTTCGAAGTCGACGTAGTCGAGCGGGTGGTCCTCGGTGGGCACCGCCAGGCGCTTCTCGCGGGGGTCGGTCGACGGTCCCTTCGGCACCGCCCAGCTCACGAGCAGCCCGTCGACCTCGAGGCGCAGGTCGAAGTGCATCGACGACGCGTCGTGCTGCTGGATCACGAAGCGGGGCCCGTCTCCCGGCGGCCCGCTCCCCCCGCCCGACGGCTCCGGGGTGGCGTCCGGATCGCGCTTCGAGCGGTAGTCGTCGAGTCGTTCGGCGCCCATGGGACCCTCCTGGGGTGACGCGTACCCGCGGGCCGCGTCCCGGAAACCGGCCCGCGCCGACGCCGCCGCGTCTCCGCCCACGCCCTCCGACATGCGTCGAGCAGCCACC
>DATHSN010000371.1:0-3306 GCA_035464115.1 Acidimicrobiales bacterium | reverse complement strand
CGGTGCGCGCCGGCAGCAGCGACGACCGCGCCCTGGGCGCGTGCCGGCGGCGGGTCGTCGAGCGGGCCATCGCCACCAACGCATCCGCGAGAGTGGCCCGCACCGCATCCGCGTCCGGCGCCGGGGCCGCGCCGGTCGAGGAGCCCTCCGACTCTGCCGCGGCAGACCCGGCGACCGCGCCGGCCGCCGAGGCGTCCGACGCTGCCGCGGCAGACCCGGCCGGCGCGTCGGTGGTCTCGGGGCCGGACTCTGCCGCGGCAGACCCGGCTGGGACGTCGGTGGTGTCGAGGTGGGTGAGAGCGGCAGACCGGACGCAGTTGCTCGATCCCGGCCCACGCTGCCGCGGCAGACCGGCTCGGCCCGCAGGTGCGGCAGCGTCGCAAGGTGGCGGCGCCGGGTCGTAGCCTGCCGGGCCGTGGACCCGCGGCCGATCGCCATGTTCGACAGCGGGTTCGGGGGGCTGACCGTCGCCCGCGCCGTGATCGACCTGCTCCCGGGCGAGGACCTCGTCTACCTGGGCGACACCGCCCGGTACCCCTACGGCCCGCGGCCGCTCGACGAGGTGCGCGGCTTCGCCACCCAGATCACCCGCCACCTGCTGGCCGAGCACGAGGCCAAGCTCGTCGTCGTCGCCTGCAACACGGCGTCGGCCGCCGCCCTCGACCACCTCACCGAGATGGTCGACGTCCCGGTCATCGGCGTGATCGAACCCGGCGCCCGCTCACTGGTGGCCGCCACCCGCACCGGGCGCATCGGGGTCATCGGCACCGTCGGCACGGTGGCGTCGGGCGCCTACCAGCAGGCGGTCGGGGCGGTGGTCGCCGGCGGCTCCCCACCGAGCACGAACGCCAGCACCGTCCCCGACGACGTCGACGAGGTCACCCTCACCTGCGCGGCGTGCCCCGGCTTCGTGGAGTTCGTCGAGCGGGGCGAGACCGACTCCGACCAGGTCCGGGTGCTCGCCGAGCGCCTGCTCGCGCCGGTGCGCGAGGCGGGCGTCGACACCCTCCTGCTCGGCTGCACGCACTACCCCTACCTCGCCCGTACCATCGGCGACGTGATGGGTCGTGAGGTGGTGCTCGTGTCGTCGGCCGACGAGACCGGCTTCGCCGTGCGCGCCCGCCTCGAAGCCGACGACGCCCTGGCACCGCCCCGCGACCGTCCTGCCACGCACCGCTTCGCCTCGACCGGCGACACCACCTGGTTCCGCGACCTCGGCCGCCGGCTGCTCGGCCCCGAGCTCGCCCACGTCGAGCACGTCGACCTCGGAACGTCGGCGTGACCCTCACCGTCACGGTCCTCGGCTGCTCGGGCACCTACGCCGCCCCCGGTGGGGCGTGCACCGGCTACCTCGTGCGGGGCGGGGGCGTGAACCTGCTCCTCGACTGCGGTCCGGGTGTCCTCGGCAACCTCCAGCAGCACCTGCCCCTCCGCGAGCTCGACGCGGTGGTGGTCACCCACGAGCACCCCGACCACTGCACCGAGCTCGGGGTGCTCCAGAACGCCTGGCGCTACGCCCTGGGGCGTGAGGGCCTCCGCGTCCTCGGCACCGCTGGGACCCTCGCCAAGATCGAGGGTCTGTCGTCGGACGGCACGGTCGCCCCGACCTTCGCCTGGAGCGTCGTCGGCGACGGAGCCCGCGCCGAGCTGGGCGGGCTCACCGTCACGTTCTCGCGCACCGACCACCCCGTCGAGACCCTCGCCGTGCGCATCGACGACGCCGAGGGCCGCAGCCTCGCCTTCTCGGCCGACACCGGCCCGGCCTGGTCGTTCGACCGGCTCGGACCGGGCATCCACCTCGGCCTCTGCGAGGCCACCTTCCTCGCCGAGCGCGAGCCCGAGGGCATCTCGCACCTCTCGGCCCGCCAGGCCGGGGCCATGAGCCGCAACGCCGGCGTCGAGCGCCTCGTCATCACCCACCACTGGCCCGGCGACGACCTCGACGCCCACCGCGCCGAGGCCGAGGCCGCCTTCGGTGGACCCGTCGAGGTCGCCGAGCTGCACGCCACCTACGTGGTCTGAACCCACCCCCCACCAGGAGAACCCATGCGACCCGACGGACGGGCCCCCGACCAGCTGCGCCCCATCACCTTCGAGCGCGACTTCACCGACATGGCCGACGGATCGGTCCTCGTGTCGTTCGGCCGCACCCGGGTGCTGTGCACCGCGTCGGTCGACGAGGACGTGCCCCGGTGGATGCGCGGGCGCGGCGCCGGCTGGGTCACCGCCGAGTACTCGATGCTGCCCGGGTCGAGCCCCGAGCGCATCCGCCGCGAGGTCAAGGACGGCAAGCCGTCGGGCCGCACCCAGGAGATCCAGCGGCTCATCGGCCGGGCCCTGCGCGCCGTGTGCGACATGGAGGCGCTCGGCGAGCGCCAGATCCTGCTCGACTGCGACGTGCTGCAGGCCGACGGCGGCACCCGCACCGCCTCGATCTGCGGCGCCTGGGTCGCCCTGCACGACGCGTGCAGCCGGCTGGTGGGGCGCGGCGTCATCGCGCAGCACCCCGTCGTCGACGCGTGCGCGGCCATCTCGGTCGGGGTCATCGGCGGCGAGCCCCGCCTCGACCTCCCCTACGTCGAGGACGCCGGGGCCGACGTCGACATGAACGTGGTGATGACCGGCGCCGGCCGCTACATCGAGGTCCAGGGCACCGGCGAGAAGACCACGTTCGGCGCCGACGAGCTCGACGCGCTGCTGGCGCTGGCCCGGGCCGGCATCGCCGACATCGTCGACCTGCAGCGGTCAGTCGTCGCCGAACCCCCGGCGCCGCGCCCCGACCCGCGGTGACGCGCCTGGTCGTGGCGTCGGCCAACCCCGACAAGGCCGCCGAGATCGCCGCCATCGTCGGGCCGACCTGGGACCTCGTGCCCCGCCCGGCGTCGGTCCCCGACGTGGTCGAGGACGCCGACACCCTCGAGGGCAACGCCCGGCTGAAGGCCGTCGCCATCAGCGCCGCGACCGGCGCAACCGCGCTCGCCGACGACACCGGGCTCGAGGTCGACGCGCTCGGTGGCGCGCCCGGCGTCCGCTCGGCCCGCTACGCCGCCGACGCGACCGACCCGCCCCGCGCCGACCCCGACCCCGCCGACCCCGACCCCGCCGACATCGCGGCCGCCAACATCGCCCGCCTCCTCGCCGAGCTCGAGCGGGTCGGGGCCACCCGTCCCGACCAGCGCCGGGCCCGGTTCCGCACCCTCGTGATCGTCCACCGGACCGACGGCAGCGAGACGGTCGCCGAGGGCGTGGTCGACGGGAGCATCGCCGCGGCGCCCCGGGGCGACGGTGGGTTCGGCTACGACCCGG
>DATHSN010000370.1:0-43023 GCA_035464115.1 Acidimicrobiales bacterium | reverse complement strand
GCCCCGGTCGTCGAGCTGGCCACCCGGCGGCGACGCCCCGCCGCGTGGGTCGGCGCGGCCGCGGCGGCGGTGACCGCCATCGTCCTGGTGAGCGTGCTCCCCGGCGGTGGCGACGGCGACGTGGCGCTGCGCGACGACGGGGTCACGGTGCTCGAGGCGGCCCCCGAGAGCGCCGAGGACGCCGCCCCCGGCGCGATGATGGCCGAGGGATCCGACGAGGCCGACACCGGCGCGCCCGAGAGCGACGCCGCCGTGGCCGACGACGCCGACGACGACGCCGAGGAGGCCACCGGCGGCGACGGTGGCGACGACAGCGCCACCGAGAGCCCCGACGGCGGGGCGGTCGGCGACGAGGCCACCATGGCAGCCCCCGTCTATCTCGGGACGCTGCCCGACGTCGATGCGGTGGTCGAGCGCGCCCGGTCGCTGGCGCGCGACGCGGCGGCCACGCCACCGGTCGAGGCCGTCTGCCCCGTGCCAGCCCGGACCGAGGCCCTGGTGCTCGACGCCACGGCCCAGGTGGCCGGCGTGACCTACCTCGTGCGGGTGTGGAGCGACGGCACCGCGGGCGGCGACATCGAGGTGGTCGACGCCACCGACTGCGCCCTGGTGCTCAGCGTCGAGCGCTGAGCCGCCGTGTCGCGGCCGCCGCTCCGCCGGCGGGCGCGGTCCGGGCAGGGCGCTGGGGTCCACCGGTAGGCTCGGTCCCATGGCCGAGACGGCACCACCGACCCAGCCGACACCCACCCCCTCGGCGGACCCGGGTGCGCCCGGCCCCGCGGCCGCGCCGGGCGCGCCCCCACCGGGCGCCGGCCCCCGGTTCGGCGCCGGCGTGCACGTGGGTGGCGCCGACTGGCCGGCGCAGGCCGCCGACGCCGTGGTCCGGGTCGTGGGCCAGGTGCGCGACCGCACCGTGGCCCCCGCCTACACCATCGCCCGGGGCCTGGTCTACGGCCTGCTGGCCGCGATCCTCGCCACCATGGCGCTGGTGCTGGTCCTGGTCGCCCTCGTCCGGTTCATCGACGTCTACCTGCCCGGTGATGTCTGGTCGGCCTATCTGCTCTTGGGAACCATCCTGACCATCGGTGGGCTCGTCCTGTGGTCGCAGCGCCGGCCGACCCCCACGGACTGACCGGAATACCCGACGGGGTACCGGGGTTCCTCGGTCGTCCCCCTTCTTCACCCTGGAGCGCACATGACCGACACCGGCGTGCACGACGTCATCATCATCGGCTCGGGCCCCGCCGGCCTCACCGCCGCGATCTACACGGCCCGGGCCAACCTCACCCCGCTGGTCATCGAGGGTGAGCCCTCGTCCACCAGCGACCAGCCCGGTGGTCAGCTCATGCTCACCACCGAGGTCGAGAACTTCCCCGGCTTCCCCGAGGGCATCATGGGCCCCGAGCTCATGATGGGCTTTCGCGAGCAGGCCCTGCGCTTCGGCGCCGACATCCGCACCGAGAAGGTCACCCGGGTCGATCTGTCGGCGCGGCCCTTCGGCGTGTGGGTGGGTGACCCCGACGCCGCCGAACCCACCTACCGGGGCCGCACCATCATCGTCTCCACCGGCGCCAAGTCGCTGATGCTCGGCCTCGACAACGAGCGCCGTCTGCTCGGCCACGGCGTGTCGACCTGCGCCACCTGCGACGGGTTCTTCTTCCGCGACCAGGACATCGCCGTGGTGGGTGGTGGCGACTCGGCGCTCGAGGAAGCCAGCTTCCTCACCAAGTTCGCCCGGTCGGTCACCGTCATCCACCGCCGCGACGAGCTCCGTGCGTCGAAGATCATGCAGGACCGGGCCTTCGCCAACGCCAAGATCGAGTTCCTGTGGAACTCGACGGTGGTCGACGTGCTCGGCGACACCAGCGTCGAGGGGCTCGTCGTGGAGGACACCGTCACCGGCGAGCGCAGCACCCGGCCCTTCACCGGCCTGTTCGTCGCCATCGGCCCCCAGCCCAACACCGATCTGTTCAAGGGCCAGCTGGCCATGAAGGACAGTGGGTACCTCATCACCCAGGCCCCCAGCAGCCGGACCGACGTCGAGGGCGTGTTCGCTTGCGGCGACGTGCAGGACGACGTCTACCGCCAGGCCATCACCGCCGCCGGATCGGGCTGCACCGCCGCCATCGACGCCGAGCGCTGGCTCGAGGCCCAGGGCCACTGAGCACCCGGGCGGAATGACCGGCCCCCCGCCGGCGTTCCCTTCCCACAGGACCTCCCACCACCTGCGACCCCGTGAGGCACGAGAACCCCATGTCTTCCATCACCAAGCTGTCCGACTCCACCTTCGACGAAGAGGTGGCCGGTTCGTCCGAGCCCGTCCTCGTCGACTTCTGGGCCGAGTGGTGCGGCCCCTGCAAGATGATCGCCCCGATCCTCGACGAGATCGCCACCGAGCACGCCGGCAAGGTGCGCATCGCCAAGCTCAACGTCGACGACAACCCCGGCATCGCCCGCCGCTACGAGGTGATGAGCATCCCCACGCTCATCTTGTTCAAGGACGGCGAGCCGGCGGCCCGCATCATCGGCGCCAAGGGCAAGTCCCAGCTGCTCGCCGACATCACCCCGCACCTCTGAGCCCGGGGCGAGCCGGCCTCGCCCCACCGTTCGCGACCACGTTCCACGGCCCCGCCTCGGCGGGGCCGTGGCGCGTCCCGAGCGCGGTGCCTCCTCCGGCGTCCACAGCGTCATCCACAGTGTGTGGATGACGCGCGAGCGTAGGTCGAGGGTCGAGGGTGAGCCCGGCCGAGGGACTGGACCCGCGATCGAGGGTCGGCCTCTGGACGCCGACCAGTCGGGCGCTCAGTGGCGCTCGGGCTCGCCGTCGGTCATGGCCCGGTAGATGCGCTCCAGGTCCTCGAGGGTGGCGAACTCCACCACCACCTTCCCCCGCTTGGCGCCCATGGACACCCGGACGCGGGTGTCGAGGTGCTCCGACAGCAGCTCCTCGAGCTCCAGGAGCCCGGGCGGTCGCAGACGCCGTCCGCCCGGTGGTGCCGGTGGCGGGGTGGGCTCCTCGTCGTGCTCACCGAGGTGGTCGCGCACCGCCTCCTCGACGTCGCGGACGGTCATCCCCCCACCGGCGGCCCGGCGGGCGAGCGCCTCCTGGAAGGCCCGGTCGGGCGTGCCCAGGAGGGCACGTGCGTGGCCCGCGCTCAGGTGCCCCTCGATGATCAGCCGTTGGATCGACGGGGGCAGCTGGAACAGGCGCAGGGTGTTGGCCACCGCCGACCGGCTCCGCCCGACCCGGGCCGCCACCTGCTCCTGGGTGAGGCCGAACTCGTCGATCAGCTGCTGGTACGCAGCCGCCTCCTCGATGGCGTTGAGGTCGGCGCGGTGGAGGTTCTCGACCAGGGCCTGCTCGAGCGACAGCGCGTCGTCGACCTCGCGCACCACGGCCGGGATCGACCCGAGACCGGCCCGCTTGGCGGCGCGCCACCGACGCTCCCCCGCGATGAGCTCGAACTGGTCGTCGCCGCTCGCGCGGACCAGCACGGGCTGCAGCACACCGAGCTCGCGGACCGACGCGGTGAGGGCGACCAACGCCTCCTCTTCGAACTGGTCGCGCGGCTGGTAGCGATTGGGGACGATCTGATCGATGGGGATCTCTCGCAGGCCACCGGTGGCCGGCTGGGAGACCTCCGAGGGGATGAGGGCGCCGAGGCCCTTACCCAACCCGCTGCGGCGCGCCACCACTGACCTCCTTGGCGAGCTCGCGGTAGGCGATCGCGCCCCGCGAGGTCGGATCGAACGCGATGATCGGCTGGCCGAACGACGGCGCCTCCGACAAGCGCACCGTGCGGGGCACGACATTGCGACAGACCTTGTCACCGAAGTGCGTGCGGACCTCGGTGGCCACCTGCTCGGCCAGCTTGGTCCGGGCGTCGTACATGACCAGCACGATGGCCGAGACCTCGAGGGCCGGGTTCAGCCGCTTCTGCACCAGGTCGACGTTGCGCAGCAGCTGGCCCAGGCCCTCGAGCGCGTAGTACTCGCACTGGATGGGGACCAGCACCTCCGATGCACCTGCCAGCCCGTTGACGGTCAGCAGACCGAGCGAGGGAGGACAGTCGATGAGCACGTAGTCGAACTGGTCGCGCACGCTGTCGACGGCCTCCTTCAGCCGCATCTCGCGGCTGAAGGCGGGCACCAGCTCGATCTCGGCGCCGGCCAGGTCGAGGTTGGCGGGGGCGACGAACAGGTTGCGCACCGATGAGGCCTCGATGCAGTCCTCGAGCGGCACCCCGTGGAGCAGGACGTCGTACATCGAGTGCTCGATGCTGCGGGGGTCGATCCCCAACCCCGTGCTGGCGTTGCCCTGGGGATCGAGATCGACCACCAGGGTGCGGTACCCGAGGTCGGCCAGACACGCCCCCAGGTTCACCGCCGTGGTGGTCTTGCCGACCCCGCCCTTCTGGTTGGCGATGGCGATGACCCTCGGCAGGGGTCGCGACATGGGCACCTCTCCTTCGGGCCACGGACGACCCCGACATGGGTCCGGCGGCTGTCGAACGGCGCCATCCTTCCGCGGCGAGGACCCACGGTCAAGCACGAGTCGAGGTGCCCTCGTCGGTGTTCCACGTGGAACATCGGGCGGGTGGGCCCCCAAGCGGCCGGGTCGACGCCCCGCGCTGTTTCACGTGGAACATCGCTGGGCTCAGCGGGACCGCCACAGGGGGCGCTTGGCCGGCACGCCGCTGCGCCGCGGCCAGCGCTCCTCGAGCGGGGCCACCCGCTGCAGGATCGCGACCCGCGCCGCACCCGGTTCCAGGACCACCGCCAGGCCCAGCTCGGCCAGCCCGGCCGCGGGCCACCGATCGGGGCGGTCGTCGGGTGGCTCGGCCACCACGAGCCGCCCGCCCAGCTCGAGGAAGGCCCCCCCGCACTCGGCGGTCACCGCCGGCGCGCCGAACGAGCGGGCCACGACCAATCCGTAGCGGCCCCGGTGGCCTGGGTCGCGACCCACGTCCTCGGCCCGTCCCCGCACCACGGTGACCCGGTCGTGCATCTCCAAGGCGGTGACCGCCTCGTCGAGCGCCGCGGTGCGACGCTCGGCGGCATCGAGCAGCGTCCATCGGCTCTCGGGCCACCACGACGCCAGCGCCAGCCCGGGAACCCCACCTCCGCTGCCCAGATCGAGCCCCCGGACCGGACCGACCGGACCGACGACGTCGGCCAGCACCCGGGCGTGAACCAGGTGATCGGCCACCGGGCCGGGGCCCAGGAACCCCAGGGAGCGGGCCCGTTCGAGCACCGCGTGCAGCGCCGCGTCGTCGTCCATGGACGGGCAGCGTGCTGTCCCCCGCCGCTCACCGCAAGCCGGACGCGCCACGGCCCCGGGCCGGAGCCCGAGGCCGTGGGACGTGACGACGAGGCGTCGGGGCCGACCGGCGGTCAGTCGACGGGCACGATGACGACCCGACGGTTCGGATCCTCACCCTCGGACTCGGTGGCGACGCCGTCGATGGTGTTCACCGTGTCGTGGACGACCTTGCGGTCGGGTGCCGCCATCGGCTCGAGCACCTGGGCGGTGCCGGACTCGAGCACCTTCTCGGCCACCTGACGGGTGAACCGCTCGAGGGCCTCTCGGCGCCGCTCGCGGTAGCCGGCCACGTCGACGCGGACCCGCCCCTCGAGCGGTCCGCTCGCCGAGCGCTGCACGACCGTGCGCGCCAGCTCGGACACGGCCTGCAGCGTCGCGCCGCGCGGCCCGACCAGCAGACCGAGATCGGAGCCGTCGACCCGGACCTCCATCGTGTCGTCGTCGATGCGGTGCACGCCGAGGTCGCCCTCGAGGCCGAAGGCGGCGACGAGGCCGGCCAGGAACTCTCGCACCAGCTCGGCCTGCTCGTCGAGATCGAGGGTGTCGGTGTCGGTCATGGTCGGCTCCTCGCCGTCGGTGGACTCGGTCTCCGCGGCGGGAACCGGGGTGGTGGGGGTGGCACCCCGACGGGGGCCACGACGTGAACGCGCCGGGCGCGTGGGGGTGTCGGTGGCGACCGACTCGTCGGCGCCAGCCGTCTCGTCACCGGTGCCCGTGTCGTCGTCGGCCTCGTCGGGTGACTCGGTCACCGCGCTGGTGACCGGCGCCGCCTCGCCCTTGCGGGCCCGTTGGCCGCGACGCCGCTCGGCCTTGGGGCGGGCCTGGACGGGACGCACCCGCGCCCGGACCCGCGCCTCGCCCCGGACCCGCCCGAACAGCCCCGGCTTGGGCTCCTCGACGACCTCGAACTCCGCATCGTGCTCATCGACACCGAGCTGATCGAGCGCCGCGTCCTTGGCCTCGTCGACGCTCTTGCCGGTGGTCTCGACCCATTCCATCGCTCAGCTCCGCTTCTTGCGTCGACGGGGGGGAGTGGCGCCAGGCCCGTCGCCTCGCGACGGCGGCGTGGCGCGTCCCCCCGAGGTCGGACGCTTGGGTGGTGTGGTGCGCCCGGTGGCGCTCGGCTTCTTCGGCGGGGTGGTCCGGCCACCACCGGAGGACTTCTTCGGCGGTGTCTTCCCCCCGCCGTTGCCCTTGCTCGGCGTGGTCGACCCCCCACCCCCGCCCGTGGACTTCTCGGGGCGGGCCGCGGGCCGGTCGTCGACCTCGGTGGCGGTGGTGGCGATCGCCGGGGCGCCGGCCACGCCGCCGAAGAACATGGCTCGACCCTTGATGTTGTAGAGCGACCGCGAGATGTAGCCCTGCTGGAGGATCCGGTAGACGTTGGACACCAGGAAGTACAAGACGAGGCCGGCGGCGAAGTTGAACGAGATGAACGCGAAGAACACCGGCATGATGCGCAGGAGCATCTTCTGCTGGGCGGGCATCTCGATGTTGGGGTTCCGACCCGAGATCTGCTTCTGCTGCAGGTAGCTCGTGCCGGCGACGAAGATGATGAGCACCAGGTAGGGGAGACCCTGGAGGAACGAGGCCCCGAGGGCGGTGACCGCGCTCTGCGACAGGTCGATGCCCCAGGAGACCATCTCGTCGGTGTTGCTCAGGCTCTGGTAGAGCTCGCTCGACTGGTCGAGGTACTTGGGGTCGAAGTTGCCGTCGTCGCCGACGCGGGTGAGCCCGTTGAGCACCTGGAACAGCACGATGAACACCGGCATCTGCAGCAGGAGCGGCAGGCAGCCCCCGAGGGGGTTGATCTGGTTCTCCTTGTAGAACGCCAGCAGCTCCTCGTTCATCCGCTGGCGGTCGTCCTTGAACTCCTGCTGGATCCGCTTCATCTCCGGCTGCAGCGCCTGCATCGCCATCATCGAGCGGGTGCCCTTCAAGGTGAGGGGCGTGAGGATGATCATGACGGTGAGGGTGAGCAGCACGATCGCCATGGCGTAGGAGCCACCGAGGATCGGCAGCTCGTAGAACCAGGCGAGGACGGCGGCGATCGCGTCGAAGAACGCGT
Source organism: Acidimicrobiales bacterium (assembly GCA_035464115.1). Taxonomy (GTDB): domain Bacteria; phylum Actinomycetota; class Acidimicrobiia; order Acidimicrobiales; family SKKL01; genus DATHSN01. The sequence goes on along the minus strand of DATHSN010000370.1, from coordinate 35,632 downwards.
CGAACATCAGGCAGCCTTCCGATCAGGGACGGGGTCGGCTCCGTGGCCGCCCCAGGGATGGCACCGACCCAGGCGACGGGCGGTGAGCCAGGTGCCGCGGGCGGCGCCGTGCACCTCGAGGGCCTCGAGCGCGTAGCTCGAGCACGAGGGGACGTAGCGACACGGCGATGGACGCCCCGCGGCGAGGTACTGATAGCCCCGCACGAGCGCGTGCAGCGCCCGGGCCACCGGTCCACGGGGACGCGGGGCGCTCACGGGGCGGGGTCCAGCCGGGCGAGGGCGCGCTCGACCATCACGCGCAGCTCACGGTGCGAGGTGTGGACGAGGGGCGGGGACGCGACCACGAGCAGGGCGCCTGCGGGGACACGGCCCTCGGCGGCCAGCTCGGCCACGATGGCGCGCAAGCGGCGCCGCAGTCGGTTGCGCACCACGGCGCCGCCGACCCGGCGGTTGATCGCGTACGCGACGCGCGGGACCTCTCCCGGCGCACCGGGGAGGTGCACCACCGAGAGCGGCCCGACCCGGGCGCGGCGGCCGGATCGACGCAGCGCACCGAAGGTGGCCTGGTCGTGGATCCGACCGGTCAGGCCGACAGCCGGGCCCGACCCTTGCGGCGCCGGGCCTTGATGATCGACCGGCCGGCCCGGTCGGACATGCGCTGACGGAAGCCGTGGCGCTTGGCCCGCTTGCGGACGTTGGGTTGGTAGGTACGCTTCACTGCTGGCCTCCTCGGGCCCGGGGGGTCCTCGGGCGGGCCCGGCCGATGCGTGACGGGGTGGGATCACGGACCGATCGGGCGACGGACTGCGGCGGGTCGACCCGGTGGTCCGCGGCGCCGGGGCGCGGAGCGGAGCGCGCGAGCCGGTCGCACCGGCGGCTCAGGGTAGAGCCCTCCCGCCGCCTCTGCCAACCGCGCCGCCGCCGTCACGGCCCGACGCGCCGACCACGATCGGGTCGTCCGACCCCCTCCACCCCGCCCCGTCGAACGACACCGATGTGATTCAGTGACCCTGACGTGGGCCGACACCCCTCGACACGACATCTGGTGCAGGGCCGCCGGAGGCGGTGGTAGGTTGCCAAGCCTCACCGCAGCCGGGGTCACCCGGTCGGTGGGACGAGCCACCGGGGGAGCTCCCGGACGTGACGAGCCACCCTCGGGGATCACCCCCGTGATCGGGCGCGGCACGAAATCCACACCTGTGGAACGGGCTGTGGACACCGAGACCAGGTCCGAGGACGCAGGAGGCGGTCGAACAGGTGGGCGACGCTGAAGCGCTGTGGAGCACCTGCGCCGGGATCCTGCGGTCGCAGGTCTCCGACGCCGTCTGGCTGACCTCGTTCTCCGGGGTCGAACCGATCGAGCTCGACCACGGCGTGCTCACCATCGCGGTCCCGTCGGCCGTGCTCAAGGAGCGCATCGAGGGCCGCTACCTGGCGCTGGTGCGCGATGCCCTCGTCGATGCCGGCGGGGGCGACGTCTCACTCGCCATCGCGGTGCGCACCGGGGCGAGCGACCACGCCGCGGCCGACCGCGTCGACGAGCGCCTCGGATCCGCCCACGTGGTGACGCCGGCGCCCACCCGGTCCGACGACCAGGCCGCTGCGCCCCCCCAGCCCCGTCCGGGCGAGACCGAACCGCGCTACACGTTCGAGGCGTTCGTCATCGGGGCGTCGAACCGGTTCGCCCACGCCGCCGCGCTCTCGGTCGCCGAGCAGCCCGGGCGGTCGTACAACCCGCTGTTCATCCACGGTCACGCCGGGCTGGGCAAGACCCACCTGCTGCAGGCCATCGCGCAGTACGTGCGCAGCGTGTACCCCACCTACACGGTGCGCTACGTCACGACCGAGAACTTCCTCAACCAGTTCATCGACGCCATCCGCACCAACACGCCGAGCGAGTTCAAGCGCCGCTACCGCGAGATCGACGTGCTGCTGCTCGACGACATCCAGTTCATCGAAGGCCGCGAGGGGCTCCAAGAGGAGCTGTTCCACACCTTCAACCACCTCCACGAGGGCAACCGCCAGATCGTGCTGTCGTCGGACCGTCCCCCCGACGCCATGTCGACGCTCGAGGACCGGCTCCGGAGCCGGTTCAAGATGGGCCTGATCACCGACATCCAGCCGCCCGACTTCGAGACGCGGCTGGCCATCATGCGCAAGAAGGCCGAGCGCGAGTCGACGCTCATCCCGCCCGACGTGCTCGAGTTCATCGCCACCCACGTCAAGGACAACATCCGCGAGCTCGAGGGCGCCCTCACCCGCGTCTCGGCCTTCGCCAGCCTCACCAAGCAGTCGCTCTCGTCGGAGCTGGCCGAGCTGGTGCTGAGCGACCTCATCGGCGACACCCAACCCCGGGTGATCACCCCCGCGCTCATCCTCGAGGCCACCTCGGAGATGTTCGGCTACTCCATCGACGAGATCATCGGCAAGAGCCGGCGGCGACCGCTCGTCACCGCCCGCCAGGTGGCGATGTACGTGTTCCGCGAGATCACCGACCTCAGCTTCCCCGCCATCGCCCGCGAGTTCGGCGGGCGCGACCACACCACGGTCATCCACGCCGTCGACAAGATCGGTGCGCTCATGAAGGAGCGCCGCGAGATCTACGACCAGGTCACCGCGCTGATGCACACGGTCCGGGGTGGCGAGTGAGCGCGAGGGGGATCCCCCTGGGGACCGCGCGGTGGACGACCGGCCCCGAGCGCTGTGGGCAACACCGTGCGCGCCGGTGGACGACAGCGACGTCATCCACCGAATCCCACCGGTGTCATCCGCGACCTGTGCACGGCTGTGGACGACGATGGGACGGTCGCACCCCCTCTGACCAGGGACGACGTACGGTTCTCCCCAATCCACAGCACCTATTACGACAACTGTCGAAGATCAGCAGATCACCACACAGAAAGCGGGACACCAGGTGAAGTTCCGATGCGAGCGCGATGTGCTCGTCGAGGCCCTCGCGACCGCTGGTCGCGCCGTCTCGAACCGCAGTCCGCTCACCGCCCTCACCGGCGTGCGCGCCGAGCTCACCGGCGATCGCCTGCACCTCACGGGCACCGATCTCGAGCTCACCATCTCGGTGGCGGTGTCGGTCAGCGGTGAGGCCGACGGCGTGGCGGTGCTGCCGGCCAAGCTCACGTCCGACATCGTGCGAGCGCTGGAGTCGGGCGCGGTCCAGGTGAGCGTCGGCGACGACGAGGCCGAGATCCACGCCGGTTCGGCCACGTTCTCGGTGCGGTTGCTCCCCTCGGAGGGGTTCCCGGTGCCCGGGGTGGCCACGGGCGAGGCGTCCACCACCACCGCGGCCGACTTCGCCCACGCCGTGCGCCAGGTGGTGCGCGCCGCGGGCCGCGACGCCAACCGCCCGGTGCTCACCGGCGTGCTGCTCGCCACCGAGGACGAGGGGCTGCGACTGGTGGCCACCGACTCCTACCGGCTCGCCATGCGCGACCTGCCCGGCGTCGCGGTCCTCGGGGGCGTCGACAAGGTCATCGTCCCCGGTCGCGCCCTCACCGAGCTGGGCCGGGTGCTCGACGACGATGCCGACCTCGCGGTCCGCCTCGACGGCGACGTGGCGTCGTTCACGGTGGGGGAGACCACGGTGATCACCCGCCTGATCGACGCCGAGTACCCGAACTACCGGGCGCTGATCCCGGCCACCCAGCCCAACGAGCTGGTCGTCGGCCGTGAGGCGCTGCTCGAGGCGGTGCGCCGGGTGTCGCTCATGGTGCAGAGCACGCACTCGCCGATCCGGCTGGTCATGGCGCCCGACCGCTTCGAGCTGGTGGCGATCGCCCCCGACAGCGGCGAGGCGCGCGAGGAGCTCGAGGCCAGCTACACCGGCGCCGAGCTCACGGTGGCGTTCAACCCCGAGTACCTGGTCGCCGGGATCGAAGCGGTCACCTCCGACGAGGTGGCGCTGCAGACCGTCGACGCCACCAAGCCGGCGCTGCTCCGGGGCCGCTCCGACGACGGGTTCCTCTACCTGCTCATGCCCGTCCGCGTCTCCTAGCGGGTGCGGGTCGACCGGCTCTGGGTCACCGACTTCCGGTCGTGGGCCGCGGCGGAGCTGCGCTTCGCGCCGGGGCTCACCGCCATCGTCGGCGCCAACGGCCAGGGGAAGACCAACCTGGTCGAGGCCATCGGGTACCTGGCCACCTTGTCGTCGTTCCGCGGCGCGCCCACCGATGCCCTCGTGCGGGTGGGCGCCGAGCGGGCGGTGGTGCGCGCCGAGGTCGACCGCGACGACCGCTCGCTGCTGGTCGAAGCCGAGATCGTGCCCGGGGGCCGCAACCGGGTGCAGGTCAACCGCCAGCGGTTGGCGCGCTCCCGCGACCTGCTCGGCGCCCTGCGGGTGAGCGTGTTCTCCCCCGACGACCTCGAGCTGGTGAAGGGCGGGCCGGCAGGCCGCCGTCGGTACCTCGACGACGCCCTCGTGGCGTCGCACCCCCGTCACGACCGCACCCGCGCCGATGTCGATCGGGTGCTGCGCCAGCGCAACGCGCTGCTGCGCCAGGCGGGAGGGCGCCTCACCGCCGACGTGGCGGCCACCCTCGACGTGTGGGACGCCCGCCTCGCGGCGGCAGGGGAGGCGCTCGCCGACGCCCGTGCCGAGCTGGTGGCGAGCCTGGCCCCGGCCGTCACGCGCGCCTACGCCGCGCTGGCCGAACCCGGCGGGGCGAGCGGGCGGGTCGAGGCCATGCTCGCCTACGCGCCGGCGTGGCGCCCCGGCGGGCTGGGAGCGGCGCTCGCCGCGGCCCGCGCCGACGAGCTGCGTCGGGGCGTCAGCCTCGTGGGTCCGCACCGCGACGACGTCGAGCTCGACATCGGCGGGCTCCCGGCCCGGACCCACGCATCGCAGGGCGAGCAGCGATCGCTCGCCTTCGCGCTGCGCATCGCGGCCCACGCGGTCGTCACCGAGGTGGTGGGGACGCCCCCCGTGCTGGTGCTCGACGACGTGTTCTCCGAGCTCGATCCCGAGCGCTCGGCGGCGCTGGTGCGCGAGCTGCCCGCCGGCCAGACCGTGCTCACCACCGCTGGCGTGCTCCCCACGGGGACCGAACCCGAGCTCGTCCTGCGCCTGGCCGACGGGCGCGTGCTCGAGTAGCGGGTCCCGCGCGCGCCGGCGGGGTGCGATGATCCTCGGGTGCCCTGGCGACCGCTGCCCGATGCCGCCGCCCCGGCCCCCCGCCCGCTCGGCGAGGGGCTCGAGCGGGTGCTGCGGGGCCTCGGGGCCCCGCCGGTCGACGTGCTCGCCCAGGTGTTCGCGGCGTGGCCCGAGCTGGTGGGTGAGGCCGTGGCCGACGCCTCCCACCCGCTCACGCTCGACGACGGTCGGCTGGTGGTGGCGGTCGACGACCCGGTGTGGGCGAGCCAGCTCAAGTGGATGTCGGCCGATCTGATCGCCCGTCTCGGAGCTCGTCTCGGGGACGGGCACGTGCGCACCATCGAGGTGCGGGTCCGTCCCCCCGACCGCTGACGCGCGCTCCCCGGACCGGGTCCCGCAGCCCCGGGTCGCGACCCTCGGCTGGTACACTCGTCGCATCGTGAGACCGAGCCCACGCAGGGGCGGCGAGGTGCTTCCGCCGTCCACTCCGGCCCGGTTCGCCCTCGCTGCAGGCTCGCTTCGCGCGTCCTCGGAAAGGTCGGGTCGTGGCCCAACACACTGCTGATTCCTACGGTGCGAAGGACATCCAGGTCCTCGAGGGCCTGGAAGCCGTCCGCAAGCGCCCCGGCATGTACATCGGGTCCACCGGGCCCACCGGGTTGCACCACCTCGTCTACGAGGTGGTCGACAACGCGGTCGACGAGGCCATGGCCGGCCACTGCACGCGCATCGACGTCACCCTGCTGCCCGACGGTGGGTGCGAGGTGCGCGACGACGGCCGGGGCATCCCCGTCGACCTGCACCCCAAGTACCCCGACATGTCGGCCGCCGAGGTCGTCCTCACCGTGTTGCACGCCGGCGGCAAGTTCGGTGGCGACGGCTACAAGGTGTCGGGTGGTCTGCACGGCGTCGGCGTCTCGGTGGTGAACGCGCTGTCCACCCGGGTCGAGGTCGAGATCGATCGCGACGGCGAGCGCCACGCCATGGACTTCGTCGACGGCGGCCGACTCGAGACCAAGCTGCACGTGGTCGGCGTGGCGCCCGACGACCGCACCGGCACCACGGTGCGCTTCTGGCCCGATCCGGCCATCTTCGAAGACATCACCTTCCGGGCCCAGACCCTGCTCGAGCGCTTCCAGATGATGGCGTTCCTCAACAAGGGCCTCGAGATCCGGTTCCAGGACCGCCGCGACGACGACCCCGGCGACCCGGTGTCGTTCCGCTACGACGGCGGCATCGTCGACTTCGTCCACCACGTGAACGCCACCAAGACCGCGCTGTTCGACTCGGTGGGCTACTTCGAGCAGACCGAGGACGGCCAAGAGGTCGAGATCGCCTTCCAGTGGAACACCGGGTTCCACACCGACGGGCTCCACTCGTTCGCCAACGGCATCAACACCGTCGAGGGCGGCATGCACGTCGAGGGCTTCCGCAAGGCGCTCACCAACGCCATCAACCGCTACGCGCGGGCGAAGGGCACCTTGAAGGAGAAGGACGAGAACCTCCAGGGCGAGGACATCCGCGAGGGCCTCACGGCCATCATCTCGGTGCGGCTGCGCGACCCGCAGTTCGAGGGCCAGACCAAGGGCAAGCTCGGCAACGTGTCGATCCGCTCACTGGTCGAGCGGGCCACCAACGAGAAGCTGGCCGATTGGCTCGAGGAGCACCCCGCCGAGGGCAAGCTCGTCGTCACCAAGGCCACGCAGGCCGCCCGGGCCCGCATCGCCGCCCACCAGGCCCGCGCCGCCACCCGGCGCAAGTCGGCGCTCGACGGGGCGGGCCTGCCCGGCAAGCTCACCGACTGCTCGTCGCGCAACCCCGAGGAGTCCGAGCTCTACATCGTCGAGGGCAACTCGGCCGGTGGCTCGGCCAAGGACGCCCGCGACCCCGCCACCATGGCGATCCTGCCGATCCGGGGCAAGATCCTCAACGTCGAGCGGGCCCGCATCGACAAGATGCTCAAGAACACCGAGGTCCAGGCGCTGGTGCAGGCCATCGGCGCCGGCGTCGGCGACGAGTTCGACGTCGGGCGCATCCGCTACCACAAGATCGTGCTGCTGGCCGACGCCGACGTCGACGGCAGCCACATCCGCACGCTGCTGCTCACGTTCTTCTTCCGCCAGATGCGCGAGATGGTCGAGCGGGGCCACGTCTTCATCGCCCAGCCGCCGCTGTACTCGACCGAGGTCGGCAAGGAGAAGGTCTACCTCAAGGACGACCTCGCCAAGGCGGCGTTCCTCCGGGAGCGACCGAACCACAAGAGCGAGTTCCAGCGCCTGAAGGGCCTCGGCGAGATGGACGCCAGCGAGCTGTGGGAGACCACGATGGATCCCGAGCGCCGCACCCTGTTGCAGGTGTCGGTCGACCAGGCCGCCATCGCCGACGAGGTGTTCTCCATCCTCATGGGCGACGACGTCGAGAGCCGCAAGCACTTCATCCAGACCAACGCCAAAGACGTGAGGTTCCTCGACATCTGATGGCCGACGACACCACCCCTCCGGGCGACGAGCCCACCGACGCCACCCCGCCCGCCGACGGTGAGATCGAGCCGGTCGCCGACGTCCTCGCGGTCCGCGTGGGCTCGATCGAGCCCATCGAGATCGAGCGCGAGATGGAGCAGTCGTTCCTCGACTACGCCATGTCGGTCATCGTCTCGCGTGCGCTTCCCGACGCCCGCGACGGGCTCAAGCCGGTGCACCGCCGGGTCCTGTGGGCCATGTCCGAGGCGGGCGTGCGCCCCGACCGCGGCTACGTGAAGTGCGCCACCGTGGTCGGCGACGTCATCGGCAAGTACCACCCCCACGGCGACCAGTCGGTCTACGACGCGCTGGTCCGCATGGGCCAGGGGTTCAGCCTGCGCCACACCCTCATCGACCCGCACGGCAACTTCGGCTCCCCGTCGGATCCGCCTGCCGCCTACCGCTACACCGAGTGCCGCCTCGCGCCCATCGCCATGCAGCTGCTGGCGGGCATCGACGAGGACACCATCGACTTCTCGCCGAACTTCGACGGTCGCCACGAGGAGCCCGAGGTCCTCCCGGCGCGGTTCCCGAACCTGCTCGTCAACGGCAGCCAGGGCATCGCGGTGGGCATGGCCACCAACATCCCGCCCCACAACGTGGGCGAGGTCATCGACGCGGGGAACCACCTGCTCGACAACACGGGGGCCACGGTCGACGACCTCATGGGGTTCGTGAAGGGCCCCGACTTCCCCACCGGGGGGCGCATCATGGGCCGCGCCGGCATCGGCGACGCCTACCGCACCGGTCGGGGCTCCATCAAGCTGCGCGCCGTCGCCGAGATCGAGGAGCGCGCCGGTGGCGACCGCATCATCGTCACCCAGATCCCGTACCAGACCTCGGTCGAGCAGATCGAGCAGAAGGCGGCCGAGCTCGTCGAGCGGCGCGAGATCGAGGGCATCCGCGCCATCCGCAACGAGTCGGCCAAGGGCGTCACCCGCCTGGTGTTCGAGCTCAAGCGCGACGCGCCGTCGCTCATCATCTTGAACAACCTGTTCAAGCACACGCCGCTGCAGGTGAGCTTCGCGGTCAACATGGTGGCCCTCGTCGACGGCGTGCCCCGCACGCTCAACCTGCGCGACGCGCTGGTCACCTACGTCGACCACCAGATCGAGGTCATCACCCGCCGCACCCGCGAGCGCCTGCGGGTGGCCCGCGCCCGCGAGCACATCGTCGAGGGCCTCATCCGCGCCCTCGACCTCATCGACCAGATCATCGCCGCCATCCGGGCGTCCGAGGACCGCGCCGCGGCGCGGGGCTCGCTCATGGCCGAGCCGTTCGAGTTCAGCGAGATCCAGGCCAACCACATCCTCGACCTGCCGCTCGGGCGCCTCACCCGGCTCGGGCGCAGCGACCTCGAGAGCGAGCTGACCGAGCTGCGCGAGCGCATCGGCGAGTACGAGGCGATCCTGGCCGACGACGCCAAGCTGCGCTCGGTGATCCGCGACGAGATCACAGCCGTGCGCGAGCAGTTCGCCACCCCCCGACGCTGCGAGCTCGCCATCGACATGGGCGAGATCGACATCGAGGACCTCATCGACGACGACGAGGTCGTCGTCACCATGTCCGACCGGGGCTACGTGAAGTCGGTGCTGGCCGACGCCTTCCGCACCCAGGCCCGTGGGGGTCGGGGCATCGCGGGGGCCAAGCTCAAGGACGAGGACCTCGTCGCCCACATCGTCCACACCAGCGCCCACGCCTACCTGCTGTTCTTCTCGAACCGTGGGCGGGTCTACCGGCTCAAGGTCCACGAGATCCCGATGATGGACCGCACGGCGCGGGGCACGGCCATCGTGAACCTGCTGCCGCTGCAGCCCGACGAGCGGATCCAGGCGCTCATCGACACCCGCGACTACGAGACCAACCGCTACCTGTTCTTCGTCACCCGTCAGGGGCAGGTCAAGAAGACCCGCTTCACCGAGTACGACTCGTCGCTGCGCGCCGGACTCATCGCGGTGAACCTCCGTCCCGGCGACGAGCTGGTGTCGGTGTTCCCCACCAACGGCGACGACCACATCTTCATCACCTCGCGGCGGGGCCAGACCATCCGCTTCGCCGAGGACGAGGTGCGGGCCATGGGCCGCGCCGCCGCCGGCGTGCGCGGCATGCGGCTGCGGCCCGACGACGAGGTCGTGGCCGCCGACGTGGCCCACGAGGACTGCTCGTACCTCATCGTCACCGACGCCGGCTTCGGCAAGCGCACCGAGCTCGACCGGTTCCCCCGCAAGGGACGGGGCACCCAGGGCGTGCGCGGCATCACCCTCACCGAGCAGCGCGGCGAGGTGGTGGCGGCCTGGATGGTCGGCACCGACGACCACCTGTTCGCCATCTCGTCCGACGGCACGGTCATCCGCACCACCGTGGCCGACATCTCGCTCCAGGGGCGGGGCGCCACCGGGGTGCGGGTCATGAACCTGGCGCCGGGTCAGCGGGTGGCGTCGATCGCGCCGGTGCCCGCCGCCGAGGTCGACCCCGACGCGGTCGAGGTCTCCGCCGTGGCCGAGATCGCGCCCGACGTCGATCCCGCCGAACCCGAGCCCGACGACCTCGACACCGAGCCCGACACCGAGGCCGACCTCGAGGAGCCCGACACCGACTGACACGGTCGGTGCGCCGCCCCGGGCGACGCGCTGGTCCAACCTTCCCCCGTCACCCCTCGCACCGGGGAGATGGAGTCGTGCGCCACGACGCCGCTGATCGGGGACACGCGGTCCCCCTCGTCGCGCTGGTCCTCGTCGTCGGGGCCGCCGCGGCCCTCGTGCTCGGCCTGGTGGCCGGTGTGCTCGTCGACCGGGCGCGGGCCCAGACCGCGGCCGACGCCGCCGTGCTCGCGGCCGCGGCCGGGTCCGATGCCGACGCCGCGGTGCTGGCCGCGGCCAACGGCGGCACCGTCGAGTCGCTCGTGCGGGTCGGCACCCTGGTCGAGGTCACCGTCCGGGTGGGTCGGGCCCGGGCGACGGCGCGCGCCGACGCCGTGCTCGTGCGGCGTCCGCCAGGGCCCTCGGGCATGGCGACCCCCTGGCCCGGGGAGTGATCCCGTATGCTCGAAGAGATGTCGCCCGAGGCCCGCGCCACCGGTCGCCCGGCCGGGGAGGCGCAGGCCGCTGCTGCGGCTGTGTCCCCCGACGGTCGCTCGCGCCCCGCAGGCGCCGCCGACCCCGCGTCCCCGGCGCCCGCCGACGACCAGCTCGCCCGCCGCTGGGCCGAGGCCACCTCGGGTCGGGCCCCCGCGGCCGCGGCAGCCCCGGCGGCGGCGGCCCCGGCCCGGCCCGCCCCCGCCGCGGCACCGGTCGGGCCCGCACCGGAACCGGTCTCGCGCCGCGACGCTGCCGCCGATCGCCACCCCTCCACCGGCGCCCCGGCCATCACCGGGCGGCCCCGGGGGGTGTTGCGGGCCCGCAAGGTGCACCGCATCGTGCGGCGCGTCGACCCGTGGTCGGTGCTCAAGGTCTCGTTGCTGTTCTACTTCTGCGTCTGGGTGATGGTCGTGATCTCCGCGGTGCTGCTGTGGGGTGCGGCGGTCGGGTCGGGCATGGTCGGCAACGTCGAGTCGTTCATCGCCGAGCTGCTGGCCCTCGAGGAGTTCGCCTTCGACGCCGACCAGATCTTCCGGGTCTTCGCCCTGGGCGGGTTGGTCAGCGTGTTCGCGGCCACCACGTTCACGGTGATCTTGTCGATCCTGTTCAACCTCATCAGCGACCTCGTCGGCGGCATCCGGATCACCGTCATCGAGGAGGAGACGGCCCGCCGCATCGTCCGCAACGGCGATCGCTGAGTTGTCACGGTGCCGCGCCGACCGGCTAGCGTGTCCTGCTCTGCGGGGCTATAGCTCAGTCGGTTAGAGCGCACCCCTGATAAGGGTGAGGTCGCTGGTTCGATTCCAGCTAGCCCCACTGCCAGGACCCCACGCCGCCCCCGGGAGGGTGACGACACCGTGACCATGATCCGCAGGGCGCTGGTCTCGTTGGGGGTGGCGGCGTTGATCGCGGCCGTGCTGCGCCTGCGGGGCAGCGGCGGGGTCCCACCCCAGGACGGGGGCTGGCGCGAGCTGTCCGGCCCCGAGCTCCGCTAGCCCGTGCGCATCGCGGTCATCGGTGCCGGCGCGGTCGGCGCCCGCGCGGCCCGCCAGCTGGTCTCCACCGACGACGTCGAGCAGGTCGTCGTCCGCGACCTGCGCGCCGACCGGGTCAGCGCCGTGGTGCGGTCCCTCGGACCCGAGGCCGACGCCGAGCTGCCGCCCTACGCCGCCACGGTGAGCGCCGACGTGGCCGTGCTGGCCACGCCCGCCGGCACCCACGCCGGGCTCGCCCGCGACCTGATCGCCCGCGGGGTCGACGTGGTGTCGACCTCCGACTCGGTCGACGACGTGGTGGCGCTCACCGCGCTCGATCCCGAGGCGCGCGAGCGGGGCCGGGTCGTGGTGGTGGGCGCGGGCTTCTCACCCGGTCTCACCTGCCTGCTCGCCCGCCACGCCGCCGCAGATCTCGACCACGTCGACGAGATCCACGTGGCCACCACCGGCACCGGTGGTCCCGCCTGCGCCCGCCAGCACCACACGGCGCTGGCCGGGTGGGCGGTCGACTGGCGCGCCGGGGGCTGGGTCCGCCGCCGTGGCGGGTCGGGTCGCGAGCTGTGCTGGTTCCCCGATCCCGTCGGCGGGCGCGACTGCTATCGGGCGGCTCGGCCCGAGGCGCTGCTGCTGGCCCCGGTGTTCCCCGGTGTCGATCGGGTCACCGCCCGGTTGGCGGCCACCCGGCGCGACCGGCTCACCGCCCGCCTGCCGATGCTGCGTCGTCCGCACCCCGAGGGCGGGCCGGGCGCGGTGCGCGTCGAGGTCCGGGGTCGCCAGGGCGACCAGCGCGAGATCCGGGTGCTCGGCGCCATGGACCGTCCGGCGGTGGCGGCCGGCGCGGTGGCCGCGGTCGCCGCGGTGTGGGTCGGCACCGGTCGGGTGCAGCCCGGCGCGGGTGGTCTGGCCGACCGCGTCGATGCGCTCGAGGTGCTCACCGAGCTCGCCCGGCGGGGCGTGCGCGCCGCGGTCTTCGAGGGCGCAGCCGACTGAGCCACGCGGGGGCGCGCTCGCGCCCCGACGGGTCACCCGACCCACGCTGGGTGACGAGCGCACTTGACGACAGGCACGCATCGAGGCGCTAGCGTGCTACACGCAATCACTCACCGCGCGTGCGACCCGGATCCGTCCTCACCCGTCGTGCGCCAGCGAGGTCCTGGTCATCGGCGTGCCGTCGCCCCGGCAGAACAAGTTTTTCGTGCGTGAGCCTCAAGGATCGGACCGGGCTGGCCGATCACTTCGCCACCGAGCCACGAGGAAGGGTGCTTGACCATGTCGGAGACATCGGAGTTGTCGCAGCGGATCGAGGAGCACCTCCCGCTCGTCAAGCACATCGTGTTCCAGGTGGCGGTCCACTTCCCCCGCCACGTCGACCGTGAGGAGCTGGCCCGCGCCGGCGCCCTCGGCCTGGTCGAGGCGGCCCGCCGCTACGACGAGTCGCGAGGCGTGCCGTTCCAGCGCTTCGCCGCCCAGCGCATCCGGGGCGCCATCCTCGACGCGGTCCGCGCCGCCGACTGGGCGCCGCGCTCGGTGCGGACCCTCGCCCGTCGCCTCGAGGCGGCCGAGCAGCGCCTCGCCACCCGCCTCGGCCGGGTCCCCCAGCCCGCGGAGATGGCCGAGGAGCTCGGGATCTCCCGTGAGGAGCTCGACCGGCTCCAGGACCGCATGTTCCGCTCGGTCGTGCTCGCCCTCGAGCACGAGGTGCTCGACGACACCGAGGACGACCTCACCCTCGTCGACGTCCTCACCGACCACCACACCCGCCAGCCCCTCGAAGAGCTCGAGGCCCGGGAGCTGCTCGGCTACCTGCGCGACGCGGTCGAGCTGCTGCCCGAGCGCCAGCGCCTCGTCATCGTCGGCTACTTCCTCGAGGGCCGCACCTCGCAGGACCTGGCCCGGTTCCTCGGCGTCACCGAGTCGCGCATCTCCCAGCTGCGCTCCGAGGGCCTCGACATGCTCCGCCAGGGCATCGAGTCGCAGTACGACACGCCCGCCACCGCCGAGCCGGTGGGGCGCGTCGCCCGGCGCCGGGCCACCTACGCCGACGCCATTGGCCAGGCCTCGGGGTGGCGCAGCCGGCTCGACGAGGTCGGCGTGGTCGACGTCGAGCCCGAGCCGCCCGTGCCGGTCGTGCGGGTGGCGCCGGGCGCGGCCGGCCGCCGATGAGTCCGATGTGTTGACGTAATCATGTAATCACCGCGAGACTCACGTCATGAGCGAGCACACGTGGACGTGGGACGAGGTGCGGGCCTGGTTCGTGGGGCGACTGCCCGACGACTGGTTCGTCGAGGTGACGGTGCGGGGCGACCGTGACGAGATCCTCGTCACCGGCCGGGTGCCCGAGCCGGCGGTGGGCGACGACGCCGACCAGCGGGCGGTGGCGGCGCGGTCGCGGATCGAGGGGGTCCGGGAGCAGACCCGCGAGGCCCGGATCGCCATCGCCGCCGACGCCGAGCGTCGCTGGGGCCGCAAGGTGTCGTGGGCCGTGGTCTGCGGCGACATCGAGCAGCGCTTCACCACCGCGAGCGTGCCCGTCATGACCCGGCTCCGCCTCGACGAGCGGCGCGTGCTCGACACCCTCATCGACGCGGGCGTCGCCCGCAGCCGCAGCGACGCCCTCGGGTGGTGCGTGCGCCTGGTGGGGCGCCACCAGGGGGAGTGGATCGACCAGCTCCGGGCCGCCATGGAGCACGTGGAGAAGGTGCGGGCCGAGGGCCCCGAGGTGGCGTAGGCGCCGCCGGACTCAGAAGTCGGCGGCGTCGTGCCAGCGGTCGAGCAGCGTGGCGTCGCCGAACACCTCGAGGCGGGCCGCCGGGATGCGGGCCCACACCAGGAGGAACAGGTCGGCGGCTGGGCCGCGGGCGGCGACGTCGCCCTTGGCGTGACCCGGGCGGACCGCGAAGCGCTCGGGCCCGAGGTCGACGAGCCACTCTCCGGTCACGTCGGTGGCGTGGAAGTGGAGGGTGACGTCGACGGGGAACCGGGCCCGGTCGAGGCGACGGGGCGCGATCTCGGCGAGCAGCTCGTCGATGCCGTCGGCCGCCTGCTCGGGATCGATCGGCCCGGGCACCCCGACCGCGGCCTCGGCGTCCCAGCGGTGCACGGTGGTCTCGTGCAGCGCCCGCCGGGCCCACCACGATGCGGGCATCGGGCCCCGAAAGGTGGGGCAGACGCGATCGGGATCGGCCGCGATGCCCTGCACCAGCGCGGCGGCGCCGTCGGTGAGCCACCGCCCGAGGGCCTCACCCTCGGGAGCGGGTTCCACCGGCTCGCGCCGCAGCTGGGTCGGATCGTCGGCGGTGATCTGCTGGAGCATCCAGCGGTGCACCCCACCGGTGTGGCGCACCACGTCGGCCACGGACCAACCCGGGCACGACGCGACTCCGGCGTCGAGCGGCCCGACGCCGGCCAGGGCGCGGGACTCGATGGCGATGCGCTCGAGCGCGGTGGCGACGTCCACGACGTCAGTCTCCCAGGTCGGCGGCGACGGCGAGCGGACGCTGATCGTCGGTGTCGGCGTCGGGGCCGGTGCGGGGGGGCCGGTGCCACCCGGGGACCAGGCGCGGCCCGAGCTCGAGGAGGGCGATCCCGACCGCGACGGCGACGGCACCACCGATCCAGGCGTCGGCGGGGGGCAGCTCGAGGGCGAACCACGTCTGCAGGGGTCCCCACGAGAGGGTGATGAGGTATCCCACGACCATGGAGACCAGCAGCGCCACGCGGAACGGGGTGAGCGGCCGCGACAGCCGACCGAGGATGTCGAGGCCGATGGCGAGCAGGACGCACACCGCGAGGGTGCGCGCCTCCTCGAGGGTGATGGCATCGGACCGGCGGGCCCACTCGAACGCGGCGAACGTGCACACCCCGGCCACGAGCCCGGACGGGACGGCGAACCGCACCACCCGGGCGACGAAGCCGCGGGTGGCGCGGCGGCTGTTGGGTTCGAGCGCGAGGAAGAAGCCGGGGATGCCGATGCTGAGCGAGCCGACGAGGGTGAGGTGGCGGGGCAGGAACGGGAAGGGCACGTTGAACAGCCCGGTCAGCGCGGCGATGATCACCGCGTAGGCCGCCTTGGCCACGAACAGGTTGGCGACCCGCTCGATGTTGTTGATGGTGCGCCGCCCCTGGGCGAGCACCACCGGCAACGTGGCGAAGGCGTTGTCGAGCAGCACGAGCTGGGCCACGGCCCGCGTCGAGGCGCTGCCGGCGCCCATGGCGATGCCCATGTCGGCGTCCTTGAGCGCGAGCACGTCGTTGACCCCGTCGCCGGTCATGGCCACCACGTGGCCCCGCCGCTGCAGGGCGCCGACCATCGCCCGCTTCTGGTGCGGCGTGACCCGACCGAACACGGTGGCGGCGTCGAGGGCTTCGCCGAGGGCGTCGATGTCGTCGGGGAGGGTGCGGGCGTCGACGCCCGGGCGGGCGCCGGCGATGCCGGCCCGCGCCGCCACCGCCGCCACGGTGGCCGGGTGGTCGCCGGAGATGACCTTGAGCGTCAGCCCCTGCTCGACGAAGTAGGCGAGGATCTCCGCTGCGTCGGGGCGCAGGTGGTCCTCGAGCAGCACCAGGGCCACCGCCCGCAACCCGGGCGGCAGCGCGGCGCCGTCGTCGGTGTCGGTGTCGGGTTCGGGCTCGTGGTCGCTGTGGCCGAGCAGCACGATGCGGCGCCCGTCCTCGGCCTGCTCGGCGACGAGGTGGCGCACCCGTTCGGCCGCCGGACCATCGATGGCGAGCACCTCGGGCGCGCCGAGGACCCAGGTGCCCCGGCCGGCGAAGGTGCGTGAGCCCCACTTGCGCGACGACGCGAAGGGCACCACGTGGGTGGAGTCCCAGCCGTCGGGGCCGGCGTGGGCCCGGCCGATGGCGGCGAGGGTGGCGTTGGGGTTGGGATCGGCGGCGGCGAGCGCGCCGAGGGCCGCCGAGAGCACGTCGGGGTGGGTGTCGTCGAGCGGGATCAGCTCGGCGAAGGCGATCTCGCCGGTGGTGATCGTGCCGGTCTTGTCGAGGCAGAGGACGTCGACGCGCGCCAACAGCTCGACCGACGCCAGCTCCTTGGCCAACGCCTGGCGGCGCGCGAGGGCCAGCACCCCCACGATGAAGGCGATGGAGGTGAGCAGCACCAGGCCGTCGGGCACCATGGCCACCGACGCGGCGACGGTGCCCCGCAGCGCCTCGCGCCAGTCGCTCTCGGCGTCGAGCAGCGAGATCAGCAACAGGGCGGCGACCGGCGGGATGATGTAGGTGAGCCAGCGCAGGATCTGGTTGATGCCCCGACGCAGCTCGGAGTGGGCGAGCTCGAAGCGGCGGGCCTCCTCGGCGAGCGACGACGCGTAGGCCTCGGCGCCGATGCGGGTGGCGCGGTACCACCCCGACCCGGCCGACACGAAGCTGCCCGACATGACCTCGTCGCCCGTCGCCTTCTGGACGGGGTCGGACTCGCCGGTGAGCAGCGACTCGTTGACCTCGAGCCCGTCGGACCACACCACCTCGCCGTCGACGACCATCTGGTCGCCGGGTCCGACGGTGAGCACCTCGTCGGCGACCACCTCGCCGACGGTGACCTCACCCACCTCGCCGTCGCGCAGCACCCGGGCGCGGGGCGCGCTGAGCACGGCGAGGGCGTCGAGCTCGCGCTTGGCCCGCAGCTCCTGGACGATGCCGATGACGCTGTTCGAGATCACCACGCCGGCGAACAGGGCGTCGGGCCCGGGCGCGGCGATCATGATCAGCACGAACATCACGCCGATGATCCCGTTGACCGGGGTGACGATGTTGGCCCGGGCGATCTGGCCCACGGTGCGGGTGGGGGCGGCGGGCACGTCGTTGACCCGCCCGGCGCGCACGCGCTCATCGACCTCGGCCCGGGTGAGGCCGGTGACGGGTGCAGGAGCCGTGGCCATCTGCCCGGCAGCGTAGTGGGGCACCCGGTCGAGTGGTTCGAGCCGGAATGAGAGCGGCTCTTGATCCCGGTACCCTGGCCGGGTGAGCGTCGCGACCCCCACCGGAGCGGGCACCACCACGACCACCCCGTCGGTGGTGCTGCGGGGCGTCACGCTCGCCCGGGGCTCGGTGGTGGCGCTGCGCGACGTCGACCTCGAGCTGCCCGGCGGGTGCGTCACGGCGCTGATCGGCCCCAACGGGGCGGGCAAGTCGACGCTGCTGCACGGCATCGCCGGCCTGCTCCGGCCCCGGGCGGGCACCATCGACGTGCCGGTCGGCCGCAGCGGCGTCGCCTACGTCCTGCAGTCCGCCCACGCCGACCCCCACCTGCCGGTGACGGTCCGCGAGATCGTCACCATGGGCCGCTACGCCGAGCGGGGGGTGCTGCGGCCGTTGCGCCGCATCGACCGGGCGGTGGTCGACGAGGCCCTCCACCGCCTCGACATCGCCGACCTGGCCCGCCGCCAGGTGCGCGAGCTGTCGGGCGGACAGCGCCAGCGGGTGTTCGTGGCCCGCGGCCTGGCCCAGCAGGCGCCCGTGCTGCTGCTCGACGAGCCGGTCACCGGCCTCGACCTGGTGTCGCGCCGGGTGATCCTCGACGTGATCCGCTCCGAGCGCGAGCTCGGGCGGGTGGTCGTGATGAGCACCCACGACCTCGGCGAGGCCGCCCACGCCGATCAGGTGGCCCTGCTCGCCGGTCGGGTGGTGGCATCGGGCCCGCCGTCGGCGGTGCTCACCGCCGAGCACCTGTCGGTGGCCTACGCCCAGCGCCTGATCCGCCTCGACGGCGGCGTGCTCATGCTCGACGACGCCCCCCACCACCACCACCACGACGAGGCCGTGGCCGAGCACGACGCGCCACCGGACCACTGACCGCCTGGCAGGCGGCACCCGGCCCGAACCGGCGAATCGAGGGTGCGCCCTGCGCACCCTCGATTCGCCAGAACCCGTGGGGGGATGGCGCGATCAGGCCAGCAGGGCCAGCACCTCGTCGTGGAGGGCGCCGTTGGTGGCCACGCCGCTGCCCCCGTCGGCCCCGGGTCGTCCGTCGACCGCGCTGAAGCGCCCGCCGGCCTCGGCGAGGATCACCGGCATGGGGGCCACGTCGTAGAGCTCGGCGATCGGGTCGACCATGATCTCGATCCGCCCGGTGGCCACGAGCACGTAGCCGTAGCCGTCGCCCCACGTCCGCAGCTGCAGCCCGGCCCGCTTCGCCGCGAGGAGCCGGTGCTCGTCCCAGTGGTCGAAGCCGCTCGAGCACAGGTACGAGCCGGCCAGGCGCTCGCGGGTCGACACCCGGGCCGGGCGGCCGTCGCAGAAGGCGCCGAGCCCGCGGCCGGCCCACACCGTCTCGCCCAGGGCGGGGACGTTGATGACCCCGACGGCGGGGCCGTGCTCGTCCTCGACGGCCAACAGGTTCGTGTAGAGCGGGACGCCGTGGGTGAACGCCTTGGTGCCGTCGATCGGGTCGACGATCCAGCGCCGGCCGCTCGTGCCCACGCGCACCGCCTCCTCCTCGCCGACGATGCCGTCGTCGGGGAAGCGGGCGGTGATCCGGTCGCGGACGAGCCGCTCGGCACCCCGGTCGGCCACCGTGACCGGGGTGCCGTCGCCCTTGCGGTCGACGACGAGGTCGCTGGTGCGGAAGTGATCGAGGGTGAGCTCGCCGGCCTCGCGGATGATGTCGACCGCGACGTCGACGAGCGCGGGATCGACGGGGGGCGCGCTCACCCGCGGATCATGGCAGACCACCGTTGGCGCCGACGACCGGCGGGCAGCGAGACTGGCCCGGTTCGGAAGGGGGACCGATGCCTGACACCGATGTCCGCTACGACCCGCTCGCGCCGGGGTACTTCGACGACCCGTACGCCCAGATGGCCGAGCTGCGCGCGCACCGGCCCGTCTACCCCACGCCGCTCGGCAGCTGGATGCTGTTCCGCTACGACGACGTGTTCCGGCTGCTGCGCGACCCGAGCCTGAGCGTCGACGACCGCAACGCCACCGTCCGCGCCGCCGCCGATCGCTACGAGCAGCTCACCGGGCGGCCCCGCCGGGTCAACCGGTCGATGCTGTTCCTCGATCCCCCCGACCACGACCGGCTCCGGCGGCTGGTGTCGCAGGCGTTCACCCCCCGCGCCATCGAGCGGCTGCGGCCCCGCGTGCAGGTGATGGTCGACGAGCACCTCGACCGGGCCGAGACGGCGGCGCACGACGGCGAGATCGATCTCATCGCCGCCCTCGCGTTCCCCCTGCCGTTCCAGGTGATCTCGGAGATGCTGGGCATCCCCGAGGAGGACGCCGACCTCATCCGGGGCTGGTCCGACGCGCTGGTGAAGACCCTCGACCCGATCAACTCCGACGACGAGCTGCTCGCCGCGGCCGCCGCGGCCGAGCACATGACCGCCCACCTCGACGGTGTGATCGCGGCCAAGCGCGCCGCGCTCGGCGACGACCTGCTCTCGGGGATGATCCTCGCCGAGGAGGACGGCGACCGCCTCACCGCCCAGGAGCTGGCCACCCAGGTGCAGCTGCTCTACGTCGCCGGCCACGAGACCACCGTGAACCTCATCGGCAACGGCACCCGGGCCCTGCTGTCGCACCGCGACCAGTGGGAGCTGCTCGGCGCCGAGCCCGGCCGCATCGCCGAGGCCGTCGACGAGCTGTTGCGCTTCGATCCGCCCGTGCAGATCTCGGGGCGCATCACCACCGCCGACACCGTGATCGGCGGGGAGGAGATCCCCCGTGGGTCGTTCGTGGCGGCCGTGCTGGCCTCGGCCAACCGTGACGCGGCCAAGTGGGGTCCGACCGCCGACCGCCTCGACATCACCCGGGAGGGCGCGGGCCAGCACGTCTCGTTCGGCAGCGGTGTGCACTACTGCCTGGGCGCCTCGCTGGCCCGGCTCGAGGCCCAGGTGGCCATCGCCACGTTCGTGCGCCGCTACCCCGACGCCGAGCTGGTGCCGGGACCCACGGCGTGGAACGGGCGGATCAACCTGCGGGGCCTCGAGCGCCTGCCGGTGCGGTTGGGCTGAGGGTCAGCTGCTCGCTGCCGAGCTCAGGCGGGGCGAGCGTCGCGGCCCTGCGCCGCGCTCCCGACGACGAGGAGCCCCACGAGGACGAGCGCCGCGCCCACGCCACCGAGGATGGACAGCTGCTCGTCGAGCACCACCACGCCGAGCGTCGTCGCGACGAGGGGTTCGGCCAGCATCAGCGTGGTGACGGGTCCGGCGGCGAGGGCGGCCAGCCCCCGCCCGAAGAGCAGGTAGGCCACGGTGGTCGCCACGAGGCCGAGGTACAGGGCGAGCGCGAGGCCGTCGGCCTCGGTGAGCCAGCCGAGCGGCTGGGACACGAGGATCGGGATCGACAGCAGGCCACCCAGGCCGAACGCGGCGCCCACGACCGCCGCGGGGGCGTGGCCCGCGACCATCTGCTGGCGGGCGACCACGGTGTAGACGGCGTACGCCGAGCCGGCCACGACGGCGAGCAGGACCCCGAGCGGGTCGGGCCGGCTCGCCGGCGTGCCGCCGAGCACCAGCAGCGACAGGCCCGTCAGGCACAGCCCCGTGGCGAGGAGCCAGGCCCGACCTCCCCGTTCGCCCAGTCGCCACCGGGCGAGCACGCCCGTGAGGACCGGCCCGCTGCCGATCGCCACGAGCGTGCCCAACGCGACCCCCGCCCGCTGCACCCCCGCGAAGAAGGCGACCTGGTAGAGGCAGGTGCAGGCTCCGGCGACGATCCCGGCCGGCGTGCGCCACAGCGCGAGCGCCCCGGCCCGGGGCGTGCCCACGACGGGCAGCACGGCGAGCAGGGCCAGGCCGCCCACGACGAGCCGTGCGGCACCCACGCCGAGCGGCGTGGCCGACGAGGGACCCAGCGCCTGCGCAGTGCCCGTCGTGCCGAAGAGCGCGGCCGCGGCGAGGACGAGCCCAACGGCGCCGAGGCGCGTGCTGGCGGCGCGCACGACGGGGCTCGCGGCGTGGACGCCCGACGCCGACAGGTGCCGATCAGGTGCCGATCAGCTGCTCGCCGGTGCCTTCGGCGGGCGGGGGAAGAACGTCGAGGTGCGGCGGCGGTACTCGGCGTAGCCGGGGCGGCGCTTGTCGATGCTCTTCTCGAGGATCCCGACGCCGGAGTACTTCATGAGCAGCGCCGACATCACGAGCGGCCCCACGACACCCCAGCGGGCCGGGCCCGTCTCGGCGGCCACGAGGAAGATGCCCCACCACACGCAGAAGTCGCCGAAGTAGTTGGGGTGGCGGGTGTAGCGCCACAGGCCCGTGTCCATCACCTGGCCCTTGTTGTCGGGGTCGGCCTTGAACCGGGCCAGCTGCAGGTCGCCGATCGACTCGAAGGCGAACCCGACCGCCCACAGCGCCACGCCGATCCAGGCGAGCAGCCCGATGTCGGTGGGGGCGTCGGCCGCCCCGGCGAGCTGGACCGGGAGCGACACGATCCACATGAGCACGCCCTGGGTGACGAACACGGTGACGAGGCTGACGATCCAGAAGCGGTCGCCCCAGTGGCGGCGCATGGCCCGGTAGCGGGGATCCTCACCCTTGCCGATGTTGCGCCAGGCCAGGTAGCCGGCGAGGCGCAGGCCCCACACGGTGACCAGCACGGCGATGAGCAGGCGGCGCTCCTCGACGCCCTCGCCCACCGCGTAGGTGACCCAGGCGACGACCACGAACCCGAGCCCCCACACGATGTCGACGATGCTGGCGTCGCGCAGCACCACGCTGAGCAGCCACACCACGAGCATGAGCACGGCGATGGCGCCGCCGCTGGCCAACAGCACGTCTGCGATGTTCACTCGGGATCCTCCGTGTCGGTCCCCGGGAGCCTGCCACGTGGCGCCGGGGTGGCGCGGGCCCGGGTCGCGGCGTCGACCCAGTCGTCGAGCACCTGCCAGGTGGCGAGGAGCCAGCGGCGGCGCTCGGCGAGCCCCACCGGGATCTCGTGGCGGGGGATGCGCCACACCTTCACCTGCACGGGCCGGCACAGCGGGATCCGGCGCCAGATCGCGGTGACCGGCGTGAGGACCTCGAGCCCGACGTGGGCGATGAGGACCACGTCGGCCCCGACGTCGTCGGTGGCGTCGAGCAGCGCGAGGGTGCCGCCCGGCCGGGGCGGCAGCAGGTGGCGGAGACCGGCCGCCAGCTCGGCGAGCTCGGGGTCGCGCCGAGCGAGGCGCTCCGGGAGCTTCCGGCGCAGCGCGGGGGTGGGGAAGGTCCCCTCGGGGAAGATGATGACCACCTCGTCGTCGCCCAGGCCCGTGCCCAGGTGACGGATGGCGTCGATCTCGCCGGCACCGCCGTCGCGGTCGATGAAGTGGTTGGGGAGCCGGTTGCCGACCACGTCGAGGCACGGCACCCAGAGCAGCTCGTCCTTCAGGACGTAGCGCAGGCGGAGGTCGTGGTCGACGCCGCACATCCAGGAGGGGAGCAGCGCGTCGACGACGCTGGCGTGACGGGGGAGCACGAGCAGCGGGCCGGGCTC
Organism: Acidimicrobiales bacterium; assembly: GCA_035464115.1. Taxonomy (GTDB): domain Bacteria; phylum Actinomycetota; class Acidimicrobiia; order Acidimicrobiales; family SKKL01; genus DATHSN01. Next base: position 12,504 of record DATHSN010000370.1, on the reverse strand, counting down.
CATCAGCTCGTCGCCCTCGATCTCGAGGCGGATGCCCGCCCACCGCTCGCCCGTGGCGCGCAGCTGCCCGGCCCACCACACCTGGAGCCGGTGGTGGGCCCGGCGCGACCAGGGCCGGTCGATCCACAGGCCGAACCCGGTGGCGAGCCAGAGCCCGCCGCTGGCGAGCAGCCCGGCCGTCTCGAGGGCGCCGTAGTTGACGGCGCCGCCGTAGATGCGCAGCGACGGCCAGCGCCGGCGGGCCAGCACGAGGTCGACGAGGGCGGCGAGGGGCACGGCCAGGGGCGCGAGGACGACGAGGATCGGCAGCGACAGCACGGCGGCGGGCAGCGCCACCGCACGGCGTCGGAGGTGCCGGGAGGTCGAGGGCACGGTGACGATCATGGCCGGTCTCCTCGCCGATGGCGCGCCAGGGCGGGCCGCGATCGCGGGGGAGGGGTGCCGAACGGCCGGGACCACCGTCGGTGGTGATGGGACCGAAGTCCCTGTCGGTCGCAGCGGGACTGGCGTCCACTGGACGGACGGCGCTCCGAGGAGGTGCAGATGAGCGGCTTCGGGTACCAGGTGGTGGTCTCGTCCTTGCACGACCCGGCCGACGTCGGCCGGGTGCTCGGGGGTGCGCTCGACGTGATGCTCGCCGCCGGGGGCGAGCCGTGGGGGCCCGACGAGCTCGGCCGGGCCGAGCCGTTCGCGTTGGTGGTCGGCACCGGCGGCACCGAGCACCTGGTGCTCGACGCCTGGGCGGCCCGCACCGCCGGTCGCCGTGCCGGCGCCGCGCTGTTGGTCACCCACCCGGCGCACAACTCGCTGCCCGCCGCCCTCGAGGCGCTGGCCCGCCTGCACCAGGACGGCCAGCGGGGCCGCATCGTGCACCTCGCCGGGGTCGACCACGACGCCGACGTCGCCGCCCTCCGCACGGCCGTCGACGACCTGCGGGCCTGGGGCGACCTGGTCGACACCCGACTGGGCTTGGTGGGCGACCCGTCCGACTGGCTGGTCGCCAGCGCACCGGCCCCCACCACCGTGGCCGCCCGATGGGGGCCCACCGTGGTGCCGGTGCCGATCAGCGACCTGGTGGCGCGCACCCGCGAGGTGCCCTGGCGCGCCGTGCGCTCGCTCGCGGCCGACCTCATGGTGGCGTCCGACGGGCTCGACGAGCCGCAACCGCCGACCCTCGTCGATGCGTCGCGGGTCTACCCGGCGCTGCGGGCGCTGGCCGACGAGCACCGCCTCGACGCGCTGTCGGTCCGCTGCTTCGACCTGGTCACCGAGCTGCGCACCAGCGGGTGCATCGCCCTGGCCCAGTGCAACGACGAGCGCCTGGTGGCCGGCTGCGAGGGCGATCTGGTGAGCACCATCGCCATGATCTGGGCCGAGCGCCTGCTCGACCAGGTCCCGTGGATGGCCAACCCCGCCACCGTCGACCCGGCGGCGGGCACCCTCGCGCTGGCCCACTGCACCGTGCCCCGCTCGATCGTCGACGGGTACCGCCTGCGGTCGCACTTCGAGTCGGGGGAGGGCGTCGGCATCGAGGGCCACATCCCGCTCGGCCCGGTCACCCTCGTGCGGATCGGCGGGCGTCACCTCGACCAGGTGTGGCTCGCCGAGGGCCAGATCGTCGCCGACGGTGCCGATCCCCACCGCTGTCGCACCCAGATCCTCGTGCGACTCGACCGGGGTGGCACGGTCGACGATCTGTTGCGGCGACCGCTCGGCAACCACCTGGTGGTGGTCCCCGGCGCGCACCTCGACCGGCTGCGTGGGTGGTGGGAGCTGTTCGTGGCCCCCCAGGAGCACGACGAGGCCCTGGCCGACACCGAGCGCCGCGTCGCTCGGGCGTCGGATCCGATGCCTGTGCCACCATCGGGATGGTGCTGACGCCCGACCCGTCCTCCGCCGCGCCGCTGCCGTCGCTGCCGTCCGCCCTCGACGAGATGGGGGCGGTGGCCGAGCGGCTGGCCGACCGGACCCCCGCGGTGTTCCTCGACTACGACGGCACGCTGACGCCGATCGTCGACGACCCCATGGCGGCCACCCTCGGCGACGATGCCCGTCGGGTCATCCGGAAGCTGGCGGGGCTGTGCCCGGTGGCGATCGTCAGCGGGCGCGACCGCGCCGTGGTGCGCGACTTCGTGGCCATCGACGAGCTGATCTACGCGGGGAGCCACGGGTTCGACATCGTGGGTCCCGACCTCGAGCACCAGCACCCGAAGGGCATCGAGGCCCAGCCCGCTCTCGGGGCGGCGGCCGCCGAGCTCGACGACGAGCTCGGGTCGATCCCGGGCTCGATGGTGGAGCGCAAGCGCTACGCGGTGGCGGTGCACCTGCGTCGGGTCGACCCGTCCGAGCACGAGCGCATCGAGCGGGCGGTCCGGGCCGCCGCCGAGCGCCACTCCGGGCTGCGGGTCACCACCGGCAAGATGATCTTCGAGCTGCGGCCCGACGTCGACTGGGACAAGGGGAAGGCGCTGCGCTGGCTGCTCACCGACCTCGGCCTCGACCGGCCCGACGTGGTGCCGCTCTACATCGGCGACGACGACACCGACGAGGACGCGCTGCGCGAGCTGCGGTCCGGCGGCATCGGGGTGGTGGTGGGCACCGAGGACCGGCCGACCCTGGCCTCGTACCGGGTCGCCGACCCCGACGAGGTGGTCGAGCTGCTCGACCGTCTGGCCGACCTGCTCGAGGCCCGGTAGGCCCCGCCGGCCCGATCGCTCGGCTGCTACAGCACCGTCTCGCCGTACATCTCGCCCAGTGGATCGCTGATGAGCTCGAGGCGGGCGCCGTCGGGGTCGCGGAAGTAGATCGACGAGTGGTCGATCTCGACGGTCTCGACGCCCTCGGCGTGGAGCCGCTCGCGGGCGGCCTCCCACTTGTCGCGCTCGATGGAGATGGCGAGGTGGTGGAGGCCGCCGAGCACCTCGGCGTAGGGGCCGGGGTCGACGCTCGGGAGGTCGAAGAAGGCGATGGTGTTGCCGTGGCCGAGGTCGAAGAAGAAGTGGGTGGAGCCGGCCAGGTCGCGGTTCTCGAACATCTCGGTGAGCGGGAAGCCGAGGACGTCCTGGTAGAAGCGCACGGTGCGCTCGACGTCGCTCGAGATGAGCGCGACGTGGTGCACCCCGCGGGCGGTGGACGGCGGCCGGGTGCCGTCGGCTGCCAGGTGGCGGGCCCGGATCTCGTCGCGGCGCTGGGTGAGGCGGTCGCGCTCGGCGTCGCTGATGGTCACGGTGCGGTCTCCTGGGTGGACGTGTCGGCGTGGAGGTCGAGGTCGGGGGCGAACACCATGGCGTCGTCGGCGAACGCCTTGAGCTCGATGGCGTTGCCGGCGGGGTCGCGCAGGAACATGGTGCGCTGCTCGCCCGGCCGTCCGGCGAAGCGGATGTGCGGCTCGATGACGAAATCGGTGCCCGCCGCCCGGAGGCGCTCGGCCAGCTCGTCCCACTCGGCCGGGTCGAGGAGCAACCCGAAGTGGGGGACGGGCACCTCGTCGCCGTCGACGGGGTTGACCGCCGCGTCGTGGGCCCGGCCCGGGGCGAGGTGGGCGACGAGCTGGTGGCCGCGCAGGTCGAAGTCGACCCAGCCGGGGGCGGAGCGGCCCTCGCGGCAGCCGAGCAGGTCGCCGTAGAAGGCCCGGGCCGCGGCGAGGTCGTCGACGGGGACGGCCAGGTGGAACCGGGGCAGGTCGGGCATCCGCCCAGGCTACGGCGCGCGCCCGTCTCGCCGGCGTGGTCGACCACACTGTCCGGCGTGTCGTCTCCCCCCTCCGTGGCGCGCCCGTTCGGCGTGGCCGCCGTGCTCGTGGTCGTCGCCGGCGTGGTCCTGTCGCTGCTGACCCCCGACGCGACCACCCGCGCCGAGGTGGCGTCGCCCGAGTGGCCGACGGTCGCGCCGAGCGGCACGAGCGACCAGTGGATCGATCCGGCCAGCGCCGGCCACCCGTGGTCCGACGCGGTCGACGGCGTCACCACGTTCCGGGGCAACCCCACGCGCAGCTGGTACGGCACCGGCCCGATGCCCGTCGATCCCGCGGTCGTGTGGCGCTACCCCGACGAGCCCATGTGCGCGCGCTCCGACGTGGAGGGCGACCCGAGGATCCGCATCTGGTGCGGCACCGGGTGGACGGGCCAACCGACGGTGTTCGAGCGCGAGGGCCGCACGTGGGTGGTGGTCGGCACCTACGACCGCCACGTCCACTTCATCGACGCCGACACCGGTGACGCGATCCTGCCGCCGTACCCCACCGGCGACATCATCAAGGGCTCGGTCACCATCGACCCCGACGGCTACCCCCTCGTCTACACGGGGTCGCGCGACGACAACTTCCACATCGTCGCCTTCGATGGCGACGCACCGCGCGAGCTGTGGACCTTCAACGCCTACGAGGTCGAGCCGGTCCTCTGGAACGACGACTGGGACTCCAACGCCCTGGTCGTCGACGACCACCTGTTCGAGGGCGGCGAGAACGGCTGGTTCTTCATCTGGAAGCTGAACCGGGGCTACGACGCCGACGGCCGGGTCACCGTCGACCCCGACCTGGTGTTCTCCACCCCGGGCTGGGACGACGAGCTGTTGGCCGACATCGGCGACGAGAACGTGTCCATCGAGACCTCGGTCGCCATCTCCGGCGACACCGTCTACTTCGCCAGCTCCGGCGGGCTCGTGCAGGGGTGGGACATCTCGGGGCTCGAGGACGGGGTGGACCCCACCCGGGTCTTCCGGTTCTGGACCGGCGACGACACCGACGCCACGGTCGTGATCGACGACGAGGGCTACCTCTACGTGGCCTCGGAGGTCAAGCGGCCCACCGAGCGGGGCCTCGAGCTGGGCCAGATCATGAAGCTCGATCCCCGTCGGCCCGACGACCCGGTCGTGTGGTCGATCCCCGACCCGTTCGAGCGCGGCGTGTGGGCCACCCCCGCCATCCACCGCGACCTGCTGATCGTGCCCACCGACGGGGGCCTGGTCCTCGGCATCGACCGGGCCACCGGGGAGATCCGCTGGGACGTGTTCCTGCGGGGACCCACCTGGCAGTCGCCGGTGGTGGTCGACGACGTGTTGGTGCAGGGCGACTGCCGGGGCGGCATGCTGCGGGGCTTCGACGTGTCCGACACCAGCGTCCAGCCGCCCCAGATCTGGTCGGTGGAGCTCGGTGGGTGCATCGAGTCGACCCCGGCGGTGTGGGAGGGCCGGATCTACGTGGGGACCCGCGGCGGGTTCATCAACGCGGTTGGTGAGCGCGACGTGCCCGACGGCCCGCTCCCGATCATCATCGCCCCCGGCGGAGACTGACCTCGGTCAGCTCTCGCGGTGGGACCAGCGGGTGAGGTCGTCGGCCCGACGCCGCTGCCCCGATCGCTTGACCTCGTACATGGCCTCGTCGGCGCGGTGCAGCAGCGCCTCGACGTCGTCGCCGGGGAGCGAGCGGGCGGCCCCGATGGCGGCATGGGGACGCCACGCCGAGCCCTGGAGCGGGATGGCCGGGGCGAGCGCGCCCCGGATGCGCTGGACCACGCCGTCGAGGGCGACCTCGTCGACGCCGCGGCAGACCACGACGAACTCGTCGCCACCCCAGCGGCCGACCACGTCGCCGGGGCGGACCGATTCCCGGAGTCGGTCGGCCACCACCTGGAGGGCCCAGTCGCCGGTGCGGTGACCCCACAGGTCGTTGACCACCTTGAAGCCGTCGAGGTCGACGAACAGCACCGCGGCGGTGTCGTCGAGGTCGTCGAGGCGCCGCTCGAGCTCGGCCACGACCTCACGGCGGTTGGGCAGGCCGGTGAGCGGATCGGTGGCGGCGGCCGCTTCGAGCTCCTGCTCGCGGCGGATGCGCTCGGTGACGTCGTGGGCGATCACGAGGATCTCGCCGGTCTGCTCGATGCGGTGCATCACGGTGGACTCGACCCACCGCCAGCCACCGTCGGGGTGCACCACGCGGTGCACCAGCGAGCGGGTGGAGCCGGGCTCGGTGGCCAGGGTGTTCCAGAGGTCGGCGGCGGCGCCGAGATCGTCGGGGTGGACGAAGTCGATCACGAGCCGGTCGACGACCTCGCCAGGGGGTCGTCCGAGGAGCTCGTGGACCATGCCCTCGGTACCGAGCACCCGGCCGCCTTCATCGAGCCGTTGCATGATCCAGGTGGGGGCGACGTGGCGCTCGGCCGGCGGAGGTTCGGCGGGGGCCGGCTCGAACGGGCCCACGGGCGTGACCGCGATGAGCATGGCGCCCACGTCGGGGTCGTCGAGCAGGTTGAGGAACCGCACCTCGCACGGGCGGATGCCGCCGGGGCCGTACATGCCGATCTGGGCGTCGAGGAGCTCGCCCGGACGGCTGAGGGCTTCGCCCCACGTGCGGGCCGCGAGGCGTCGGTCGGACGGGGCCCATTCGGCGAGCCCGGCGATGGCGCCGAGGTGGATGGGATCGACCCCGGCGGGGACGGCGACCCCGAGGAGTGGCACCGCGATGGCCCGGGCGGTCCGGTCGCGCGCCACCACGAGCTCCGCGCCCTCGACCAGCTGCTCGAGCTGTGTCCGCACCGCCGTCACCTCCCGCCGCGTCGCGTGGTCGGCGCGGAATCGGTCGAGTGTACGCCGTACGGTGACCGTGGTCACCTCAGGCGGTCGTGCACCTCGGTGGCCCAGCGCACGCGGGCGGGGAGCGAGGCGGGGTCGAAGCCGGGGACGGCGATCCCGGTGGCCCCGATGCGTCGCGCCCGGTCGGCGACGACGTCGGGGTCGGCGTCGGCGTGCACCAGGTCGGCGATGGCGCGCTCGGGCACGCGGTCGACGGCGTCGTCCCAGGCGCCGCGCACGAGATCGGCCCGGATGGCCGCGACGTCGTCGGGTGAGAGCCCCCACCGGCGGCGCAGGTGCGGGGCGCCGTTGATGCTGGCGTAGACCGCGATGCGCCGGACCTGGTGGCGGTCGTGGTCGCCCAGCGCCACGAGCGGCGCCCACACCAGCTCGGGGCGCGAGCCGTCGCGACGGCGGGCGATGCCGGCCTCGACCTGCGCGACCGAGCGGTCGAGATCGCTGTCGGGCACCGACCACAGCAGCACCCGGTCGGCCACCTCGCCCGCGGTGGCGAGGACGCGGTCGCCCCGCCCGGCGACGAGGACCGGGAGGGGTCGCAGCGCCAGCTCGAGCGGCTTGCCGGTGCCCGGGTCGAGCGGGCCGCCGTCGCCGACCCGGCGGCTGAGGGCGACCAGCTCGGCGATGCGCGTCGCGGCGTCGTGGCGCGACAGCCCGGCGGCGCCGGTGACCTCGGACCCCCCGGCGGCGATGCCGACGCCCACCCGGCCCGGGGCCATCTCCTGGAGGGTGGCCAGCGCGGACACGGTGTGGAACGGGTGGCGCAGGTAGGGGTTGGTCATCCCCGGCCCCACCTCGATGCGCTCGGTGGCGCGGGCGACCTCGCCCAGCAGCAGCCACACGTCGCGCCACCAGAACGCGTCGGCGAAGCCGATCCAGTGGGCGCCCTCGGTCTCGGCCACCCGGGCCAGGGCGACGGCGTCGGCGACGGTGGGGTTGGGGACGTGACCGATGACGCCGATGGTCATGGCGTGGTCCCGGCCCGGGCACCGTCGGTGAGCGCGGTGCGCATCGCGTCCATCGCCTCGGCGCAGCGGTCGATGGCGGTGGTGAGATCGCGTTGCAGCAGGGCGAGGCCGATGCTGTCGGGGCGGTGCCGCCGGACCAGGTCGGCGAGGCGTCGTCCCACCACGTCGGGGGCCCCGGTGAGGAGCACCTCGGCGAGCAGCTCGTCGGTCATGATCCGTCGGGCCGGGCGCTCGTCGCCGGCGCGCAGCGCGTCGGCCGCGGCGCAGAGCTCGGCGCCATCGAGGCCGAGGGCGGCACGGGTGGCGTCGGGGGTGTTCACCAGCGCCCAGATCATCTGGGGGCGGCTCCGCTCGATCTCGTGCTCGTCGAACGCCACGCTGGGGTAGAGCGCCACGCGCACCGGACGCACCGAGCGCACCCACCCGATGACCTCGTCGAGGCGCACCGGGGGCAGGCCGGCCACGAACGCGCCGTCGGCCACCCGCGACGCCAGCCGGTTCAGCCGTTCGCCGCGGGCCCCCACGTAGACGGGCAGGGCCACGCCGACGTCGTCAGAGGTGATGCGGTGCTCCGGCGGGCGGTAGCCCTCGGTGCTGTCGTCGTCGGCGACGGCGCGGGCGAGACGGATCATGCGCTCCACCGCGGCGAGCGGGCGGGGGGCGTCGAGCTCGAACGGGTCGAGCGTGAGGCCGCCGCCGGCCCCCACGCCGAGGATGGCCCGACCACCCGAGAGCTCGTGGACGGTGAGCGCGGTGGCGGCGGTGAGGCCCGGATGGCGGGTGTAGGGGTTGGCGATGCCGACCGCGAGCAGGATGCGTCGGGTCCGCACCGCGGCGGCGGCGAGCACGGCGAACGGCTCGCGGGCCGGCCCCTCGTCGCCGAGCCACCACTCGTCGAACCCGAGCGCCTCGGCGTGCTCGGCCGCCGCGACCAGCTCGGGCGCGGGCGCCTCGGGGAAGAGCCACACGCCGGTGGCGGGGAGAGGGGCGGACATCGGTGCGATCATGGCAGCCGCAGCCCGGTCGCCGTCGACTCCGGGCCGGGAGGGCACCGTGACCTGGATCCGCACCGTCGCCTGGGACGACGCCGAGGGACTGCTGCGCGACGCCTACGACTGGCAGGCCGCCAGCCTGGGTGAGCCCGCCGAGTTCACCATGCTCGGCAGCCTCTACCCCGAGATCGTCGAGGAGCGGCTCCGGCTCTACCAGGTCGTCGAGCGCTGCCCGTCGTCGCTGTCGCCGGTGGAGCGCCAGATGGCGTGCTTCGTCACGTCGTCGCTCAACGGCACCGATCACTGCGCATCGGGGTTGCGGCTCAAGCTGGGGTCGCTCGGCGTCGACGACGAGCTGCTCGCGGCGGTGGCGGCCGATCCCGGCCGGGTCAGCACCGGCGACGCCCGCCTCGACGCCATCTGCGCCCACGCGGCCAAGCTCACCACCCGCCCCGCCGACATGGTGGAGTCCGACCTCGACGAGCTGCGCGCCCACGGGCTCGACGACCTCGACCTGCTCGACCTCAACGACCTGGTGGCCTACTACTGCTACATCAACCGGGTGGTGATGGGCTTGGGTCTGCGCTCCACCATGGGCACCGTCCACGAGGCCACCCGGGCGGTGCCGGCCACCGACCGGGCCCGCTGACGGAGCGCCCTCACCAACCGAGCTGCGGGAGCACCTCGGTGGCGAGGACCTCGATGGTGCGCAGGCTCACGTCGTCGGTCTGGCCGGGGATGATCGACAGGTCGGTGACACCCATCTCGGCGTAGGCCGCCAGCGCGTCGGCGAGCACGTCGGGCGGGCCGGTGACGGCCTGCCAGTCGACGTCGGTGCCCGCGGCGGGCGCGTCGCCGGCCTGGAGCCGGATGCGCAGCGCCAGCTCGGTGCCGCCCCGGTCGAAGAACTCGCGGGCGAGCGGGCGGAGCTGGTCGGGCGTGCGGCGCGACGCCTGGAACGGCAGCCCCCGGGCGATGGCCTTGGCCATCGTGGGATCGCCACCGGCCAGCCAGATCGGCGGCCCGCCCGGGGTGTGGGGCGGGGGTGACAGCCGTCCCTCGGCGGGGATGGTGAGCCCGTCGCCGTCGTAGCCGCGGCCGGCGAGGACGGCGAGGAGCGCGTCGAGGTGCTGGTCGAAGCGCCGGCCGCGGGTGGCGAAGTCGAGGCCGCGGTGGGCGAACTCGGCGGGCCAGAAACCGGGGGCCACGACCACGACCAGGTCGCCGGCGGTGAGCTGGTCGAGGGTGGCCACCTGCTTGGCCACCCACCGCGGGTCGCGCAGCGGCAGCACCACGGCGCTCGACCCGATGCGGGCGGTGGGGAACCGCCCGGCCAGCCACGCCAGGTGGGTGAGGTTCTCGAGGCCCCCGGCCCACAGGGGGAAGTCGTCGTTGTCGAGGTAGCCGTCGCCCAACCACAAGGTGTCGAGCCCGGCCTCGACGGCGGCGGCCGCCAGTCGCTCGGCCGCCTCACGGGTGGTGCCCGACGGCGAGACGCCGATGCGGAGCGGTGCGTCGGGTCCGGTCATGGGGCGACGCTACCGCTGGTGCGGTGGCAGGCTCTGCGACGGACAGCGGGGGGAGGACTCATGGGCGACGACGAGCTGCGCTACGGGATCATCGGTACGGGGATGATGGGCTGCGAGCACATCCGCTCGCTGCGCGCCCTGCCCGGCGCTCGTCCGGTGGCGGCCGCCGACCCGGTCCCGCGCTCGCGCGAGTGGGCGACGGCGGCGGCCGAGGGCGAGATCGACACCTACGCCGACGCCCGCGAGCTGCTCGCTCGCGACGACCTCGACGTGGTGGTGGTCGCCTCGCCGAACCACACCCACCGCGACGCCCTCGAGCCGGTGTGGGACACCGACCTGCACGTGCTGGTCGAGAAGCCGCTGTGCACCACCGTCGCCGACGCCCTCCACGTGCGGGAGCGGGCGCGGGACCACGCCGGGATGGTGTGGGTGGGCCTCGAGTACCGGTTCATCCCCGCCGTCGACCGCTTCCTCGGTGAGGTGCGGGCGGGCGTCGCCGGCGACGTGACGATGCTGTTCGTCCGCGAGCACCGCAACCCGTTCCTCGTGAAGGTGGGCGACTGGAACCGGTTCTCCCGCAACACCGGCGGCACGCTCGTCGAGAAGTGCTGCCACTTCTTCGACCTGATGAACCAGGCGCTGCCCGGCCGGCCGGTGCGGGTGATGGGGTCGGGCGCCCAGGACGTGAACCACCTCGACGAGCGCTACGGCGGTGAGGTGCCCGACATCCTCGACAACGCGTTCGTCATCGTCGACTACGACGGCGGCCAGCGGGCCCTGCTCGACCTGTGCATGTTCGCCGAGGGCTCGCGTTGGGAGCAGGAGCTCACGGCCACCGGGTCCGAGGGCAAGGTCGAGGTGATGCTCCCGGGGTTCATGGAGTTCCTCCGGGGCCGCCGACCGCAGCTGGTGCGGGGCGGTCGCGGCCCCGACTGGCCCGTCGAGCGGATCGACGTGCCCGACGACGACCGGGTGCTCGAGCAGGGCGGCCACCACGGCGCCACGTTCCTCGAGCACCTCGCCATGGGGGAGGCGATCCGGCGCGGGGCCCCGCCGCTGGTCGACGGCGACCAGGGCGTGCGGTCGGTGGCCATGGGCGTCGCCGCCCACCTCGCCATCGACGAGGGTCGGGTGGTCCACCTCGACGAGCTGGGCCTGCCCGACGACCTCTGGGATCAGGTCCCGGCGTCGGGGGCGTGAGCCCGGCGGGGCCACCCGAGGGCGAGGCCGACGAGGGCCAGGCCCAGCGGGACGCCGATGAGCACGAGCGTGGTGAGTGGGACGACGGCGTACTGCTGGAGGAGCACGGCGATGCCGAACCCGGCCAGCGCGCCCGACAGGGCCCCGCGCCACGCGGTGGCGGTCATGACGGACCTCCCGTCCCGGACGCGGTGCTGGTCGTCGACGCCCCGGCGGCGGCACGACCCGCCTTCGCCGCGCCGGTGGCGGCGGTGGCCATCCCGGTCAGGCCCGCGATGGCCGCACCGGCACCGATCGCCCCGGCCAACGTGCTGAGCGGGCTGCGGCCGACGACCTCGACGTAGGTCCACTCGTCGCACACGGTGCCGGTCGTGCGGCCCTCCACCCGGTAGAGGCCCACGCCGAAGCGGGCGTAGTCACCCACGTCGACCGTGGTCGAGTAGCCCGTGTCGCCACCGGTCACCGTGCCGTCCGCGGCGGTGAACGAGAACGGGCCGAAGACCATGTCGACCTGGTAGCCCGTGATCGGTCCCGGGGCCTGCCCGGCCACGGCGATGGTGGCGTCGGCGTCGACGCGGATCGCCGACTTGGGGCTGTGGGCCGTGGTGACGTCGATGCCGTCGATCGTGGCCGTGCACCCCGACTGCGCGGTCGCCGGGAGGGTGACGGCGACGACCGCGGTGAGGATCCCGACGGTGCCGATCAGCAGCCGTCTCACGAGCGTGGCCATGGGACCTCCTCCCGCCGGTTGCATCGCACACCCGTCGACCCCGGTCGACCCGTCTCGAAGGTCCCGGACGAACGTCCCGTTCGTGGTGGCCCCGCGCCTCTGGGAGGGGAGTGACGGCGGCCGTACGCTGCCGCCGCTCAGGGAGGTGTGCGATGACCGCTCGGTTCTGTGCCGACTGTGGTGCGCCGCTGCAGCCCGACGACACGTTCTGCGGGAGCTGTGGAGCACGGGTGTGGGATCCCGAGGCTCCGCCCGACCAGGCCGTCCCGTCAGGTGAGGCCGTGCCGCCCGTCGCGCCGGCCGCCCCGCCGCCGGCCGCCCCGCCGCCACTGGCCGGTGCGCCGGCACGGCGCTCACCGGTGCCGGTCCCGCTCGTGATCGCCGTGGTCGGCCTCGTCATCGCCGGCGCGGCCGTGGTGCTCTCTCGCGCCGGAGACGACGACACGGCCGCCACACCGGTGGCGGCCGAAGGTGGCGAGGTGTTCCTCGAACCGCGGGAC
>DATHSN010000369.1:0-2416 GCA_035464115.1 Acidimicrobiales bacterium | reverse complement strand
TCGCCGACGCCTGGGGGATCGGTGAGCCCGGGTCGGTCGGGTTCGCCGACGCGGCCGCCCGGGTCGTGGGCCGCGACTCGCTGTGGCCGTCGGGAGCCACCAACGACGAGGTGCGCACCCAGCTCGGGATCGACCCCGACGGCTTCGAGTGGCTCGCCCAGGTCGGCTACGAGCCCGGCTCCGGTGCGCCCGATGTGCTGTTGGTCGCCGGTGGCGACGACATCGACCCGGCGGCCATCGACACCGCGGTGCGAGCCGCACCGGTGTTCGGGCCACGCACCCGAGCCGACACCGTCGCCGGCCACAGCGTCTACCGCTGGACCGACGGCGACCCCAACGAGATCGACGTGCCCAACGCCGGCGGGGTGCGGGGCCTCGGTCGGGCCAACGCCCTCGCGGTAACCGACGGGTGGATGGCCTGGACCGTGTTCCCCGCCACCGCCACCGCCACCGTCGAAGCCCGCACCGGCACCGCACCAACCCTCGCCGAGGACCCCACCATCCAACGCCTGTGGGACACCGTCGCCGACATCGACCCCCACGGCCTCCTGTTCGCCGTCGCCGCCCCCGCCGGGAACGGGTGGGAAGCTACCGGACGGCTCGCGTACGCATGGCGGACCACCCCCACCACGGGCGAGGTGCGCATCGCCGTCGACATCGACATCACCAACGGCGACACTGCGGTGATCGACCAGATCGTCGACGCGCTCGCCGCCTGGAACCCCACCCGCGACGGAACGCTCGTCGCCGTCACCCTCACCGGCGACCTCGACCAGCTCGCCGCCGACGCCCGAGCCCTGCTCCCCATCCTGCTGAACCGCACGCAACCCGTACCTGTCGCCCCCGGCCTCCCGTCCGAATGACGTCGAGCGCGACACCGACCCAGCGCCCGTCGAGACCACCGACACCCGCGAACCACCCGATCGACCGAGGAGCCCGCCGATGGCCCTGGGTCTGACGCGGCACTAGTTGGGCTGGAGCTGTTCGGTGCAAGGCCATCGAGCTGGCGCATGCACGCCTCACCCACGCTGCGGCAACGAGCTGACCACGGGCGACTCCGGCACGAAGGTCTTGAATTTGTTGACGATTCGCGAGTTCTGGGCCAGCTTCAGTGTCACACCCCCTCCGTATGATCTGAACATGTGTTCGACCGATGCGGGACGGGTCATGAGGGAGCTGGCGGCGGCGGTGGCCGCCTATCAGCAGCTCGATCTCGAGGTGTTGGAGGCCACGGAGCTGTTGGCGGTGGTGCGCGAGGCCGAGGTGGTGGGCCGGCAGTTCGATCACGGCACCGACCGCCTCGCTGGCGAGGTGCACCGCACTGGCGCCCATCGCGTCGATGGTCACGCCAACGCGAAGTGCGCGTTGATGCACCTGGGTCGGTTGCCTGGTCCTGAGGCCGCGCAGCGGATCTCGCGGGCTCGGGCGATGCGGGTGCTGCCCGCGGTGGCCGACGCCTACCGTCGCGGGACGGTGCCGACGGCGTCGGTGCTGGCGATCGCGAGGGTGGCGTCCAACCCGCGGGTGCGACCGTTCCTCGAGGGCGCGGATGCGCTCTTCGCCGAGCAGGCCGCCACCGAGACCCACCGCGAGCTGGTGATGTTCCTGGCGCAGTGGGAACGTCTCGCTGATGCCGACGGGGCCGCCCAGCGCAGCGAGATCACCCACGCCCGGCGTCGCGTCAGCTTCGTGCAGGACCCCATCGAGCAGTCCTTCGCGCTCACTGCGAGCTTCGGGGCCTTGCAGGGCGCCACGTTCGCGGAGATCTTCGACCGCTTCGTCGACGCCGAGTACCAGACCGACCTCGCCGAAGCCCGGGCCCGGTTGGGTCGCGACGACGTCGCGCCCGACGAGCTCGACCGCACCCCCGCCCAGCGACGCGCCGACGCGCTGGTCGCCATGGCCCATCGCGCCGCGACCGCACCCCCGGAGGGTCGCCGACCGGAGCCGTTGGTGAACATCGTGATCGACCAGGCCAGCTTCGAGAACGAGCTCGCCCGCCTCTGCGGCGCCGAGACCCCTGCGCCGGACACCATCGACCCCGCCGGGCGGGTCTGTCACACCCTCAGCGGCCACCAGCTGCACCCCGGTGACGCGGTCGCGGCCGCGGTGATCGGCCACGTCCGCCGTGTGGTGGTCGACGCCAAGGGCACCGTCATCGACCTCGGCCGCAAGCAACGCTGCTTCACCGGCCCCGCACGCGACGCCGTGTTGTTGAACCAGAGCCTCAACGGCGGCCCACCACGGTGCATGTGGCCGGGCTGTGACCGAGCCGTACGCCACCTCCAGATCGACCACGTCGAAGCGTGGCGAGCCGGCGGGCCGACCGACACCGCCAACGGCTGGCCCGGCTGCGGGTTCCACAACCGGCTCAAAGAAGCCGGGTTCATCCCCCACCGAGAACCCGACGGCACCT
>DATHSN010000368.1:0-9282 GCA_035464115.1 Acidimicrobiales bacterium | reverse complement strand
TCGTGACCGACGCCGCCCCGCGCGCCGTGCCCCGCAACGCGGTGGTCGTGCTGCTCGACAGCCTGAACCGGCACCTGCTCGGCGCCTACGGGTCCACCGAGTTCGACACCCCCACCCTCGACGCCTTCGCCACCACCGCGGTGCGCTTCGACGGGCACGTGTCGGGGTCGTTGCCCTGCATGCCGGCGCGCCACGACCTGTTGTGCGGGGCCCTCGACTTCCTGTGGAAGCCGTGGGGCTCGATCGAGCTGTGGGAGCGGCCGATCACCGCCGACCTGCACCACGCCGGGGTCACCACCATGTTGGTGTCGGACCACCCCCACCTGTTCGAGGCGGGCGGCGAGAACTACCACACCGACTTCACCGCCTGGGACTACGTGCGGGGCCACGAGGGCGACCCGTGGCGCACCCGTCCCGACCCCACGTGGGCCGGCACGCCGGCCCTGCCCGCAGCACCGTCGCCGATGCTCGTGCGGCCCTACGACACGACCCGCACGTGGTTCCGGGCCGAGGACGACTTCCCCGGCCCCCGCACCATGCGCACCGCCGCCGAGTGGCTCGACACCAACGCCGGCCACCACGACCGGTTCCTCTTGTTCATCGACGAGTTCGATCCCCACGAGCCCTTCGACACCCCCGAGCCGTGGGCCGGCCGCTACGACGCCGACTGGGACGAGCCGCTGCTCATCTGGCCGCCCTACGTCCGCGGCGCCATCGAGAAGGGCGTGCTCACCGAGCGCCAGGCCCGCCAGCTGCGGGCCAACTACGGGGCCAAGCTGTCGATGATCGACCACCACCTCGGCCGGGTGCTCGACGCCGTCGACCGCAACGGCCTGGCCGACGACACCGTGGTCATCGTCTGCACCGACCACGGCCACTACCTGGGCGAGAAGGACATCTGGGGCAAGCCGGCGGTGCCCATCTACGAGCCCCTCGGGCACACGCCGCTGTTGGTGCGCTGGCCCGGCATCGCGCCGGGGGCGCGCGACGCGCTCACCACCAACGTCGACATCCACGCCACGCTGTGCGACCTGTTCGGCGTCACGCCCGAGCACCGCACCCACGGGCGGTCGCTGCTGCCGTTGCTCACCGGGGAGGTGGGCTCGATCCGCGAGCACGCCCTAGCCGGCATCTGGAGCCGCGAGGTCCACGTGCTCGACGGTCACACCAAGTACGCCCGTGCGCCGATCGACGACAACGCACCGCTCTCGCTGTGGTCGAACCGGTGGTCGACGATGCCGGTGCACGGGTTCCCCGACTACCGCTTGCCGAACCCCGACCGGCGGGCCTGGCTCGACTTCATGCCCGGCTCCGAGGTGCCCGTCATCCGCCAGCCGTTCGGTCCTGGCGACGGCAACGCCTTCTTCCCGTCGAAGGCCCGCTTCAGCGGCCACCACCTCTACGACCTCGACGACGACCCCCACGAGGACTGGAACCTGGTCGGCACCGCGGCCGAGGCCGACGCCGCCGAGCGCCTGCGGGTCGCCCTGCTCGAGGTCGACGCCCCCGCCGAGCAGCTCGTCCGCCTCGGCCTGGCCTGACCTTCCCCGCCCACCGCCGACGTGCGTCGCTGAGCGACCGCCGAGGTGGCTGAGCGACGCACGTTGGCAGGCGGTGGGGGCACGGCGTCAGCGTGACGACACCGACGTGACAGCCGGTGAGTGGACCGTGGCCGTGACGATCCACGACCACAGGAGCCCCTCCCGTGACCACCACCGACACGTCCACCCTCGACCCCGACGCGCCCGCGGCGGCGTCCGCCGTCCCGCCGCCCCGGATCGGACCGGTCCGTGACGACCTGGCGTTCGACCACGGCGCGATCAGCGGGTTCAACGCCTGGTTCTTCACCGCCTTCGCCGGCTACCTGAACCGCGTCGCGGGCCGCCACAAGCGCCACGCGTTCGCCGACCTCGCGCCGGGTCCGGTCCTCGAGATCGGCGCCGGCACCGGAGCCAACGTCGGCCTCCTCCCCGCCGGCACCCAGCTCATCGCCCTCGAGCCCAGCCTGCGCATGCACGACCGACTCCGGCAGCGCTGCGCGGCGGCCGGGCTCGACGCCACCATCGTCGCCACCGGGGCCGAGTCGATCCCGCTGCCCGACGAGTCGATCGACGAGGTGATCTGCTCGCTGGTGCTGTGCACCGTCCGCGATCCCGAGCGGGTGCTCGCCGAGGTGCGCCGGGTGCTGCGCCCCGGCGGCCGCTTCCGCTTCGTCGAGCACGTCGCCGCCCCCCGCCGGGGCGTGCGGCGGAGCATCCAGGTGGCCGTGCGGCGCCCCTGGGGCTGGTTGTTCGAGGGCTGCCGCCCCGATCAGCACACCCCCGACCTGGTGCGCGCCGCCGGCTTCGCCGAGGTCCGCGTCGAGCGGGCCAAGCTGCGCGGCTCGGTGTTCTGGCCGGTCAACACCGCCATCTGGGGGGTGGCGGTCAAGTGAGCGCCCCGTCTCCCACCATCCCCCACGTCGATCGGCCCCCCACGGTCGAGCCCGTGGTCTGCGTCCCGGTGCTCCACTGGGTGGGCGCGGTCATCGCCGAGCGATCGGAGGTCGGGCCATGAGGGCCCGACTGCCCGATCGGTCCGGCACCGTCGACCGCGACGGGGTGCGGATCGCCTACGAGGTGCACGGTCAGGGCGACATCACCCTCCTGCTGCTGCCGGCGTGGGCCATCGTGCACAGCCGGCTCTGGAAGGCGAACCTCGCCCACCTGGCCGACCACTTCACGGTCGTGACCTACGACCCGCGGGGCAACGGCGAGTCCGACCGCCCGGTCGAACCCTCGTCGCAGGACCCGGCGCTGCTGGTCGGCGACGCCCTCGCCGTGCTCGACGAGGTGGGCGTCGACCGGGCGGTCCTCGTCGGGAACTCGTTCGGCGCGACGCTCGCCTACCTGCTGGCGGCCCGCCACCCCGAGCGGGTCCTCGCCGCGGTCATGATCGGCGCCACCCTCAACCTCGACGGCCGCACCGACGACCCGCTCAGCCGGGCCATCGAGCGGTTCGACGAGGAACCCGACGGCGACACCGGGTGGTCGCTCTACAACCGCCACAGCTGGGAGCGCGACTTCGACGCCTTCGTTCGCTTCTTCGTCGGCGAGGCGTTCACCGAGCCGCACTCCACCAAGCACATCGAGGACGGCGTGGCCTGGGGTCGGGCCACCACCCCCGACGCGCTCGCCGCCACCGTCGCGGCCCGTGCCGGTCTGCCCGCGGCCGCGATGGCCGAGCGCCTCCGGGCGCTGGCCCCGGCCATCACCTGCCCGGTCCTCGTGATCCACGGCGACGGTGACGCCATCGCCCCGCTGCACCGGGGTGAGACGCTCGCCGCCGTGCTCGATGCGCCGCTGGTGGTGCTGCGCGGCGCCGGCCACTGCCCCCAGGCCCGACGGCCGGTCGTGGTCAACCGGCTCATCCGCGACGTGGCGCGCCGCGCCGCGGGCCGGGCGACCGACGACCCGTCCGCACCGGACGCGCCCCCGTCGGACCCCGCCCCCGCGCCGACCACCGACGAGCCGGCGCCGGCCCGCTCGTCGCGCCGCCGCGAGCCGCGGGTGCTCTACCTGTCGTCGCCCATCGGGCTCGGCCACGCCCGTCGTGACCTGGCGATCGTCGACGAGCTGCGTCAGCTCGCCCCGGGCGCCTGCGTCGACTGGCTCGCCCAGGACCCGGTCACCTCGGTGCTCGCCGCTCGGGGCGAGCGCGTCCACCCGGCCAGCGCCCGGCTCCTCAGCGAGTCATCGCACCTCGAGTCGGAGTCGGGGGAGCACGACCTCCACGTGTTCGAGGCGGTGCGGCGCATGGACGAGATCCTCGTCGCCAACTTCATGACGTTCCTCGACGTCGTCGAGTCCGAGCGCTACGACCTGGTCGTGGGCGACGAGGCCTGGGAGGTCGACCACTTCCTCCACGAGGAGCCGGCGGTGAAGCGCACCCGCTTCGCGTGGCTCACCGACTTCGTCGGCTACCTCCCCGTGCCCGCCGGCGGCGCCCGCGAGGTGGATCTCGCCGCCGACCTCAACGCCGAGATGATCGAGCACGTCGAGCACCACCCGCGGGTGCGCGACCGGTCGATCTTCGTCGGCGATCCCGACGACGTGATCGACCTGCCCTTCGGACCGGGCCTGCCCGGCATCCGGGAGTGGACCGCCGCGCACTTCGACTTCAGCGGCTTCATCACCGGCTACGACCCGGCCGCGCTCGCCGACCGCGAGGCGCTGCGAGCCGAGCTCGGCTACGGCGAGGACGAGACGGTCGTGGTGGTCGCGGTGGGCGGGTCGGGGGTGGGGACCTCGCTGCTGCGGCGGATGGTCGACGCGCACCGCGCCCTCGCCCCGTCGGTCGCCGGGCTGCGCACCGTGCTCGTCGCCGGTCCCCGCATCGATCCGGCCGTGCTGGGTCGGGCCCCCGGCCTCGACGTGCGGGCCTACGTGCCCGACCTCCACCGGCACCTGGCCGCCTGCGACCTCGCCGTGGTGCAGGGCGGTCTCACCACCACGATGGAGCTGACCGCCGCCGGGCGACCGTTCCTCTACGTCCCGCTGGCGAACCACTTCGAGCAGCAGCTGCACGTCCGCCACCGCCTCGAGCGCCACCGGGCCGGACGGGCCCTCGACTTCGCCACCGCGGACGCCGACGACATCGCCACCGCGATGCTCGGCGAGCTGGGCCGCACGACCGGGTACCTGCCCGTCCCCGCCGACGGCGCCCGGCGGGCCGCCGAGCTGCTCGTCGACCTGCTGTGACCCGGTGACATCGGCGCCGCCCGCCGCCACTAGCGTCGGCGGGCGTCGCCGACCGTCGGGCGCGAGCTGCCCCGCCGGTCGGGCGGCGTGCACCACACCGTCGACGATCGGGGACCCCGTGACTACGTCCAGCCCGCTCGACCTCGCCATCGACCCCGAGCGGGCGGCCCGGTTCCCGTTCGTCCCCACCCCGGTCCCGCACCGCATCGTGCGCACCGAGGGCAGCCACCTCGTCACCGACGACGGACGCCGGATCCTCGACGCCGGCGGCGGCGCCATCGTGGTCAACGTCGGCCACGGCCGACGCGAGGTCGCCGACGCCGTCGCCGCCGCCATGGAACGGGTCACCTACGTGATCCCCACCTGGCCCACCAGCGCGCGGGTCGACCTGCTGCACCGGGTGCTCGACGAGTGGCTGCCGGACGAGTTCACCCGCGGCGGGTTCACGAGCGGTGGCTCCGAGTCGGTCGACACCGCGCTGCGCCTGGCCCGCCAGCACCACCTCAGCGCCGGGCGGCGCGACCGGTGGCGGGTCATCGGTCGGCGGCCGTCGTACCACGGGGTCACGCTCGCCACCCTCGCCGTCGGGGGCCACGACGCCCGGCGGGTCGGCTTCGAGCCGATGCTGCTCGACTTCCCCCACGTGCCGTGGGACGACGCCGACGCGCTCGACGAGACCATCCGTCGGGTCGGTGCCGACACCGTCGCCGCGTTCATCGCCGAACCGGTCATCGGCTCCTCGGGCGGTGCCCTCGTGGCCGACGACGACTACTGGCGGCGCATCACCGAGGTCTGCCGTCACCACGGTGTGCTGCTCATCGCCGACGAGGTGATGACCGGGTTCGGCCGCACCGGCCGGCGCATGGGCGTCGACCACTTCCCCGGGCTCGAGCCCGACATCATCGTCGGCGGCAAGGGCCTGGCCGGCGGGTACGCGCCGCTCGGTGGCGTCTACACCACCGACGCGGTCATCGAGCCCATCGCCGCCAACGGCGACTCGCTCATGTTCTTCACCTACGGCGCCCAGGACGCGGCGTGCGCGGCGGCCGACACGGTGCTGCGCCTGCTCGACGAGGAGCACCTGGTGGCGCGGGCCGCCACCCAGGGCGCGGCGTTGCGGGCCCGGCTCGACGCCGCGCTCGGTGACCACCCCCACGTGTGGGACATCCGCGGGCTCGGCCTCATGCTCGGCGTGGAGCTGCGGCACGACCGGGCCAGTGGTGAGACGTTCCCGCCCGACGCGGGGCTCGGGCGACGGGTGCTCGCCGAGGCGCTGCGGCGCGACGTGTGGATCTACCCGGCCGGGAGCGGCGACGTCGTCCAGGACGCGGTCATGCTCGGCCCGCCGTTCACGGTGTCCGACACCGAGCTCGACACCATGGTGGCGGTGCTGGTCGAGTCGATCGACGCCGCGGTGGCCTCGCTGGGCTGAGCGGCGGAATCACAGGGCTGACATTTCCCCGGTCGTTCACGGGCGCGCCATCCTGCGCTCGGGGGCCCGACACCGGGCGTCGCCATGCTGTCGCCATGGGCGGGGAGCAGCGGCTCGTGGACAGGGGGTCGCTGCTCCCCGCGAGGACCCTCCCGCTGCCCGACCCGCGCACCCAGCGGATGGCGGTGTTCGACCTCGACCGCACGCTGCTGCCCGGCTCGAGCCTGGTGGCGCTCGGTCGGGCGCTGCTCGCCGCCGGTGTCCTGCCCCGGCGCACCCTCGCGGCCGCCGCCGTCCGTGATCTGGCCTACCGCCGGCGGGGGTCGACCGACCGCCAGGTCGCCCGGGTGCGCGACCAGGCCCTCGCCGCCATCGCCGGGGTGCGGCGCGACGACCTGCTGGCGGTCGCCGAGCGGGTCGTGCCCGACCTCGTGGGGTCGGTGACCCCGGGCGCGCGGTCGCTCGTGGAGCGCCACCAGCAGGCGGGCGACTTCTGCGTGGTCCTGTCGGCCAGCCCCCAGGAGCTGGTCGAGCTGGTGGCCGCCGGCCTCGGCATCCCCCGCGGCATCGGCACCCGGGGTCACGTGGTCGACGGTGTGCTCACCGGTCGGCTCGACGGGCCGTTCTGCTACGGCGCCGGGAAGCTGGCGCGGCTGTCGGTGGCGCTCGGCGAGGTCGACCTGGCGCGGGCGTGGGCCTACGCCGACTCGGCGTCGGACCTACCAGTGCTGCGCTCGGCCGGGCACCCGGTGGCGGTGAACCCCGACCGGGCCCTCGCCCGCGAGGCCCAGCGCCGCCGCTGGCCCGTGCTCCACCTGGCGTGAGCCCGAGCCGGCCGGTGGTCGGCTGTCATGGGTCGCGACCGCGAGTCTCGCCGGCCCGAGGTCAACGCCAGGCCCAGACCGGCTGCTCGAGGTGATCGACCCGGGTGGCCCGCCCGTGCAGGGCCACCTCGCGCAGCTGGTAGAGCACCGCCGCGGTGGGGGCGTGGATGAGGTCGCCCAGCAGTGGGACCTGGACCACGGGTCGGGGGCTCTCGGGGATGGCGACGAACCGGGGGGAGTCGGCCCGATCGAGCTCGCCGACCGGGACCAGGTGCACCGAGGCCACCTCGTCGGGGTTGGGGACCAGCCGGGTGTGGTCGCCACCCCACACCACCACCGGCTCGATCAGGTAGCCCGACCGGGTGGGGTAGGGATCGAGGCGACCGAGGACCTGGTCGACGCCGAGCTCGAGGCCGACCTCCTCGGCCAGCTCGCGGCGGGCGGCGTCGACCGCGTCCTCGCCCGGGTCGACGCGACCGCCGGGGAGCGCCCACTGGCCGGCGTGGGCGCGCAGCGTCGATGCCCGGCGGGTGAGGACCAGCGCGGCCTCGCCGTCGCCGGCGTCGACCAGGGTGAGCGCCACGGCCGCGGCGCGCTGCCCGTCGGCGGGCGCGACCGGGCGGCGGGTGAACCGGCCGAGGTGCCCGGAGATGCGGTCGCGCAGCACGGTGTCGTGGCGGTACGACGGCGCGCCCGGCGACGGGGCCTCGCGGACGACCGGGCCGACGGCGGTCACGGGTCGGGGAGGAGGTGGGGTGCCTCGCGGGCGACGGCGGCCAGCACCTCGTCGGCCGAGGGGTTCACCATGGCGGTGGCCCCGACCCGCACGGTGGGCACGGTCTCGTTGCCGTTGGCCACGGCGCGGACCACGGCGGCGGCGTCGGGCTCGTCCCAGATGTTGCGCTTGGTGAGCGGGAGTCCCAACGCATCGAGGCGACGGTCGAGCATCACGCAGAACCCGCAGCCGGGTCGCCAGTAGAACTCGATCGCCTCGACGGGCGGGGACGTCTGCGTCACGGGGCCTCCTGGTGTGCCCGCGGGTCAACCCCGCCAGCGCGGCCGGTGTTCCCGGTGCACCGACGGGTGGGGTCCCTGCGGCCGAACCGTCGCGCGGTCTGCGCGCCCAGCGCGCATCTGGTGCGACGGTTCGGTGGTGCGGGACCCGTCAGCCGATGACGGCCTGGATCTCGCGCAGGCCGAGCTCGAGGCTCTGGTCGACGGTCAGTGGGGCGAGCGGGACCGGGGCGCCGCCGCCGTAGCGGTACTCGGCGCCGATCACGATCCGGGCGCTCACCGTCGTGGCGTCGCCGGGGGCGCGGTCGAGGTAGGTGTGCGCCACGGTGGACTCGTCGGGCCAGGCCCGCCCGAGGTCGGCGGTGAGCGCCGTGCCGTCGCCGAGGTCCCAGTCGACGCGCTCGAGCCAGAGGCGGACGTCGACGCGCTGGCCGAGCGCCTCGACCGGCTCGACGTCGATCGGCGCGCCGTCCCACCCGTCGACCCACAGGTACGTGGCCAACCCGGTGAGGGCCCCGCCCGGCGGGTTGGCGTCCAGCCCGAGCCCCGGGGCGAGGATGGTCTCGACGTGGCGCTCGGCGGCAGAGGCGGCGATGCCGTCGATGTCGACGATGTCGCCGGGCAGGACCCAGAAGCCCCGGACGAGGGCGTCGCCGCAGAACAGCCAGTAGGGGAGGGCCTCGTCGCTCGGCGGTGGGGGCAGCGAGAGCGACGGGAGGTCCGGGCCGAGCGGCACCGGCACGACCCGGTACACGCACGCGTTCGGGTCGGCGCTCGACCCGCCGCCCCCGCCCGAGGAGCGCACATCGGCGATCACCTCCCGCCCCGAGATCCGCCCCAACGAGACCGTGATCTCCGCCCCATCCGACACCGCCGGGGGGTTGTGGCCGCCATGGCGACCACCGACTGAGTCTCCGTCAGCGGCTGCGCTATGCCAGCCGGAGAAGAGCAAGACGAACGTGAACCCTAGGGTCGCGAAACGGAGACGAAGACCCACTGACCCTCCCTGAGTTCGAACGTCGAGAGCTCGAAAAAGACCTCCGGTTCTGAGGAATCGATCGAGGCTCCCGTCTCGGGGTCTACGAAACTCGAAGAGTCGGTGTAGCGATCCTGGACCACGGCGGTCGTCTCGTCGAGAAGTGAGATGTCGTAGTCGTGAGAGACCGAGACCTGTACCGCACGTCCCTGAGTCCTGAGTTCCTCGATGAAGCTCTGCGCCGCAATGAGTGCCTGGTCTCGGTAGACGACCTCGAGCAGAGACGGGTCAAGGCTC
>DATHSN010000367.1:0-11823 GCA_035464115.1 Acidimicrobiales bacterium | reverse complement strand
GGTCTTGGTGCGCTCCCGGTCGCTCCCACCCACCGAGGCGGTGCCGGTGGACACCCGCTCGTGGGCGAGCAGCGCCACCGCCAGGCGCCAGCCGTCGTCGACCGCGCCGACCACCCAGTCGGCGGGCACGCGGGCCTCGTCGAGGAAGACCTCGTTGAACTCCACCTCGCCGGTCATCTGGCGCAGCGGCCGAACGTCGACCCCCGCCTGCGCCATCGGCAGCACGAACATGGTGATGCCCTGGTGCTTGGGCGCGTCGGGGTTCGTCCGGGCGAGCAGCACCGCCAGCTGGCTGTGGTGGGCGCCCGAGGTCCACACCTTCTGGCCGGTGACCACCCACTCGTCACCGTCGCGCACGGCCCGAGTGGCGAGTGAGGCGAGGTCGCTTCCGGCACCGGGCTCGCTGTAGAGCTGGCACCAGATCTCCTCACCCCGCAGCCCCGGCGGCACGAACCGCCGGGCCAGCTCGGGTGCCTGGTCGCGCAGGGTCGGCAGGGCCATGCCCACCCCGATGCCGAACACGGCGTCCTCGCGCGGCACCCGGCCCCGGCTCTCCTCGCGCCAGAGCGCCACCTCGGCCGGGCCACCGCCCGACCCACCCATCTCCACCGGGTACCCGAGCCCGGCCAGCCCGGCGTCGGCGAGCGCCGCCCGCCAGGCGCGGGCGCGGGGCAGGGTGCCCTGCACCCCGTCGAGCACCGGGGGCAGCTCGACGTCGAAGAAGCGGCGGATCCGCGCCCGCAGATCGTCGTGGTCGGGGCTCATCGGTCCCTCCGGGGTGGCCCGCCGGTGGTGGCGGCGTGGCGCTGGGCGTCGGCGATCAGGCGGGCCAGGTCGATGCCGGCCAGGTCGCGCACCGCGGCGCGGGTGGCGGCGACCGCGGCCCTGGGGAAGCCGGCCAGGCGCTCGGCCCGCTCCCCGGCTCGGGCCAGCACCCCGTCGTCGTCGACCACCTCGGTGACGAGGCGCCGGGCGAGGAGCCCGTCGGCGTCGACTCGCTCGGCCAGCAGCGCCAGCTCGGCGGCGACCGCTGGAGTGTGGCGGGCCACCAACCAGGCGATGTTGACCGGAGCCAGCATCCCGAACGCCGCCTCCACGACGTGAGCGAACGCCGACCGCCCGCTGACCACGACGTCGCCGGCGAACACCAACGCCGAGCCGGCTCCGACCGCAGCGCCGGTGTGGGCGACGACGAGGGGGCGGGGGTCGGCCCACAGCTCCACGTGGAGCTCGGCCCACCGGGCGGCGAACCCGGCCCGCCACGGCGGGGGCGGATCGACGTTGAACGCGTCGAGGTCGAGTCCCGCGCACAGGTGCCGTCCGGCCCCGGCGAGCAGCAGCACCCGGGTGTCGTCGCGCGTGGCGCGCACCGCGTCGAGGAGCTCGTCGACCACCGGTCCGGTGAGGGCGTTGCGCCGGTCGGGCCGGTCGAGGGTGATGCGGGCGACGCCGCCGTCGGCGTCGACCCGCACCGTGGCGGTGGCGCTCACGGCGCGCCCGGCCCGGCCGGGGCCGCGCTGGTGGCCGGCGTGCGGCCCTCGGGCCAGTAGGCGTCGCGCAGCAGGCGCTTCTTGAGCTTGCCCGAGGCCTCCCGGGGCAGCTCGTCGTGCAGGTCGACCGAGCGGGGGCACTTGTAGCCGGCGAGGTGCGCCCGACAGAAGGCGATGAGGTCGTCGGGTGTGGTGGCGGCCCCCGGCGCCAGCTGCACGGCGGCCTTCACCTGCTCGCCCCACTCGTCGTCGGGCACCCCGAACACCGCGCAGTCGACCACGTCGGGGTGCGACGACAGCACCGCCTCGGTCTCCGACGGGTAGATGTTCGTGCCCCCCGAGATGATGAGGTCGACCTTGCGGTCGGCGAGGAAGACGAACCCGTCGGCGTCGACCCATCCGACGTCGCCGACGGTGAACCGGCCGTCGGGCAGCCTGCTCTCGGCGGTCTTGTCCGGGGCGCGGTGGTAGGTGGGCGGTCCCTCGGCCTTGCGGAAGTAGAGCGTGCCCACCTCCCCGGGCGGCAGGGTGGTGCCGTCGTCGGCCACCGCGGTGACCTCGAGGCCGGGTCCGGGCCGGCCCACCGTGCCCGGGTGGGCGAGCCAGTCGGCGCTGGTGGCGATGAGCGGACCGGTGCCCTCGCTCGACCCGAAGTACTCGATGACCACCGGGCCCAACCACTCGATGGCGGCCCGCTTGGCCCACTCCGGGCACGGCGCCGCGCCGTGCCAGACCCCGACGAGCGAGCTGGTGTCGTAGCGCGCCCGCACCTCGTCGGGCAGGCGCAGCATCCGGATGATCTGGGTGGGCACCAGGTGGGTGGTCGTCACCCGGTGCTGCTCGACGAGGGCGAGCACCGTCTCGGCGTCGAAGCGGGGCATCAGCACGAGCGATTGGCCGTGAGCGAGGGCGAACAGGGCCTGGGCCGGCGGGGCGGCGTGGTAGAGCGGGCAGGCCACCAGGTGCACCCCGCCCTCGGTGAACCCCCACACCGCGCCGACCCGGCGGTACTGCTCCATGACCCGGTCGACCCTCCCGCCCTGGTCGGAGCGCACCACCCCCTTCTGTCGGCCCGTGGTCCCCGACGTGTACATCAGGAACGCCCCGGCCACCTCGTTGGTGGGCTCGTCGTCGGGCTGGGCGGCGAGCCACGCATCGAAGGAGTCGTCCATGACCAGCACGTCGTCGACGCCGGCCTCGGCGGCCGCGGCCCGGGCCACGTCGGCGTGGTCGGGGTCGGTGATCACCAGCCGGCTCTCGCTGTCGTCGAGGATGTACGCCAGCTCGGGAGCGGTGAGGTGCCAGTTCAGCGGCACGTGGCGGGTGCCGGCCCGCAGGTTGCCGAGCACCGCCTCGATGTAGCCCGGCCGGTTGTGGGCGAGGGTGGCGATGCGGTCGCCGGGCCCCAGGCCCCGCGCCGCCACCCCGTTGGCGAAGCGTCGGGTGGCCGACTCGAGCTCACCCCAGGTGCGGTCTCCGTCGGGTGACGTGACGGCGACGGCGTCCGGCGTGGTGCCGGCGCGCGGCAGGAACGTGGTCATGTCCTCGGATCCCCCCGATGGTCAGGGCCGCAGGCTCGCAGAGCGCGACCGTCGGCGCAACGAGGTGATGGGCGTCGGGCACGCGCGGGCGATCGTCGTGTGCGTAGGGTCCCTGGCCATGTTCGTCGTCGCGCAGCAGACCACCACGAACGTCCTCGACACCAGCACGCCGGTCGGCGTCGCCGTGCTCGTGTGCGCGGTGGTGGCGGCCGGCATCATCGCCTGGCTCCGGGCCACGACGGGACCGGGTCGGGTGCGGCCCGGGCCCCAGTCGATGGAGCTGCGACCCGAGACCCCCGCGCTCGTCGACCTGCTCACCGGCGGCTTCGAGGTGGAGGACGACGCCGTGCCCGCCACCGTCGTCGACCTGGCCGCCCGCGGCTGGCTCACCATCGAGAGCGTCGGCGGCGATCGGGTGATCCTGCGCCTGCGCGCCCGCCAGCCCGACGATGCCCTCACGGCGTACGAGCAGCGGGTGATGCGCCACATCGAGCGCCACCAGACCGACGGGGTGGTGCCCGCGCCGGTGCTCACCCTCGGCCCCGAGGGCGTGTCGCAGCGCTGGTTCCGGGGCTTCGTGCGCGAGGTCACCGCCCACGGGCGCGAGCTGGGGTTGTGCCGCCGGCGGTGGGACCTGCGCCACCTGGCGGTGCTGTGGGCCGCCGTCGCGCTGGCGGTGGCGCCGGCGTGGCTGGCGGCGTCCGCCGTGCCCCGCATCGACGATCCCACCGGCTGGGGGTCGGTGGGCAACCTCCTGCTGGGCCTGGCCATCGGCCTGGGTGCGGTGCTGGTGTGGGTGGCCCAGGGCGTCACCCGCTCCGACGCCCAGACCGACACCCCCGCCGGGCGCGAGGCGGCGGCGCACTGGCTCGGCGTGCGTGACTACTTCCGCGAGAGCGGCCAGTTCGCCGACCAGCCCGCAGCGGCGGTCGCCATCTGGGACCGCAACCTGGCCCACGCCACCGCCATGGGCCTGGCGCCGCTCGTGCAGCGCCAGCTGCCGTTCGAGACCGAGCACGACCGCCACGCCTGGAGCCTCGCCTCGGGCCACTGGCGCCGGATCAAGGTGAGCTACCGCGCCCCGCGACCGAGCTGGGGTGACAAGCCCCTCTCGGTGGCCTTCCGTGGTCTCGTGCAGGCGGTCGTCACCGGGTTCCTCGCGGTGGCGGCCCTCACCGTGTCGGGCTCCGACGAGATCCTCGACCAGCTCACCGCCGACCAGCGCCGCGGCGTCGGGCTGGCCGCGCTGGTGGTGGCGATCCTCGCCGCCGGCGCGTTCATCATCGCCGTCATCCGGTTCCTCCTCGGCGTGTCCGACCTGTTCGCATCGCGGACCGTCGAGGGCGAGGTGGTGCGGCGGCGGGCCTTCCAGGAGGGCCACCGCCTCCCGAAGGTCGTCCAGTGGCTCTGGTACTCCCAGCGCGACAGCTCCGGGGTGCGGCGCGACCAGCACCGCGCCACCCGCTACCACCTGGCCATCGACCCCGGCGACGTCGACCTCGTGCGCGCCTTCCGGGTGACCCGGGCGATCCACGACCAGGTCCAGCAGGGCGCGCGGGTGCGAGCCCAGGTGACCCCCCGGCTGGGCTACGTGAAGGCGATCGAGACGCTCGCGCCGCCCCGGGCGTCGGCGGCGTCGGAGCCGGGGGTGCTGCACCCGCTCGCCGCCGAGGCGGTCGATCGGACCACCCAGGCGGTGACCGACCGGCTCGGGGCCAGCGGCGGGATCGCCGGCGCGTTCAGCCGGCTCGAGGCGATGACCGACGAGCAGGGCCGCTCCGTGCTCGACCAGACCGACGACGACGGCGTCAGCCTGCGCGAGCGGATGGCCGAGAGCCAGGGCCGCCTCGACGAGGTGATGGCCGACCCGCGGGTGGCGTCGAACCCGCTGCTCGGCTCGATCCTCGGTGCCATCGCCGGCTCCCCCCCGCCGCCGACCGAGGCGGCCGGCGACGAGCCGGGCGACGACGCCGGCCGGTCAGCTCCCGAGCAGGCCTGACGCCAGCTCGCGCAGCTGGTCCTCGGGGAGGGTCGGGAACCCGGGCACCAGCAGCTGGACGCACACGTGGTCGGCCCCCGCCTCGTGGTGGGACCGCACCCGGTCGACCGCGGCGTCGACGCCGCCCCACGCCACGATGGCGTCGACCAGGCGGTCGCTGCCGCCGTCGACCACGTCGTCGTCGCTGAACCCGAGGCGCTTGAGGTTGTTCACGTAGTTCGGCGCCTTCAGGTACACGGCCATGTGGGTGCGGGCCGTGGCCCGTGCCGTCTCGGGGTTCGCGTCGAGCACCACCATCTGCTCGGGGGCGAGCAGCGCGTCGGGACCCATCGTCTCGCGGGCCGACGCGGTGTGCTCGACCGGCACGAAGTAGGGGTGGGCGCCGGCGGCCCGCTCGGCGGCGAGGCGGAGCATCTTGGGCCCGAGGGCGGCGAGCACCCGGGGCGGGAGGTCGGTGGGGCCGATGGCCCGGAAGATCGACCCGTCCATGTCGGTGAGGTAGTCGACCATGTAGGAGTACGGCTTGGAGTAGTCGTGCTTGCGGACCCGGTCGACGAGGTGGGCGTGGCTCACCCCCATGCCGAGCAGGAACCGCCCGGGGAACGCCTCCTCGAGCGAGCGCTGGGTGTTGGCCATGGTGACCGCGTCGCGGGCGTAGATGTTGGCGATGCCGGTGGCGATCTTGAGCCGCTCGGTGCGCTCGAGGAGCAGGGTGGCGGTCACGAACGGGTCGCGGCCCACCGTCTCGGGGATCCACAGCGTGGGGAACCCCACCTCCTCGATGAGCGCCGCCGTCTCGCCGGCCTGGCTCGACGTCATGGCGTCGAGCACCCCCGTCCACAGCCCGACCCGGCCCAGCTCGAACGTCGTCACGTCATGTCCCCCTCGTCGGCGTGTGCCATCGCAGGATACGGCCGGCCCGTGGGGTCATCCGACCCGGCTGCTCTGGCCCCCGTCGACCGGGAGGATCGCGCCGGTGATGAAGCCCGCCTCGGGGGAGGCGAGGAACACCACGGCGTGGGCGACGTCCCACGCCGTGCCCATGCGGCCCCCGAGCGGCACCCGGGCCGCCCGCTCGGCCCGCAGCTCGTCGCGGTCGATGCCGCGCGCCGCGGCGATGCCCTCGATGGCCATCGGCGTGTCGATCAGCCCGGGCATCACCGCGTTCACGCGGATGCCGTGGCGGGCGGCGCGCAGCACCAGCCCGTGGGTGAGCGCGTTCACGCCCGCCTTGGAGGCCATGTAGGCGGCGATGTCGCCGGACGCGCACACCGCGGCGATCGACGAGACGTTCACGATGGCCCCGGAGCCCTGCGCTCGCATCACGGGGAGCACGTGCTTGCAGGTCCGCCAGGTGCCCGAGAGGTTCACGTCGAGGATCCGCTCCCAGGCGTCCTCCTCGACATGGGTGGCGGGCCCGTCGCCGGTGCCGATGCCCACGTTGTTCACCAGCACGTCGAGGCGCCCCCAGCGCTCGAGCGCCGCGGCCGGGATGGCCCGGCAGTCGTCCTCGCTGGTGACGTCGGCCTGCAGTGGCGCCGCCTCGCCCCCCTCGTCGGCGATGAGCGCGCAGGTCGCCTCGGCCGAGGCCAGGTCGCGGTCGACCGCCAGCACCCTCGCCCCCTCCCGGGCGAGCAGCAGCGCGGTGGCCCGGCCGTTGCCGATCGTGGTGCCGGGGGTCTGGCCCGCGCCGACGACGACGGCGACCGCGCCCGCCAACCGGGTCATGTCGGGAACCCGGGGACGCCCTCGTCGCGCTGCACGCCGAAGGTGCGCAGCGCCATCGACACCAGCGTGTACTGCCCCACGGTGAAGACCAGGTCCATCACCTGCTCGGTGCTCCACGTGGCGGTGAGCTCGGCCCACGTGGCGTCGGAGACGACGTGGTCGCCGACGAGCTCGTCGGCGGCCCGCCCCAGCGCGGCGTCGGTGGACGACCAGCCGTCGAGCCCGTCGGTGGCCAGGCGGGCGATCTCGTCGTCGGTGAGCCCCTCGCGCCGACCGATGATCGTGTGCTGGCCGAACTCGTACTCGCTGCCGCACCGCCACCCGGTGCGCAGGATCACCAGCTCGCGCTCGCGCGCCGGCAGGGTCGACTTGGCGAGCACGTGGTTCCCGAACACCAGCCAGCGCTTCAGCAGCTTCGGGTGGTGGGCGAGGGTGGTGAAGATGTTGAGCCCGCCCACGGAGGCCACCAGCGCCTCGGTCTCGGCGTCGCGCTCGGCGGCGGTGGTGGGGGCCAGGCGAGGTGCGTCGGTCATCGGTCCTCCGGTGCGGGTCGGTGGTCGCAGGCTCGCAGAGGGTCCGGCAGGGTGCAACGGTCCGGCAGGGTGCAACGGCCCGGACCTACGGTGAGGCGACGCCGCCGGCTCGGGGGAGCCCATGACCACAGCGACCAGGCCGAGCGTGGTGGACCGCCCGACGGCGCGGGTGGTCGTCGCGCTCGTCGCCTTCCTGGCGGTCGCCGGGCTCTTCCTGGCCGTGCGCCGCGGGCCCCTCCTGCTCGGGGTCATCGCCGCCTTCCTGGTCGGGACGTTCGCGGTGCGGCTGCACCGCGCCGCCCGTCGCGAGGCGCTCGCCCACGACGGCACCGGCTGGGAGCGGTGGCGGTTCGTGGCCATCGTCGGCGGCAGCGGCGTGGCCCTGGTGCTGGTCTGGTGGCTGGGGCCCGACGTCGACGGCCTCGGGTTCTTCGGCCTCGCCCTCGTCTACGTGGGCGTCGGCCTCGGCCTCGACCGGCTGCGGGCCGCCCCCGACCCGCCGGAGCAGACCTGGCTGCTCGTGCTCGGGGCCGCGGTGGGCGTCGCGGTGGTGTGCGTGGTCGGTGCTGCGCTCGGTGCGGTGTGGCTCGTCGTCCCCGGGGCCGTCGCCGCCGTGGTCGGTGTGCCGCTCGGGCTCAGCCTGGTCAGCGAGCTGGCCACCCGCGAGCTCGAGGGCCGTGAGCCCCGGTTGGCACCGGCGGTGGCGGTGGTGGGCGCCGTCGTGCTCATCGGCGCGCTGGTGATCGTGTGGCTCGCCGGGGTGGGCGCGGTGGTGGTCGCCGCCCTCGCCGTGGTGGCGTTGGCGGTCGGCGCCGGGGTGGTCACCCGGTCGACCCTCGACGTCGTGGTGGTCGTGGTCGGCGCCGCCCTCGTGCTCACCCTCACCCAGCGCTCGGCCCCCGAGCCAGCCGTCGTGCAGCCCGCGCCGGGTGACCGGGTGGTGGCGGCGATCGGCGACTCCTACATGTCGGGCGAGGGCGCCGAGGTGTTCTTCGCCGGCACGAACCGGGCCGGGGTCGACGAGTGCCGTCGGGCCCCCACCGCCTACCCCGTGCTCTTCGCCCGGCTCCGCGCCGCGGGCGCACCCGACCGGGTGGCGTTCCTCGCCTGCTCGGGGGCGGTCGCCAGCGACGTGCTCGAGGACCAGGCCACCGGGCTCGCCGGCTGGGTCGCCGACGACGACCTCGACGTGGCGCTGGTGCTGGTGAGCGCCGGCGGCAACGACGCCGGGTTCGGCGCCATCGGGCGGGCCTGCCTGGCGCCCGCCGACTGCTCCCGGCTCGAGGCCGCGTACCTCGACCACCTGGCCGCGGTCGGCGCCGAGCTCGACCGGGCCTACCGACGGGCCCGGGAGATCCTGGGCGACGTCGCGATCGCAGTGGTGCCCTACCCGGTGCCGCTGGCCCCGGCGTCGTGCCCGGGCTCGACGCTCGGCGACGCCGAGCACCGCTTCCTGCACGACTTCACCGTGGCGCTCAACGACACCATCGCCGCCTCGGCGGCCACCGCCGGGTTCGCGGTGGTCGACACCATGCCCACCGCGCTGGCCGACACCGAGCTGCGGATCTGCGACGGCGAGCCCGCCGCGGTGGGGGTGAACTTCCTGGCCGCCAACACCGTCGTCGGCACGCTCGAGCAGTCGGCCAACCCGTTGGCGTGGTGGCACAACAGCCTGCATCCCAACGCCCGGGGCCACGAGGCCATGCACGACGCGCTCGTGGCCTGGTGGGAGTCCGATCCCGATCTGCGTCCCGATCCGGTGGCGGCTGCCGCCGACATCGACGCCGGGGCGACCGCGGGGGCGCCGTGCGTGGGCGCCGACGACCTGGCCCGGTGCGCGTCCGATTGGGCGGTGCGGGAGACGGCGCGGTTCCTCCTGCGGGTGGGTGTGCTCGTGGTGGCGGTGGTGGGCGGCGCGTGGGCGGTGGCGCTCGGGGTGGCGGTCACCTGGCGGCGGTGGCTCGTCGAGCCAGCTCCCTGACGCCGTCGGCCTTGCTCCCGCCGGCGCCGGGACGTGAGACTCCGGCGATGACCGCGCCCGTGGCCGTGAGCCTCGTCGTCACCGACCTCGACGGCACCTTCTGGCTCACCGACGACCACGTCCCCGAGGCCACGCTGGCTGCGGTGGCCCGACTCGACGAGCTCGGCATCCCGCTCCTCGTCGCGACCGGTCGCCGGCTCACCTCGACCCGGGGCCCGCTCGACCGGTTCGGTCTCGCCCCGGCGGCGGTGGTGCTCAACGGGGCGCTCGGGGTCGAGCTGGCCACCGGCACCCGCTTCCACCGGGCGCCGTACCCCACCGAGCAGGCGGTGGCGGTGCTGGAGGCGTGCCGGTCGGTCGGGTGCGACCCGGTCGTCTACCTCGACCACCCCGATCTCGACGCCTGCATCAGCGCCACCCCCACCACCCACCCCGGCCACGTCGCCGGGTTCGGCACGGCGGTGCGCACCGCCGACCTCGCCCGGGTGGTGGCCGAGGAATCGGTGCTCGGGTTCAGCATGATCGGCGTGCCGTTCCCGGCCGCCGAGGCCGCGGTGGCGGCCATCGACGGCGTGGCCGAGACCCACGTCGACCGCTCGATCGACTACCCGGGCACCGCCTCGTTCACCGCCGCCCCCCGCGGCCAGTCCAAGTGGGACGGAGTGCTCGCGTTCTGCGCCCACCGGGGCCTCGACCCCACCCGCGTGCTGGCCCTCGCCGACGGCCCCAACGACCTCGAGCTGCTCGACGGGGCGGCCGTGCGCCTCGTGCCCGAGGTGTCGCACCCCGCGGCGCGCGAGCGGGCCGACCACGTGATCGCGCCGCCCGCCGACGGCGGCTGGGCCGAGGTCCTCGACCACCTGGGGCCCGTCAGCTGAGCTGTCGGACGCGCAGTCCCCGCACGGGCTCGAAGTCCTTGCGGTTGCGCGTCGCCACGAGCAGCCGGTGCTCGAGGGCCGACGCGGCGATGAGCGCGTCGGGGAGGCGCAGTCCGGTCTCGCGCCGCACCCGCCCGGCCCGTTCGGCGATGGCCCGATCGATCGGGATCTCCCGCAGCGGTGCGAGCAGGCGAGCCACGGCGTCGGTCGCCGAGCTGCCGGCGAACAGCTCGGCGCGGGTGATGACGGAGTAGTGCAACCGGTGCGATCCCGGCCTCAGCTCGACCGCCCCCCGGAGGTGGTCGATGAAGACGTCGGTGTCGACCAGGACGTCAGCCACGGTCCCAGTCGTCGCGCGAGGGAGTGATTGCGTCGGGATCGGCGCCGAAGGTGCTCGACAGGGCCGACCCGACGTCGGCGTCGGAGGCGAGGTAGGAGTCGAGTGCGCGCCGGATGACCTCGGCCATGGTGACGCCCTCGGCGGCGGCGACCGCGTCGATCCGCCGACGCTGCTCTTCGGAGAGGTAGACCTGGGTCCGGGTGGCCGACATACAGCATCAGCGTACAGCACTGGCCCCTGCCGGGGTCGGCCCGAGCCGCTACTCGTCCTGGCGCTCGTGCCAGGTGGGGTCGCCCTCGGGGTGCAGCTGCTCCCCGACGATCGTGCTGAACTCGTCCCACAGCTTCGGATCGACCCCGACGATCTCGAGCCCGTAGCGCACGTGGCCGGCGCGGTCGTCGTCGTCGATGCGCAGGATGCGGGCGGTGCCGGTGTGGCCGTGGAGCCGCATGTGCAGCACCGCACCCACGTCGAAGCCGTCCCAGCGACGTCCCCGCACCAGCGCGCCGGTGACCGAGACGTCGAGCACGTCGACGACGTGGGTGACCGGCCGACCGATGCGCCAGAGGAGCCGCCGGGGTGGTGGCCCGAGCAGCTCCATGGTGAGCCCCTGGGGCTCGACCCGCTGACCGATGCGTGCGTCGCCGTCGCCCATGTCGTTTCCTCCTGGTGGCAGATCGAGACTACGCCGTAGGTCGAGGCGGCCGGGAGCTCACAGCCAGCCGGTGAGGGTGTCCCAGACCGATTCGCGGGATTTCCGCTGCCACTTGCGGAAGCGGTCGAGGGCGCGGGCCGCCTCGGCGATCGGCCCGTGGGCCGACTCGTCGTCGCCGTCGTCCTTCACCTCCCAGTCGCCGTCGGAGCACGCGTCGAGCACGTCCCAGACCGCGTCCCAGCAGGTGTTGGGGTCGAGGGTGGGCCCGTACTGGAAGTCGGCACCCCAGCTGCCGAGGGCGTTGTTGGCTTCGAGGTGCTGGTTGACGCACTCCTCGTCGACGTTGTCGATCTCGTCGCACTCGGTCTCGGGGTGGTTCGGGTCGGGCTCGTCCCTCCACTTGGTCTCGAGCAGCATCCCGTTGGGATCGCGGTCCATGCCCTTGGTGTGCTTGTCGGTCTTCAGGTACGCGTGGTCGATCGACAGCGGGCCCGAGCCGATGAACGGCCGGGAGCACACCTGCACCTGGGTGCCGGTGGGGTCGCGCCAGTCGAACGGGTTGCCGTCGGCGCAGAGGTAGAGGTTGGTCTGGCCGCCGGCGACGCGCAGCGGGTCGCGGCTCGTGAACCGACCGGTGACCGGGTCGAGCTCGCGGACGCCGAACCGCACGAGACCGGT
>DATHSN010000366.1:0-4481 GCA_035464115.1 Acidimicrobiales bacterium | reverse complement strand
CGGGGTCGGTTCGGTGGGCAGGAGCACCGTCGCCTGGTCGGGGGCCACCCCGAGGGTCGACCGCACGGTGGCCGAGCCGCGCGCCAGCATCTCGTCGACGACCGATGTGAGGCCGGAGACGTCGAGGCGGGCCGCATCGACGCGCACCCAGGGCGACCACACCGGGGCCAGGACCCCCGCGGTGGTGAGGGTCCGCAGGTCGGCGACGAGCGCGGCATCGAGAGGGGCGTCGCCACCCGCCAGCGCCGACAAGGTCTCGGCGGTGAACATGGTGGTGACCACGACGTCGGGGTGGCGCTCGAGCACGTCGGCGAGCGCGGTGAGCCGGGCCCGGACGTCGGCGGGGACCACCACCGAGCCGTCGCCCTGGAGCGCCGGGGGCGCGCCGAGGTCGAGGGCGGTGGCGACCCCGAGCGGCGCATCGACCTCGGTGGGCAGGCGCACCAGATGGGTGACGAGGGCGACGAGCTCGTCACCCTCGGCGTCGGTGACGACCACCTCGACGGGCGAGATGCCCTCGGACAGCAGGCGCAGCGACCCGGGTGGTCCGTCGGTGCCCTCGGTGACCGGCACGGCGAGGCGGAGCACCCCGTCGGGTGCCGCGTCGGCGACCGGTGAGTCGACCACGGTCAGCAGCGTGCGTCCGAGGCGCTCCCTCGTGATGCTCGCATCGAGCTCGAAGCGACCCCGCAGGGGCTCGTGCACGGTGACGCGCACGGTCGCGTCGGGAGCGATCCCGCGCAGCTCGAGGGCGAGCCGCAGCTCGCCCTCGGCCGCCACCCAGGGCGTCCGCTCGACGAGGGCCAGCTCGGGCGTGGTCCGCTGGTGGGGTGTGTCGACAGCGGCCCCCACCGGTGCCGGACCGTGGCCGGCCGCCGTCACCAGGGCCAGCGCCGCCGCGAGCGCGGCGAGCGCGCCGCGGCGCCGGCGGCGGCTCACGACAGCTCGCCGTCGAGCTCGTAGCGGAGGACGGCCAGCCCGTCGGCGCGGGGGACGAAGCCCAGTCGGCGGTACAACAAGAAGGCCCGCTCGTTGGCCTCCTGGGTGTTGACGAGGGCGAGACGAGCCCCGCGTCGGCGCAGCCACGAGAGGGCGTCGACGACCAGCGCCGTGCCGAGACCCGACCCTTGGTGCTCGGGGTGCACGGCGAGACGCTGGAGGTAGCCGCGCGACCCGGCGCGGCCGGTGACGGCGTAGCCCGCCGGCCGGCGGGCGCCCTCGACGCGCAGGCGGGCCGAGGGTGTGGCGCCGATGGCGTCGGCGAGGCCGCGCTCGTCGAGGCGCCAGACCGGCGCGAACGCGGCGTGGTCGACCGCGAGGACCGGGTCTCGGTCGCGTCGTCGCCCGCGCCGCAGCCGCATCGGCGGCGCGACCGGCAGCTCGCGCAGGTCGTGGGCGAGCAGGTGGAGCCGCTCGTGCACCGCGAACCCGGCCCCGAGGTACCCGGGCTGCTCCTCGGGAGCGAGGGCACCGGTGACCACCGCCCGGTAGCCCCGGGCGGCCAGCACGTCGAGACCCCGGGCCACGTTGCGGGGGTCGGGGCTGCGGCCGGCGACCACGGGGGCCAGCTCGGCGATGGCGGGGTCCCCTCGCCACGGTCCGATCCGCAGCCGGTCGGGGCCCCACTGGACGGTCTCGTAGGTGCGCATCGGGTCGGGTGGCATCGCCGATCGGACGGGAGGTCGCGACACGGGAGGCTCGGTCGAGGATACGACCGCCTGGCGATGTCGTGGTCGTCAGGCCGCCCCGGGACCGCGACCGGCACGACAGGAGTACCGTGGTGGGCGGTGACCGTCCTCTTCGCCACCCACGCCCGGTATCTCGAGCACGACACCGGGCCGTGGCACCCCGAGCGCCCGGCGCGCCTCGGCGCGGTGCTCGACGGGGTCGAGCGATCCGGGGTGGCCGACGCACTGGTCCGCGTCGAACCGCGCGCGGCCACCTACGACGAGGTCACGCGCGTCCACCCGCCCGTCTTCGTCGACGCCATGGAGCGGTTCTGCGCGTCCGGTGGCGGCAACATCGACGGCGACACGGTGGCGGTCGCCGCGTCGTGGAGCGCGGCCCTGCTCGCCGCCGGCGCCGGACTCGACTGCGCCGAGCGGCTCGAGCGCGGTGAGGCCGAGGCCGCCTTCTGCGCCGTCCGACCTCCGGGGCACCACGCCACGCCCGAGCGGGCCATGGGCTTCTGCCTGCTGTCCAACGTGGCCATCACCGCGGCGGCGCTCGCCGATCGGGGCGAGCGGGTCGTCATCGTCGACTACGACGCCCACCACGGCAACGGCACCCAGGCGGCGTTCGACGCCGATCCCCGCGTGCTCTACGTGTCGATGCACGAGTGGCCGCTCTACCCGGGCACCGGGGCGCTCCACGAGATCGGGCGGGGGAAGGGCGCAGGGTCCACCCTGAACTTCCCGTTCCCGGCGGGCACCACCGGCGACGTCTACCGGCGGGCCATCGACATGGTGCTCGCCCCCAAGCTCGCCGACTTCGCCCCCACCTGGATGATCGTGTCCGCCGGGTTCGACGGGCATCGGGCCGATCCGCTCACCGGGCTCGGGCTCTCGGCCGGCGACTTCGCCGACCTCACCCGCGAGCTCATCGCGTTCGTCCCACCGGGGCGGCGCCTGGTGTTCCTCGAAGGTGGTTACGACCTCGAGGCGCTCACCTCGTCCACCGCGGCGTGCCTCGCCGCGCTCGCCGGCGAGGAGCTGCACCCCGAGGCACCCACCGCCGGCGGCCCCGGCCGCCACGTCGTCGACGACGTCGCCCACATCCACCTGGCCTGAACCGCCGGCCGAGCGGCACCTGGCCTGAACCGCCGGCCGGGCGGGCACCCGACCGGTAGCGTTGGACCACGTGATCCCCGCACGGCTGCAGCCCCTGCTCGACGAGACGCGACCGGTGGCCGACCGCTTCGCCGCCGCGGGTCACCGCGTCTACCTGGTGGGGGGCATCGTGCGCGACCTGCTCCTCGACCGCGAGCTGCGCGATCCCGACCTCGACCTCACCACCGACGCCCCCCCGACCGAGACCAAGGCGATCCTGGCCGGGTTCGCCGACGCGGTGTGGACCCAGGGCGAGCGCTTCGGCACGATCGGCGCCAAGGTCGGCGGCCGCACCTTCGAGATCACCACCCACCGCGCCGAGGCCTACCAGCCCGGGTCGCGCAAGCCCGAGGTCGAGTTCGCCACCGAGATCGACGCCGACCTGTCGCGGCGCGACTTCACCGTCAACGCCATGGCGCTCGAGCTGCCCGAGCCCCGGCTCATCGACCCGTTCGGCGGGGCCGACGATCTCGTCGCGGGGCGCCTGCGCACCCCGTCGGGCCCGTTCGTGTCGTTCTCCGACGATCCGTTGCGGATGCTGCGCGCGGCGCGGTTCATCGCCGGCTACGGGCTCGCCCCCGACACCGACCTCGTCGAGGCGGTCGAGAAGATGCGCGACCGCCTCGGCATCGTGTCGGCCGAGCGCGTCCGCGACGAGCTCGACAAGCTCATGGTGGTCGACGACCCGTCGGCGGGGCTGTGGTTCCTCGTCGACACCGGCCTCGCCGACCAGTTCCTCCCCGAGCTGTCGTCGATGCGGCTCGAGCAGGACCCGATCCATCGCCACAAGGACGTGCTCGCCCACACCATCGCGGTGGTGGCCAAGACCCGACCGAACAAGATCGTCCGGCTCGCCGCGCTCCTGCACGACATCGGCAAGCCCCGCACGCGCGAGATCGGCCCCCACGGGGTGAGCTTCCACCACCACGAGGTGGTCGGCGCCCGCATGGCCCGCAAGCGGCTCACCGCGCTGCGCTACCCCAACGACGAGACCGACGACATCACCAAGCTGGTCGAGCTGCACCTGCGGTTCCACACCTACGAGATGGGCTGGACCGATTCCGCGGTCCGCCGCTTCGTGCGCGACGCGGGCCACCTGCTCGACGAGCTCATCGAGCTCACCCGGTGTGACTGCACCACCCGCAACGTGCGCAAGGCCAAGGCGCTGTCGGCACGGATGGACGAGCTCGAGCGGCGGATCGCCGAGCTGCGCGAGGCCGAGGAGCTGGCCGCGATCCGCCCCGACCTCGACGGCCGCCAGGTCATCGAGCACCTCGGCGTGGCGCCCGGCCCGGTCGTGGGGCGAGCCCTGGACCACCTCCTCGAGCTGCGCCTCGACGAGGGTCCGCTGGGCGAGGAGGAAGCGCTCCGTCGGCTCGATGCCTGGTGGGCCGACCAGCCCGAGCGCGGGAGCGGCGCCGACAGCTGACCTCGGCGGTCCGCCGTCGGCGGCGCCACCCGCTGCCGCCGAGTCCGGCGTCGGGGCGCGCCGGAGCGCCCGGCGGGGCCGGGTGGGTCACGTCGGTTGGTGGTGGCGTGGTCAGCCGGTGGTGTGCGTGCTGTCGCAGCCGCACCCGTGGTCGTCTCCGTCGTCATACCCGTCGTCGCAGCCGTCGTCGTCGTGGTCGGCGGCGAGGGCGCTGGGGGCGAGGT
>DATHSN010000365.1:0-18542 GCA_035464115.1 Acidimicrobiales bacterium | reverse complement strand
C
This sequence comes from Acidimicrobiales bacterium, assembly GCA_035464115.1. Taxonomy (GTDB): domain Bacteria; phylum Actinomycetota; class Acidimicrobiia; order Acidimicrobiales; family SKKL01; genus DATHSN01. The sequence goes on along the minus strand of DATHSN010000365.1, from coordinate 18,541 downwards.
GGCCGTCCTGCACCTGGCGTTCGACGGCCTCGGCGCGGTCGAGGCCCACAGCGGGGCGTGGCACGACAACGCCCGCTCCCACGCCGTGTCGGCGCGCCTGGGCTACGAGGAGAACGGCCGGCGGGTCGAGGTCCGCCGCGACCGGGCCGACGAGATGGTGCTGCTGCGGTTGACGTGGGAGCGGTGGGCCGCGGGTCGGCGCGACGACGTCGCCGTCGACGGGCTCGAGCCCTGCCTCGCGCTGTTCGTCCTGCCGGCGCAGCTCGACCCGGCCGGGACGTGAGGCCGCGCCCCGGCCGGGTGGTCCGATCAGGGCGCGCCCGCCACCCGGTGACCGGCCCCGTCGATCAGGGCGTCCAGTCGGCGAACGCGTCGATCATGGTCCTCACGTCGCCGAGCGGATAGAGGATCGGGCAGGTGCAGCCCGCGGCGATGTACTCGGCCACCTTCTCGCGGCACTCGGCGACGGTGCCGGCCGCGCAGATCATCTGCACGATGTCGTCGGGGACCAGCTTCGACGCGGCCACCACCTGGTCGTGGGTGGCCGGCCAGGTGAGCACCTTGCTGATCTCCTCGAGCAGCGACTCGGGCACACCCGACGCCTTCATGATGTGGGGCTGCTGGCCGAGGTACTGGGTGACCAGCAGCCGGGCGCCGTCGAGGGCGGCGGCCCGGTCGGCGGGGTCATCCGATGCCGCCACCGAGCAGACCACGAGCTGGGGCCGGTCGAGGTCGTCGACCGACCGGCCGGCGGCCTCGGCTCCCGTCGACAGGTGCTCCATGGCGGTGGCGTTGTAGGCGGGCGACACCAGGTAGTTGAGGACCACGCCGTCGGCGATGCGCCCGGTGAGCTCCATCATCTGCATGCCCGTGGCCCCGATGTAGATCGGCACGTCCTTGGGGCGGCGCTCCTGGTGGACGTAGTCGAGCTCGACGCCGTCGAGGTGCACGAACTCGCCCTGGTAGGTGACGGTCTCGTTGGCGAGCAGGGCCCGCACCGCCTCGACCGTCTCGCGCATGGCTTTGAGCGGCTTGCGGCGCTCGATGCCGACCTTGCTCGCCAGCGGGTCCCACCAGGCGCCGATGCCGAGGATGACCCGACCGGGGGCGAGGTCGTCGAGGGTGGAGAAGGTGGCGGCCAACAGCGCCGGGTTGCGGGTCCAGTTGGTGACGACCCCGGACCCGACCTTGATGCGGTCGGTGACCGCGGCGAACGCCGCCATCGGGACGGTGGCCTCGCGCACCAGGCGCGACTCGGCCTGCCAGACGGCGTGGAAGCCCCGCTCCTCGGCGTAGCGGACGTACTCCATCCCGTCGCGGATCGGGTGGGCGTCCTGCAGGTACATGGCGACGGGCTGGCTCACGGGCGATCCTTCGTTCGTTCGGTCTCAGGGGAGGTCGGCGAGGGTGCGGTGGAGGCGGGCGGCGGCCTCGGCGGCCTTGGCCCGCACCTCGTCGGGGTCGACGCGGGTGGCGCGGCCGTCGGCGAGCACGACCTCGCCGTCGACGACCACCTCGAGCGGGCGGACCCCCGGGGTGTAGGCGAGGTGCCACGGGTCCATCGGTGCGTAGGACCAGGTGACCCGGTCGGCGCGTGCCTCGGGGAACAGGTCCCAGCCCGCCTCGAGCCAGCCCCACGGCGTGTCGGGCGGGGCGGTGCCGTCGTCCTCGCGGAGACGGGCGAAGGCCAGCCGGAACTCCTCGAGCATGTCGCCGCCGATGCCGTCGGTGCCGAGCACGACGCGGTTCGGGCGGGCCGCGGGGCGGGCGTAGCCCACCGCGTTGTTCATGTTCGACCGGGGGTTGTGGGCGATGGTGCCCGGCAGGTCGCGGTCGAGGCGGACGCAGTGCACGATGAGCCAGTCGTCGGTGGCGTGGGGCTCCCAGCGGGCACCGGCGCCGTCGTCCTCGGGGCCCTCGCCCACGTGGACGTGCACGCCGACGCCGAGGTCGGTGGCCAGGCCGGCGACCGCCTCGAGGGTGGCGTCGGACAAGGTGAACGCGGCGTGGGCGCCCACGTAGCCCCGGCCCCCGGCGCGCAGGTAGCGCTCGTTCTCGGCCAGGCCGGCGGCGGCGCCCTCGGGCCCGTTGCGGTCGGTGACCTCGTAGCAGGTGGACACCCGCACCCCCACCTCCGCGCCCGCCCGGGCGATCTCGTCGAGCGACCCCTCGATGGCGTTGGGCGACGCGTGGTGGTCGATGATGGCGGTGGTGCCCCGCTCGAGCGCCTCGAGGGCGCCGAGCTTGGCCGACCAGTAGACGCCGTCGAGGTCGAGGGCCCGGTCGAGCCGCCACCACACCAGCTCGAGGATCTCGCCGAAGCTGCCGGGCGTGCGGGGTGGAGCGGGCATGCCCCGCGCCAGCGACGAGTAGAGGTGGTGGTGGGCGCAGACCAGCCCGGGGGTGACGGCGCCGCCCGGCTCGACCGGCGGCGGCCCGCCGGCGGCGGGGTCGGTCACTGCCCGGCGGCGACGGTGCCGCCGCCGACCTGCAGCGGGTGGTGCTTGGTCATCGGCAGCTGCGTGCGCCACACCCCGTCGACCTCGTGGAGCGCGGCGGCCACCGCCGGGGCGGTGGGCACCAGGCCGATCTCGCCCACGCCCTTGATGCCGTAGGGGGCGTCGGGTTGGGCCGACTCGACGAGGATCACCTCGACCGGCGGCATGTCCTTGGGGCGGATGATCTCGAGCCCCCGCAAGGTGTTCACGGTGGGGCGGCCGTCGTCGTCGGTGGGGAAGTCCTCCGACAGGGCGTAGCCCAGCCCCATGTGCACCGAGCCCTCGACCTGGCCCTCGCACAGCAGCGGGTTCACGGCGCGGCCCACGTCGTGGGCGGCGACCACCTTCTCGATGGCGCCGGTGGCGGGGTCGGCGACCACCATCTGGGCGGCGTAGCCGAACGTGGAGTGGATGATCGGGTTGGCGACGCCCTCGGACAGCGAGTTGGTCCAGTCGACGCGGTACTCGCCCTCGTAGTCCTTGCCCGGCGCGCAGCCGGCGTCGCGGGCGACCCGGCACGCGTCGGCCACCGCGCCGGCGCCCATGAGGGTGCCCCGGCTGCCCGTGGTCTGGCCGGCTCCGAGCTCGCGGCTGGTGTCGACGACGACCCGCACCTTCGCAGGATCGACCCCGAGCTCCTCGACCGCGACCTGCAGGGCGACGGTGTGCACGCCCTGGCCCATCTCGGTCCAGCAGTGGCGCACCTCGACGGTGCCGTCGTCCTCGAAGCGCACCACGGCCTTGGCGATCTCCTTGAACCCGTTGCCGAGCCCGGAGTTCTTCAAGCCCAGGGCGAGGCCCACGGCCTTGCCCGCGGCGCGGGCCTCGTCGTAGGCGGGGCGCAGGGCTTCGAGGCAGCGGCGGGCGCCGAGGCACCCGTCGTCCATGATCTGGCCGGGGCCCCACACCGCGCCGGGCTCGACGACGTTGCGGCTGCGGATCTCCCAGCCGCTGATGCCGAGCTGCTCGGCGAGGCGGTCGAGGGCGCCCTCCATGGCGAACTGGGCCTGGTTGGCGCCGAAGCCGCGGAACGCGCCGCACACCGGGTTGTTGGTGCGCGCCGCGACGGCCCGCACGTCGATGTTGGGCACCACGTAGGGACCGCTGGCGTGGCCGGCGGCCCGCTCGAGCACCTTCATGCCCACCGAGGCGTAGGGCCCCGAGTCGCCGACCATCCGGGCCCGCAGGGCGGTGAGCGCGCCGTCGGCGTCGCAGCCGGCCTCGAGCTCGATGCGGATCGGGTGGCGCTTGGCGTGCACGAGCAGCGACTCCTCCCGGCTGAACGTGCACTTCACCGGGCGGCCGAGGAGCCAGGCGGCCAACGCGGTCTGGCCCTGGTTCGACATGTCCTCCTTGCCGCCGAAGGCACCGCCGTTGGCGACCTGCTCGACCTCGATGAGCGCGGGATCGACGGCGAGGATGCGGGCGATCTGATCGCGGTCGTCCCACACGCCCTGACCGCCGGAGAACACCTTCATCCGCCCGTCGTCGAGCGGCACCGCGAGCGTCGACTCGGGCTCGAGGAACGCCTGCTCGACGCGTTGGGTCTGGAACGTCTCGCGCACCACGTGGGCCGACGCGGCGAGGGCGGCGTCGACGTCGCCCCGGGCGTACTCCGACACCGACAGCACGTTGCCGTCGAGGCCCCAGACCGCGTCCTCGGGGTCGTCGACGGCGGCGACCGCGTCGGTGATGGGGCGCAGCGGCCGGTACTCGATCTCGACCAGCTCGGCGGCCCGACGGGCGGTCTCGCGGTCGCCGGCCACCACGAAGGCGAGGACGTCGCCGAGGTAGGAGGTGCGGCCGCCCTCGGGGATGAACACCGGCCAGTCCTGGTGGATGAGCCCCACCTTGAGCACGCCGGGCACGTCGGCGGCGGTGAACACCTGCACCACGCCGGGCTCGGCGGCCGCGGCGGTGGTGTCGATGCGGATCACGTCGGCGCGGGCGTGATCGGCCAGGCGCACCGCCCCGTGCAGCAGGCCCGGGACGCGCATGTCGTCGACGTAGGGCTTGTCGCCCAGAGCCAGCTCGGCCCCCTGGTAGCGGAGGCCGCGGGAGCCGATGCCGCCGGGCAGCTCGACGTGGACCTCGGCCCCGCCCGCCAGCAGCTCGATGGCGTCGAGGATCTTCACGTAGCCGGTGCAACGGCACAGGTGGGCGCCGAGGTGGGCGGCGGCCTTGTCGCGGGTGAGACCGTCGGCCCGCTTGTCGAGGAGGGCCTTGGTGCGCATGACGATGCCGGGGGTGCAGAACCCGCACTGCAGCGCGCCGGTGGCGGCGAAGGCGTTGGCGTAGCGGTCGCGCTCGTCGGCCGGGAGGCCCTCGAGGGTGAGCACATCGGTGCCCTCGGCCTTGTCGAGCGAGGTCTGGCAGGCCACCCGGGCCTTGCCGTCGACGATGACCGTGCAGCACCCGCACTGCCCCGACGGTGAGCAGCCGTCCTTGGGGGAGGTGACCCCCAGCTCCTCGCGCAGGGCGGCGAGCAGGTGCGGGTTCGCGCCGACGGTGACGTCGGTGCCGTTCAGTCGGAAGGTCGCCACCGCCCGAGCCTCGCCGCGCTTCAACAAACTGTCAACGTCCCCCCGTTGCGTCCGCGTGAACCCTGCCGGGCGGCGACCTCCCCCGTCCCGTACCGGCGAATCGTGGGTGCGCCGGGCGCACCGTGGGTTCGCCGGTTCGAGGGGTGGGGCGCGGGCAGGCGCCTCGGTCGGGGACCGGACGGCCCCCGCCGGTAGCGTGCGTCACCGATGGAGCGTCGCTACCTGCCCAACCCCCGCCGGTCCGACGTCGGGCTGGTCGCGCCCGACGGGCCGCGGCCCCGCTCGTTCCACCGGCGGCTGCCCGGCTACGCCCCCACCCGGCTGGTCGACGCCGCGCCGCTCGCCGCCGGGCTCGACCTCGGCCGGGTCTGGGTGAAGGACGAGTCGAGCCGCCTGGGGCTGCCCGCGTTCAAGATGCTCGGGGCGTCGTGGGCCACCTACCGGGCCCTCGTCGACCGCCTGGGCACCGATCCCGAGCCGTGGGCCGACATCGACGAGCTGGCCGCCGCCCTCGCGCCGCTGCGTCCGTTCCGCCTGGCCGCCGCCACCGACGGCAACCACGGTCGGGCTGTCGCCCGCATGGCGAAGCTGCTCGGCCTCGGCTGCGACATCTTCATGCCCGACGGCTCGTCGCCGGCGCGGGTCGCCGCCATCGAGTCCGAGGGCGCGAGCTGCACCGTCCTGCCCGGCGCCACCTACGAGGACGCGGTCGAGCGGGCCAAGGCGGAGGCCGGCGACGACTGCATCGTCGTGTCCGACACGTCGTGGCCGGGCTACGAGGAGATCCCCCGCTGGGTGATCGACGGCTACTCGACGATCTTCGAAGAGGTCGACGAGCAGCTCGAGTCGCGTGGTGAGCCGCCGATCGACGTGGTGGTCGTCCAGACCGGCGTGGGCGCGCTGGCGTCGGCCACCGCGGCCTACTACCGGGGTCGACCGGGACGGCAGCCGTGGCTGTTGAACGTCGAGCCGGTCGACGCCGCCTGCCTGCTCGTGTCGGTCGAGGCCGGTGAGCGCACGCTGGTGCCCGGCCCCCACCGGTCGATCATGGCCGGCCTGAACTGCGGGCTCCCGTCGATGCTCGCCTTCCCGACGGTGGCCGCCGGGTTCGACGCGTTCGTGTCGGTCACCGACGACGACGCCCGCCGGGCCATGCGCGAGCTGGCCGACGTCTGCGTGGTGGCGGGCGAGACCGGCGCCGCCGGCCTGGCCGGGCTCGACGTGGTGGTCGAGCGGGCCGCCGAGTGGGGCGCCCCCCTCGGACCCGACACGAGCGTGCTGGTGCTGTGCACCGAGGGCGCCACCGACCCCGCGGCCTACCGCGAGATCGTCGGCGCCGAGCCGGTGGCGTGCGCCCGGGCGCGCGAGGGCGGCGAGCCCTGCCCCGAGGGCACCTGCGCCCGCCTCGGCGTCATCGCCGGCCGCTGACGCGATCCGGCGCGCCGCGGCCCCACCCGAGCACCGCCACCGATTCGTGTCGGTGCTCGGCGTTCTCCCGGCAGAAGTGGTCGCTGAGCAGCCACTTCTGCCGGAGGAACGCGTGCCGGTGCCAGGCCGACGGTCGCGGGTGCCGGTCGCGCTGGCCGGCCGACCGGTTGCGCTGGCCGGTCAGAGCGCCTCGCCGTCGAGGGTGACCTCGACGCGGTCGTGCTCCTGGGGCGCGCAGATCATGCCGGCCACGCCGGCCGCGTCGCTGAGCGGCTCGTGGTAGCGCCACACCAGGCTCCCGGCCTCGTCGTCGCCGACGCGCACCCCGTGGTAGCTGGCCACGCCCTTGTAGGCGCAGACCGAGAAGCGGTCGGACCCGGTGAGCACCGACGAGTCCCAGGCGTGGGCCGGGATGTAGACCCGCGTGGGCAGGCCGGTCTCGAACAGCAGGCGGGGCTCGGCGCTCTCGGCCACGACCTGGCCGTCGACCCGCACCACGGCGTGTCGCGACGAGCGGCGCACGTCGATGCGGTGGAACGGGTCGCGGGCGTGGCCCACGAGGCGCTCGTCCTCCTCGTACCAGGCGTCGACCCGGTCGAAGTAGAGCGCGACGTAGGGCCGGAGGTCGAGGGCGCCCTCGATCGGCTCGTCGTAGCCCCACACGGCGTCCTGCGACACCCGACCACCGACCCGGATCGTCCAGTAGCGGGCATCGCCCTTGAACGGGCAGTGCGTCGAGGTGTCGGTGGGCTCGAGCAGGTCGAACCGCACGTCGTCGCGGGGGAGGTAGTAGACGGGCAGCTGCCGGGTCTCGTGCAGGAGCACGGCGCGGGTGGTGTCGGCGATGATCTCGCCGCCGAAGCGGACCCGCAGCCGCGACGGCACGTCCTGCATCCACAGCAGGTGCGGGGGACCGTCGACGGTGGCGGTGGTGGTGGCCGCGTCGGGGTTGCGGGCGAGGGGTCCGTTGCCGAGGGCGAGGGCCATGGGTGCTCCTGTGGTGGTGGGGTCAGGCGACCGACACCGACACCGAGTGCCAGCCGGTGGCGCCGTCGGGGGGCGGGTCGGAGTACTGCTCGGTCTGGGTGTCGCCGGTGCCGTCGGTGGCGCGCACGGTGATGGTGTGGTCGCCGGGCGGGGCGTCCCAGCGGACGAGCCACTGGCGCCAGGTGTCGTCGCTCACCGGGTCGGACAGCTCGGCGTCGAGCCAGGGACCGTCGTCGACGCGCACCTCGACCCGGCGGATGCCCCGGCCCGGTGCCCAGGCCACCCCGGCGATGGGCTGGGTGCCGGCCACGAGCGAGCGACCCGACCGGGGGACGTCGATGCGCGACTGGGTCTTGATCGCGGCCTCCTTCGACCAGCCCCGCGGGATCCCGTAGCCGTCGAACCCGTCCCACGTGGTGAGCTCGATGCTCGACAGCCACTTGGTGGCCGACACGTAGCCGTAGAGCCCCGACACCACGAGGCGGGCGGGGAACCCGTGGCGCACCGGGAGCGGTTCGCCGTTCATGCCGATGGCGACCAGCGCCGGGTGCTCGGACCGGAGGTGGTCGAGCGGGAAGCCGGCGGTGAAGTCGTCGACCGACCGGCCGACCACCTGGGCCGCCTCGGGGCGCACGCCGGCTCGGTCGAGCAGGTCGACCAGGGGGACGCCGAGCCAGGTGGCGTTGCCGACGAGGCGGCCGCCGACCTCGTTGGAGACGCACGCGATGGTGACCGAGCGCTCGACGAGGGGCAGCGCCGACAGCTCGTCGAAGGTGAGCTCGAACGGCTCGTCGACCAGCCCGTCGATGCGCACCCGCCAGCCGGCGGGGTCGACCTGGGGGAGGGTGAGCGCGGTGTCGATCCGGTAGAAGGCGTCGTTGGGGGTCTGCAGCGGGGCGAGGCCCTCGATGTCGAAGCCCGGGGGGAGGGGGGCCTGGGGGCCGAGATCGGCGGGCGGGAGGACGATGGCGGCGCGGGCCGTCTCCACCGTCGACCGGCCCCGCAGGGCCCGCCCGCCCAGCGCGGCGCCGCCCGCCGCGACCGCGGCCACCCCGGCCGCACCGAGGAACGCCCGCCGCGAGCTCGACGGGTCGGTCGGCCACTCGATCGGGCCGGGCGGCGGACCGGGGCGGTCCTCGCCCGCGGAGGCGGGGACGGTGGAGACGTCGCCCGGGCGGCCCGGCGGGGCGGGCGAGCGGAGCTGACCGGTGCCGACGAAGCGGTGCCACCCGGCGGCGAGTCGCCCGTCGGCGGCGGCCAGGAGCAGCGCGAGGGTGCCGATGCCGGCGCCGGCGGCGAGAGCGGCCACCACCACGGCGCCGACCAGCGAGGCGCCCACCGCCTGCGCTCCGGCCCACACGCCGAGCAGCCCGAACGCGGCGAACCCGACGGGGCCGACCCATCGGCGCTCGACGGACGCCCGTCCGAGCAGCGCCCCGATCACCAGCGAGGTGAGGACGATGCCGCCGAGCAGCAACGGCTTGTCGGCGGTGCCGAAGGCCTCGATGGCGACCTGGGTGGCGTCGCCGGGCGATGCGTCGACCACCAGGTCGCCCACCGCCGGGACGAGCCGGGGCAGCGACGACCCGAACGCCGCCACCAGCTCGGACGTGCCGAGGGCCACCGCGGCCCCGAGCGCGCCCGCCGTGGCCGCCCGGGCGTCGGACACGGACGGGGACCGACGGACGACGGGCGGATCGGCGACGACGGTCACCCCGACAGGCTACGGACCGCCCGCCCGTTCCGGCAGGGCGGGCCCCGGGGACGCGGCCCCGGCCGATCCCGTGTGCGGGGACCGACCGCGGCCAGCTGGCGTGGGGGCTACTCGGCGGCGTCGGCCAGGCGGGCGGCGATGTCGGGGTAGCGGCGCGTGGTCTCGGCCCCGTCGACCACCAGCGTCTCGGCGCTGACCCACGCGGCCTGGTCGGAGAGCAGGAAGGCGATGGCGTCGGCCACGTCGTCGGGGGTGCCGATGCGGCCCAGCGGGATGTTGTCGAGGTACTCCTCGCGCAGGCCCGGGATGGTGCGGGCGAACTCGGTGAGCGGGGTGTCGACGAGCCCCGGCGCGACCCCGCACACCCGGATCCCGACCGGGCCGAGCTCGAGCCCGGCGGTGCGGACCAGCTGCTCGACGCCGGCCTTCGCCGCGCAGTACGGCGCCATCCCGATGGCGGGCTGGCGGGCGTTGATCGACGACACCAGCACGACCACCCCGGGTCGCCCGGCGCGCACCATGGCCCCGGCGGCGTGCTTGAGGGTGAGGAACGCCCCGGTCAGGCACGTGTCGACCACCCGCGACCACTCGTCGACGGCGGTGTCGACCAGCGGCCCGAACCCCCCGACCCCCGCCGCGCCCACCGCCGCGTCGACCGCCCCGAAGTGCTCGACTGCATACGCGACGAGCCGCTCGACGTCGGCCTCGCGCCGCACGTCGACCTCGGCGGTCACGCACGCCGACCCGAGCTCCTCCTCGGCGCGGCGCAGCCCGTCGACGTCGACATCGCCCAGCACGACCCGCGCGCCGTCGCCCACCAGCCGGCGGGCGGTGGCGAACCCGATGCCCGACGCGCCGCCGGTGATGACCGCCACCCGTCCGCCCCGCTCGTCCTCGGTGCCCATGGGTCCCTCCCGGTCGTCGTGATCGACCCGGACGGTCCCCGCAGGGCATCCGGGCTGCGTAGGGTCAACCCCATGATCGTCGTCGACGCGCCCGCCGCGCGCCCGTCCTCCCTCGGCCGGTCGGCCGGCGGGTCGGCCGGTGCCACGACCCGTCCCCGCGCCGCGCGGCGCTGACCGCCGTCGTCCGGGAGGTCGCGTGCGCCCCGTCGTCTCCGCCTGCGTCGTCGCGCTGCTGGTCGCGGCGTCGGCCTGCGGTGGCGACGACGGCCCCGACCCCGATCCCGTCGCCTTCTGCGAGCTCGGCCCGGAGGTGATCCCGGTCGAGGACGCCTCGCCGGAGGTGCTCCGCGAGCTCGCCGACGTGGCCGACGAGGACCTTCGGTCCGACCTCGCCGTGCTCATCGAGGCCGCCGCCCGCCTGGCCGGCTACGAGGAGGGCGACCCGGCCGCGCTGCAGGCCGAGTTCGAGATCCGCTTCGACTCCGAGTACGCAGCCGCGCGCGACGCGGTCGAGTCGGCGGTCGCCCGGTGCGCCCGCACCACCGGGCCCACCATCACCACGTTGCCGGGGGCCGACGCCACCGACACCACCCTCGAGGAGGATGCTCCATGACCGACCTCTCCGGCGTCGTCGCCGTCGTCACCGGTGGCAACCGCGGCATCGGCCTCGGCATGGCCGAGGGCCTGGCCCGCGCCGGCGCCACCGTGGCGGTCTGGGGGCGTGACGCGGCCCGCAACGCCGAGGCGGCCGATCACCTCACCGGCCTCGGGGCGCGGGTCCACACCGAAGCGGTCGACGTCGGCGACGAGGACCAGGTGATCGGCGCGTTCGCGGGCACGGTCGCCGCGCTCGGCAAGGTCGACTCGATGGTGGTGAACGCCGGCATCGGGGGCGGTGCGCCGTTCGTCGACCAGACCCTCGACGGGTGGCGCGCGGTGCAGCGGGTCAACTCCGAGGGCGCGTTCCTGTGCTTCCGCGAGGCGGCCCGCCACCTGGTCGAGCGGGGCGAGGGCGGCTCGCTCGTGGGCGTGTCGTCGACCTCGGCGATCCACGGCGCGCCCCGGGCGCAGTCCTACGCCCACTCCAAGGCCGGGATGCTCGCCATGGTGCGCGGCCTCGCGGTCGAGCTGGCCCGCTACCGCATCCGGGTGAACGCGGTGATCCCCGGCTGGATCCGCACCGAGATGACCGCCGCGGCCGCGGCCGACGAGCGCTTCATCGAGATCACCACGCGCCGCACCCCGGTGCGGCGCTGGGGCGTGCCCGACGACTTCGGGGCGGCGGCCGCCTACCTGGTCGACCCCACCAACCTGTTCCACACCGGCGACGCGCTGGTGGTCGACGGCGGCTACACGGTGTTCTGAGCGGTCCCGGCGCCCCGGTCACGACCCCTGGCGCCGCCGTCACGGCCGGGGTCGATGTCCGCGACGGGCGCGACCGCTGCCACCACGGCGTCGGCGGCGCTCGTCACGGCGTCGGCCACCGCCGCGGTGAGCTCGTCGCCGGGTCCCCAGGCCGCCCCGGTCACGCCGACGCACATCAGCGCGGCCGGCAGCCGCCCGACCGCCCGGCCGAGCGCCACCGCGTCGACGACGCCCAGCGCGTGCGAGCCCCCGGCCCGTCGCCCGGCCGCGTCCCCGGCCGCCCCGCCGGCGGCTCCGACCGCGTCGCCGAGCCCGTCGAGCACCCGGACCCGGCCGGCCGGGCCGCCGTCGGCCAGGGCGTCGACCACGACGGCCAGGTCGGCCCCCGCCCACAGCTCGACCAGGCGGGCCGGCTCGCCGTGGGTGGCCCGCACCTCGACCTCGGGCGGCAGGCGCGGGCGGGCGGCGTCGACGATCCGGTGGGCGACGCCGTCGTCGGACGCGAACGGGTTGCCCACCGCGATGACCACGGTCCGCCCCGGCGTCACGTCCGTTCGACGGTGAGGTCGAGGAAGTGGGTGGCGCACGAGATGCAGGGGTCGTGGTTGCGGATGGCGACCTCGGCGAGGCGCCGCAGCGGCTCGTCGTCGAGGCCCACGTTGCGCTCGACCAGGTGGAACAGGTCGTGCTCGATGGCCGGCTGGTTCTGCGCGGTGGGCGGCACGATGCGGGCGTCGGTGATGATCCCGTCGTCGTCGAGGGTGTAGGTGTGCCACAGCATCCCGCGGGGCGCCTCGGTCCACCCCGAGCCGGTGCCGGCCCGGGGTGCGACGTCGACGAACGGCCGGTCGGGCTCGTCGTAGCGGTCGATGATCGCCAGCGCCTCCTCGCAGGCCTCGACGATCTCGACGGCGCGCACGACGATCGACCGGAACGGGTTGCGGCACACGGGGCCGAGGCCGGCCTCGGCCGCCAGCTCGGCGGCGAGGGGCGACAGGCGGTCGGCGTTGAGCGAGTAGCGCGCCAGCGGACCGACGAGGTACTCGCCCCGCTCGAGGAGGTGGGCGTGCAGCGCGGTGGAGTGCTCGACGTGCTCCTCGGCGATGTGCTCGGGCAGCTCGGCGGGACCGATGTCGAGACCCGCGGTCGACACGAGCCGTCCGCCGGTGATCGGGTAGTCGGGCGCGTCGGGCCGGAGCGACACCAGCTCCCAGTGGCCCTCGAGGTCGGGGATGTCGAACCCCGCCACCCACCGGACGGTGTCGACGGCGGCGTCGCGGGCCCAGCGGAGCCGCTCGGCGAGCGGGCGCAGCTCGGCGCGGCTGGGGGCGCGGTGGAAGCCGCCGACGCGCACGTTGACCGGGTGGATGGCCCGGCCGCCCACCACCTCGAGCACCTCGTTGCCGATCTTCTTCAGCTCGAGCCCGCGCTCGACCTCGGGCCGATGGTCGGCGGCGAGGTCGATGGCGCTCTCGTAGCCGAGGAAGTCGGGGGCGTGGAGCAGGTAGACGTGCAGGGCGTGGCTCTCGATCCACTCCCCGCAGTAGAGGAGGCGCCGCAGGTCGGCGATGGGGCCGTCGACGGTGACCCCGCACGCGTCCTCGATCGCCGCGCAGGCGCTCATCTGGTACGCCACCGGGCAGATCCCGCAGATGCGGGCGGTGATGTCGGGGGGCTCGGTGTGGCGGCGGCCCCGTAGGAACGCCTCGAAGAACCGGGGCGGCTCGTAGATCCGCAGCTGCACGTCGTGGACCGCGCCGTCGCGGATCTCGACGTGCATGGCCCCCTCGCCCTCGACGCGGGCGAGGGCCTCGACCTTCAGGGTCCGGCCCGCGGGCGCCTTGTGGGTCACGCCTCGACCTCCGGCTCGGGGGCGGCGGGCTCGGCGGCGACGGCCGTGCCAGTGTCGGCGGCGACGGCCATGCCAGTGTCGGCGGCGACGGCCATGCGGGCGAAGGCGGCGGCGCCGGTGTTGAAGGTGCGGAACACTCGGAGCCGATCGGCGGCGTCGACCCCGTGGTCGGCGAGCACTCGGGTGATGGCGACGTCGTTGGGGTCCTCGGCCGGGCCGAAGCAGCCGTAGCAGCCGCGGTCGAAGCGGGGGCACAGCGCACCGCACCCGGCCCGGGTGACCGGACCGAGGCAGGGGGTGCCCTGGGCGACGGTGATGCACGGCGTGCCCCGCTCCTTGCACTCGACGCAGACGCTGTAGCCGGGTAGGGGCGGCCGACGACCGTGGAGCAGCGCGTTGATCGTGCCGAGGAGCTGACCCCGGTCGATCGGGCAGCCTCGCAGCTCGAGGTCGACCGGGACGTGGGCCGCGATGGGCGTCGAGGTGCCCAGGGTGGAGAGGAACTCGGGGTGGGCGTAGACGATGGACGCGAACTCGTCGACGTCGGCGTGGTTCCGCAGCGCCTGGATCCCCCCGGCGGTGGCGCACGCCCCGATGGTGACGAGCAGCGCCGACGCCTCGCGCACGGCGCGGATCCGCTCGACGTCGCCCGGGGTGGTGATCGACCCCTCGACGAGCGACACGTCGTAGGGGCCGCCGATGTCGGCGCGCCCGGCCTCGAGGAAGTAGGCGATGTCGACGGCGTCGGCCACGGTCAACAGCTCGTCCTCGCAGTCGAGCAGGGTGAGCTGGCACCCGTCGCACGACGCGAACTTCCACACCGCGAGCCGCGGCCTTGCGGGCGCGGCGGTGCCCGGGCTCATCGGTCGCTCACCTCGAGCAGGTGCCCGGCACTGGCGAGGTCGACCACCGGTCCGTCGACGCACGCGAAGAGCGGCCCGACCTGGCACCGACCGCAGTGGCGGATGCCGCACGCCATGTTGCGCTCGAGTGAGAGGCGGATGCGCTCGGGGGCCAGGCCCCTGTCGACCAGTGCCCGCCCGGTGGCCAGCATCATCACCTCGGGCCCGCAGACGAACGCGCTGGTGATCTCGGGGTCGAGGTCGACCTCGTCGAGCAGGTCGGTGACCAGGCCCACGTTCCCGTCCCAGCCCGGGCTCGGGTGGTCGACGCTGACACCCAGGTGGGCCCCCGTGAGCTCGGCCCAGCGCACCAGGTCGTCGACGTCGAGCAGATCGGCCGGTGAGCGCGCGCCGACGAGCAGCGAGATGCGCCCGAAGCGCAGCCGGTCGGCGCGCAGGTGCGACACGACCGGCCACAGGGGGCACACGCCGAGACCGCCGGCCACCACCACGATGTCGCGACCGGCCTCGGTCTCGGCCTTCCAGCCCCGGCCGAACGGACCGCGCACGCCCACCACGTCGCCACGGGTGAGCGCCACGAGGGCGTCGCTCACCTCGCCCACGGCGCGGACCGTGAACCGCAACCGGCCGGGTTGGGCGTCGACCCCGCGGAACGAGATCGGCACCTCGCCGATGCCGTAGGCCCACAACATGGCGAACTGGCCGGGCTCGGCCCGGTCGATCGGGTGGTCGATCGGCGTGACGTCGAAGGTGGCCACGTCGTCGCCGCAGCGGCGGCGCGACACCACCCGGTACGGCGTGGGGGTGAGGACGTCAGTGGGCATCGGCCGCTCCCTCGACGATGGCCCGGGCCTCGACCGTGAGGTCGATCCCGGCGGGGCACCAGGTGATGCAGCGTCCGCAGCCCACGCAGCCCGACGTGTCGAGCTGGTCCCACCACGTGGCGAGCTTGTGGGTGAGCCACTGGCGGTAGCGGGCCCGCACGTCGGCGCGGATCGAACCGCCGTGGATGAACGAGTGGTCGAGCGAGAAGCACGAGTCCCAGCGCTGCGACCGCCAGGCCTCGTCGCCGGCGAGGTCGGTGCCGTCGGCGATGCGGGAGCAGAAGCAGGTGGGGCACACGAGCGTGCAGCTGGCGCAGGACAGGCACCGCTCGGCGACATCGGCCCAGTGGGGGTGCTCGGCCCGCGTGACGAGGCGGGCGCACGCGTCGCGGTCGGGCAGCGTGCGGGACTGGGCGGCCGTGGCGGCGGCGATGACCGCGTCGGCGGCGCGCTGGTCGGCTTCGGTGGCGGTCGGGTGGGGCACGGACGCCAGCACCTCGGCGCCGCGGGCCGACGTCGCCTCCACCACGAAGCGGTGCCCGGCGTCGTCGACCAGCTCGATCATGGTGAGGTCGGCGCCCTCGCCGGCGCGCGGACCGGTGCCCGTCGACGCGCAGAAGCACGTGGCCGCCGGCGCTCCGCAGCTCACGGCCAGCACGAACGCGTCGCGGTGGATCTGGAGCAGGTCGGTGTCGGGGCACGGACCGCCGGCGGCGACCCGGTCCTGGATGCCGAGCGCGGCGAGGTCGCAGGGCCGCACACCGATGAGCGCGAGCGGTGGCGCGGGCGCGTCGTCGACGACGAGCTCGAAGCCGTGGCCGTCGCGCCGGGCCCGCCACAGCTCGCGCACCGGCGGCGACAGGAACCGGCGCCAGGTGGTCGGGCCCACCGCCCACCCGAACCACGCGTCGTCGTCGCGACGGTGCAGGCGACTGCGCCCGGGACCCTGCTCGTCTCCCCAGCCCTGCGGGAGATCCGCGGTGGAGGTGATCTCGTCGAGGACGATCGCCCCGTCTCGGCGGGTGGGACCGATGAGCGTGTGGCCGAGCCGGCGCAGCTCGGAGAGGACGCCCTCGACCCCGGTGACGTCGAGGAGGACGGGTCCGTCGATCAGCGACGATCGGACCATGCCCCGAGTGTGAGCCACGCGGCCGCCGCGCTGAAGGGTCCGAGGTCACTCACCGGGTGGGGGCCCTGCCATGATGGCGAGGCGCCCCCCGACGGCCGGGGTGGTGGCGACGAGGGGAGTCCGACATGACGTTCCGGGTGGTGGTCGACTTCGACCGGTGCGAGTCCAACGCGGTGTGCATGGCGGTGGCGCCCGAGGTGTTCGAGGTCCGCGACGACGACTTCCTCTACATCCTCGACGAGACGCCGAGCGAGGAGCTGCGCCCCAAGGTGGAGGAGGCGGTGGAGCGGTGCCCCAAGCAGGCCATCTCCATCGAGGAGACCGCCTGACGTGACATGTGAGGTGAGGCCGGCGCGGCGCCGGGTGCGATCGTGACCGTGCGCACCATCGCCGTGGTGGGCGCCTCGCTCGCCGCGCTGCGCGGCGTCCAGGCGCTGCGGCGCGACGGGTACGACGGCGAGATCACCGTGGTCGGCGACGAGCCGTACCGGCCCTACGACCGCCCGCCGCTGTCGAAGCGGGTCCTCACCGGCGACAAGGCCGTCGACGGCACCGGGCTCAGCAACGACGAGGCGATCGACGCCCTCGACGTGCGCTGGGTGCTCGGGCGGTCGGCCACCGCGCTCGACGCGTCCACCCGCACCCTCACCCTCGACGACGGCGCCACGCTCACCACCGACGGCATCGTGCTGGCCTGTGGCGCCACGCCCCGCACGCTGCCCGGCACCGACGGGGTGGGTGGCGTCCACGTCGTGCGCACCCGCGACGACGCCGGCGCCCTGCGGGCCGACCTCGAGGCCGGCCCGGCGCGGGTGGTCGTGGTCGGCGCCGGGTTCATCGGCTCGGAGGTGGCGGCCAGCTGCCGCGCCCTCGGGCTCGAGGTCACCCTGCTCGAGGCCGCGCCGATCCCCCTCGGGCGGGTGCTGCCCGCCCCGCTCGGCCAGCTGTGCGCCGACCTGCACCGCGACCACGGGGTCGACCTGCGTCTGGGCGCGGGCGTCGAGGGCATCGACGTCGGCGACGACGGTCGTGTCCGGCGGGTCCGCCTCGCCGACGGCGGACACGTCGACGCCGACGTCGTGGTCGTGGGCATCGGCGTGCGGCCCAACACCGACTGGCTCGTCGGCTCGGGCCTCACCCTCGACGACGGCGTGGTGTGCGACGCCACCACCCTCGCCGCGCCGGGGATCACCGCCGCGGGCGACGTGGCCCGGTGGCCCAACCTCCGCTACGGCGAGGTGATGCGGGTCGAGCACTGGGACAACGCCGTCCACATGGGGGCCCACGCCGCCACCCGGCTGCTCGTCGAGGATGCCGCGGCCGAGCCGTTCGCCCCGGTGCCGTGGTTCTGGTCCGATCAGTACGACCGCAAGCTCCAGCTCGGCGGACGGTGCGGCCCGCTCGACGAGATGGTGGTGATCGACGGGTCGCTCGAGGAGCGCCGGTTCGCCGCCCTGTTCCGCCGCGACGACCAGGCCATCGGCGTGTTCGGCATGAACCGGGCCCCGGTGGTGGCGCTGTGGCAGCGCCGCCTCATCGAGGGCACCAGCTGGTCCGACGCCCTCGCCCTCGTCGCCGAGGGTTGAGCCGGTGACCGCGACGGCGTGGGCCCTGCTCGGGGTCGTCGGCGTGCTCGCGGTCGCCAACTGGTGGGCGGTGGCGGCGCGCCACCGGGTCGGCGAGTACGTCACCAAGCCGGCGACCATGGTGGCGCTCATCGGCGTGGCCCTCGCCCTCGACCCCGTCGACGGGTCGGCGCGGGCCTGGTTCGTCGCCGCGCTGGTCGCCTCGCTCGCCGGCGACGTGTTCCTCATGCTCCCGAGCGACCGTTTCGTGGAGGGGCTGGCGTCGTTCCTCGTCGGCCACCTCCTCTACGTCGGCGGCCTGGTGGCGCTCGGCGTCGAGCCGCTCGGGCTCGTGGCGGGGGCGGCGGTGGTGGCCGTGGCGTTGGGCACCGTCGGCCGTCGGGTCGTCGCCGGGGCGCGCGCCTCCCGCCCGCGCCTCGCCACCCCGGTCACCGCCTACCTGGTGGTGATCTCGGTGATGGTCGTGGCCGCCTTCGGCACGCTCGTCCCGCTGGCGCTGGTGGGCGCCACGCTCTTCTACGCCTCCGACGCCATGATCGGCGTGCGCGAGTTCCTCGGCCCGTTCCGCCACCAGCGGGTGGCCATCATGAGCACCTACCACCTCGGCCAGATCGGCCTCGTGCTCGCCCTCGTCACCGCCTGACGGCCCGTCGGCCCCACCGATCCTCGAACTGGCGAATCGACGGTGCGCCCTGCGCCCCGTCGGTTCGCCCGTTCGGGGAGGGGCGGTGGTGCGGCTGGCCCCATGGGCGAACCGGCGAATCGTGGGTGCGCCCTGCGCACCGTGGGTTCGCCAGTTCGAGGAGGGGGGCGAACCGGCGAATCGTGGGTGCGCGTGGCGCACCGT
>DATHSN010000364.1:0-1570 GCA_035464115.1 Acidimicrobiales bacterium | reverse complement strand
GCCGATCGCGCGGGAATCGGTGGTCGTGTCGGGGCGGCGCCGGGTCAGCGCCCTGCGCTGGGGCACCGAGCGCCCCGAGGTGGTGCTGGTGCACGGCACCGCGCAGAACGCCCACACCTGGGACACCGTGCTGCTCGCGCTCGGGCGGCCCGCCCTGGCCGTCGACCTCCCCGGCCACGGGCACTCCGACTGGCGCGATGACCGCGCCTATGACCCGTGGAGCCTGGCCACCGACGTGGCCGAGGTCGTCGAGGAGCTGGTGGGCGACGCGGTGGTGCTGGTGGGGATGTCGCTCGGTGGTCTCACCACCAACGCGCTGACGGCGCGCCGTCCCGACCTGGTGCGACGCCTGGTGGCCGTCGACATCACCCCGAACCCCGATCCGGCGGCCGCCAAGGACATCCACGACTTCATCGCCGGACCGCAGACGTTCCCGAGCTTCGCCGAGATCCTCGAGCGCACCGTCCAGTTCAACCCGTCGCGGTCGGCGTCGTCGTTGCGGCGGGGCATCGTCCACAACGCGGTGCGCGAGCCCGACGGCTCGTGGCGCTGGCGCTACGACCGCCGGGAGCGGCCTGCTGCGCCGGAGGGTGTCGAGCGGCCCGACCCGTGGGACGACGTCGCCGCCATCGAGGTCCCGTACCTGCTCGTGCGGGGTGGCGCCGCCGGGTCGGTGGTCACCGACGACGGCGTGGCCGAGCTGCTCCGCCGGCGACCGGCCACCGAGGTGGTCACCGTCGAGGGGGCCGGCCACTCGATCCAGGGCGACCAGCCGCTCGAGCTGGCGCGGATCATCGAGGGCTTCGGCTTCGGCGACGGCGTCGGCTGATCAGGGTCGCGGGCCCGCCCGGGGCTCAGGCCAGGTCGGCGGCGGTGACCTCGTGGTGGAGGGGCGCCCCGGCGAGGTAGCGCTGGAGGTTCGCCGCGAACACGGTGGCGGCCCGCCGGTGGCGGCCGTGGCCGAGCGCAGAGGAGTGCGGCGTGAGCTCGACTCGGGGGTGGTCCCAGAGGGGGCTGTCGGCCGGGAGCGGCTCGGTGGCGGTGACGTCGAGGTAGGCCCTCGCCGGGCGGCCGGCGTCGAGGGCCGCGAGCAGGGCCACCTCGTCGACCAGCGCGCCCCGCCCGACGTTGGCGAGCAAGGACCCCGGTGCCATCGCGGCGAGGAAGCCCGCGTCGACCATGCCCGCGGTCGCCGCCGACGCGGGCGTGGCGAGCACCACCACATCGGCCCCGCCGAGGTGGTCGCCGATGGCGTCGGGGGTGACCACCAGGTCGACCGGCTCGTCGCCGGTGGGGGAGCGGCGCACGCCGACCACGCGCGCCCCGAAGGCCCGGGCCCGCACCGCGATCTCGTTGCCGATCGTGCCCAGCCCGACGACGAGCCACGTGGTGTCGTTCATCTCCACGAAGTCGTGGGGCGCCCAGCGGCGCTCGGCCTGGGCGCGGCGCCACGACCCGGCGTCCTGCAGGTGGTCGAGGGCGGCGCGCAGGACGACGTCGGCGATCGGCGGCCCGGCGATGTGCGAGGTGGTGAGCCGGACGCCGCGACGGACCAGGTCGGCGAACACGG
>DATHSN010000363.1:0-8282 GCA_035464115.1 Acidimicrobiales bacterium | reverse complement strand
GGGTTCGGAGCGGGAGCCTGCAGTCAGACGAGCCGTTCCGGCGTCTCTCAGCAGCACCACGCCACCTGAGAGACGCCAGACGTCCGGCCGCCCAGCGAGCGCCGTCGGGCCACGCGCCCCGCCATGGCAGGCCGTGCTACTCGATGCGCAGGCCGCTGATGGCCCGGGCGATGACCAGCTGCTGGATCTGCTCGGTGCCCTCGAAGATGTCGTAGATCTTGGCGTCGCGGTGGAACCGCTCGACCGGGTAGTCCTTCACGTAGCCGTAGCCACCGAGGATCTGCATGGCCCGCTCGGTGGTCCACACCGCGACGCGGCCGGCCTTGAGCTTGGCCATCGAGCCCTCGGCGTTCTGGAACTTGCGCTGCTTGCCGAGCCACGCGGCCCGCCACACGAGCAGGCGGGCGGCCTCGATCTCGGTGGCCATGTCGGCGAGCATGAAGGCGATCGACTGGTTCTGGATGATCGGCCGGCCGAACTGCACCCGCTCCTTGGCGTAGTCGAGCGAGTACTCGTAGGCGGCCCGGGCGATGCCGATGGCCTGGGCGGCCACCGCCGGGCGGGTGGCCTCGAAGGTTTGCATGGCGGCCTGGGCGTTGCCCGGCTTGCCCTCGCGCACCCGGGCGAGGCGCTCGTCGAGCTTGTCCTTGCCGCCGAGCAGGCACCGGCCGGGGACACGCACGCCGTCGAGGATGACCTCGGCGGTGTGGCTGGCCCGGATGCCGTGCTTCTCGAACTTCTGGCCCTGGGACAGGCCGGGGGTGTTGGGCGGGACCACGAAGCTGGCGTGGCCCTTGGCCTTGAGCTCGGGATCGACCACGGCGACGACCACGTGGATGTCGGCGATGCCGCCGTTGGTGATCCAGGTCTTCACGCCGTCGAGGACCCACTCGTCGGTGGCCTCGTCGTAGACGGCGCGGGTGCGCATGGCCGACACGTCGGAGCCGGCGTCGGGCTCCGAGGAGCAGAAGGCGCCGAGCTTCACGTCGTTGGGGGAGCCGTAGCACTGCGGCACCCACTCCATGACCTGGTCGGAGTCGCCCGCAGCGGCGATGCCGGCGGCGGCGAGGGCCGACCCCATGATCGACAGGCCGATGCCGGCGTCGCCCCAGAACATCTCCTCGAGGGCGACCGGCATGGTGAGCCCGGTGGCGTCGTTCATCATGGCCTCGGCCATGAACTCCCAGCCGTAGAGCCCGATCTTGGCCGCCTCCTGCACGACCGGCCACGGGAACTCCTCCTTGGCGTCCCATTCCGCGGCTGCGGGGCGGATGACGTTCTCGGCGAAGTCGTGGACCCACTTCTGCAGCTGCAGCTGGTCCTCGGAGAGCTCGAAGTTGATGTCGGCCACGGCGGCTCGACCTCCCGGTCGCGTTGGCTGGCCCGCCGGCGAGGTTACCGGCGGGTAACCCCCTCACCGTACTCCTGCCCGGGGCCGGTTGACCACCCCGTGCGGCCGGGACGGGCACCTGCGCTCCCAGGCGTCGGTGGCCGACGCCCACAAGCGCAACCTTCCACTGGCGGCCCCGTCCGCCCGGCGTGGGTCGGCCTACAGACCAGCGACTGCGGCGGCGGCGATGGTGCGGGCGGTGTCCTCGTCGAGGTCGACGCCGAACAGCGTGACGATGCGGGGCCCGGCCTGCACGACGACCCCGGACACGGCGTCGCCGTCGACGAAGGTGGCAGCGGTGCCCAGGCCCTCGATCTCGGTGGCGAGCCCGCCGAGCAGCGTCTCGTTGAGCCCCACCGCGTAGTCGTAGGCCTCGGCCCCCACCAGGCCGAACAGGTCGTCCTGGGTGCGCTGCACGGCGAGCACCACGTTGGTGACCCCGTCCTCGGTGGGGAACGACCACGAGCACTGGGGCGTGCCGATCTCGGAGCCCTGGGGCTCGGCGAGCTCGACGCCGCCGAGGGCCTCGGAGAGCACCCCGGGATCGACCAGGGCGCACACCTCGGCGCCGGTGAGGTCGGTGGGCACGACGCCCTCGTCGGCCCCGGGATCGGGCGCCGTGGTGGTGGGGGCGGCATCGTCGTCGCCTCCGCACGCCGCGGCCAACACCACCGCCGCGACGAGCGCGACCAGCCCCCGGGCGAGACGGCGCACCGTCAGGCCCGCCGGATGGTGGTGCCGCGGGGCCCGTCGTCGAGCACCCACCCGGCGGCGGTGATCTCGTCGCGGAGCCGGTCGGCGGTGGCGAAGTCGCGGCTGGCGCGCGCGGCCTCGCGCTGCTCGGCGCGGGCCACGATGTCGGCGGGCACCTCGTCGGGCGCGTCGGACAGCACCAGCCCGACCGCCCGGCAGATCTCGTGCACGGCGGCCACGAGCGGGATGGCCCCGTCGAGGTCGTCGATGTCGAGCGCCTTGTTGGCGTCGCGCACGAGCCGGAACAGCACGTCGACCGCGCCCGGGGTGTTGAGGTCGTCGTCCATCAGCGCCCGGAAGCGGTCGATGGCCTCGGCGTCGGGGGCCCCGGCGGGGACGTCGACCGCCCGGCGGGCGAAGGCGTCGAGGCGGGCGAGGGCCTGGCGGGCGTCGGCCATGGTGTCGCGGCTCACCTCGATGGGCGAGCGGTAGTGCGAGCGCAACAAGAGCAGCCGGAACGCCCGAGGGTCGGTGGACTCGACCAGGTCGAGCAGGTTGGTGAAGTTGCCGAGCGACTTCGACATCTTCTCGCCCGACACCTCGACGAACCCGTTGTGGACCCAGTGGCGGGCGAAGTCGCGCCCGAGCGCCACCGCCTGGGCCCGCTCGTTCTCGTGGTGGGGGAACGCCAGGTCCTGGCCGCCGCCGTGCAGGTCGAAGCCCTCGCCGAGCAGGTCGAGCGACATGACGACGCACTCGGTGTGCCAGCCCGGGCGCCCCGGTCCCCACGGTGACGGCCAGGTGGGCTCGCCGGGCTTGGCCTTCTTCCACAGCACGAAGTCGAGCGGGCTGCGCTTCTCGTCGGTGCCCTCGACGCGGGCCCCGGCGCGCAGCGAGTCGAGGTCCTGGCGGGCGAGCAGTCCGTAGCCGGGGACCTGGGCGACCTCGAGGTAGACGCCGTCGGACGTCTCGTAGGCCCGCCCGGCGGCCACCATCTCGCCGATGACCTCGACCATGCGGTCGACGTAGGCGGTGGCGTGGGGATCGTCGGTGGGGCGGGCCACACCGATGGCGTCCATGGCCCGCCACCACTGGGTCTCGCACCGCCGGGCGATGTCGGCGGGGTCGCGGCCCTCGCTGGCGCCGCGCTCGATGATCTTGTCGTCGATGTCGGTGATGTTCGACACGTAGCGGACCTGGTGGCCCGACCACTCGAGGTAGCGCCGCAACACGTCGAACACGATGGCGAACCGGCCGTGGCCGACGTGGGGCGGGCCGTAGACGGTGGGACCGCACACGTACATCGACACCACGCCGGGCTCACGGGTCTCGAAGGGGACGACGGCGCCCCGGGCGGTGTCGAACAGGCGGATCACGCCGCGAACCTACCCGGGTCCCGGGGGCGGTCGATCGTCATTCCGGGGTGTCACCACGCCGTCTCCTCATCGGGACCACCCGACCGGCCGATGGAGAGGGCGTGCCGTCGCCGCGCCCCCGAGCCGCACGGTGGACCGCCGCCGTCCGCGTCGGTGCCGCCGCCGCCATCGCCGCGTCGGTCGCCGTCGCCGTGGTGGCCGCCGTCGACGGCGGGCTCGGGTCGCCCGCGCTGGCTGCGCTCGGCGTCGCCGTCACCGCCGTGGCAGCCGCCGCCCTCGGCGCGGCCGTCGCACCGGCACCGGCGCCGACACCCACCGCTCCGACCCCGCCGAGGCCGGCCGACGATCCGGCCCACCCCGCCGTCGTGCGCGCCCACGCCGAGGACCGACTGCGGGCGGCGCTGACCCTGGCCGACCGCGACGACGAGGCGCTGGTGGCGCTCCACGGGGCGGTCGCCCGGTGGTGGAGCGGGCGCTGGAGCGGCGTGCTCGCCACCGACCGCACCGCCACCCGGCTGGTGGTGGTGCACCTCGAGCCCGACGAGCAACCCCCGGC
This sequence comes from Acidimicrobiales bacterium, assembly GCA_035464115.1. Taxonomy (GTDB): domain Bacteria; phylum Actinomycetota; class Acidimicrobiia; order Acidimicrobiales; family SKKL01; genus DATHSN01. The sequence goes on along the minus strand of DATHSN010000363.1, from coordinate 4,267 downwards.
GGAGGCCAGCGCGGCCGCCGTCGCCGACTGCCTCGCCCTGCGCCGCCTCGACACCGCGATCAGCCCGTCGAGCGACGACTTCGACGCCTGCCCCCACCTGCGGGGCGCGGTCGATGCGATGAGCGGCGTCTGCGTCCCGATCGTGCTCGACGGCGAGGTGCTCGGCGTGATCCGCTGGATCGGTCCGCCCGGGCGGCCGTTGGGACCCAACGACGTGGCCGCCCTCGAGGGGCTCGCCGACATGACCGCCTGGCGCATCGGCGCGCTGGGCGCGGTCAGCCAGACCACCGAGGTCCCCCACCTCGACCCGCTCACCGGGCTGCTCAACCGCCGCAGCACCGGCCTGGCGGTGCGCGACCTGGTGCGCGACCTGGTGCCGTTCACCCTCGCGGTGTGCGACCTCGACGACTTCGACGCCTACAACGAGCACCACGGCCACGACCGCGGCGACCGGGCCCTGCGCCTGCTCGCCCGCGTGCTGCGCGCCACGCTGCGCCCCGGCGACGTGCTCGGGCGCACCGGCGGCGACGAGCTGATGGTGGCGTTCCCCCGCACCTCGGCGATCGACGCCGCGTCGGCGCTCGAGCGGGTCCGCGAGTCGCTGGTGCTGTCGCTCACCACCGAGGACGTCCCGCCCTTCACCGCCAGCTTCGGGGTGGCCGACTCGAACCAGGCCGACTCCATCGAGGGCATCGTCCGCACCGCCCACCAGGCGGTGGCGATGGCCAAGGAGGCGGGCCGCAACCGGGTGGTCGTGGCCGGCGAGGCCGACGGCGCGTCGAGCGACGCGTCGGGCGGCGCGACCTGACCCCACCCGTCGCCGCCGCCCCGCTGCGGGCTACGGTCGACGGACGATGGCGACGCTCCCGGATCTCTTCGACGGCTCGATCACCGCGGTGATCTTCGACCTCGACGGGGTGATCACCGACACCGCGTCGATCCACTTCCGAGCGTGGAAGTCGATGTTCGACGACGAGCTGCGCCGGCGAGCCGACGCCGGGGGCCCACCGTTCGAGCCGTTCGAGGAGGCCGACTACCTCACCTACGTCGACGGCAAGCCCCGCGTCGACGGGGTCCGCTCGTTCGTCGAGTCGCGAGGGATCCACCTCCCCGAGGGGTCCGACGACGACCCGCCCGACGCCGTCACCGTCCACGGGTTGGGGCGCCGCAAGGACCGCCTCTTCAACGAGGTCCTCGACCGCGACGGCGCCGAGGTCTTCCCCGGCACCGTCCGCCTCGTCGAGCTGCTGCGCGCCGACGGCATCGCCACGGGGTGCGTCTCGTCGTCGAAGAACTGCCGACCGGTGCTGCGCTCGGTGGGGCTGCTCGACCACTTCGACGACATCGTCGACGGCATCGACGCCGGCGAGCGGGGCCTGCCGGGCAAGCCCGCCCCCGACACCTACCTGGCGTGCGCCCGCGACCTCGGCGCCGAGCCGTCGACGGCGGCCATGGTGGAAGACGCGGTGTCGGGCGTGCAGTCGGGCGCGGCGGGCGGGTTCCGCCACGTCATCGGCGTCGACCGCGGCGCCGGCCACGACACGCTGGCCCGCTGGGGCGCCACCGTGGTGGTCGACGACCTCGCCGAGCTGATCCCCGCGGGCCGCTGAGCCCACCCGGCACCCACCGCAACCCCGACCGGGCCGGCGGGGCGCCCTTGTAGCGTGGTGCGCCGTGAGCGACCGACCCCCCCGTCAGATCCCCGACAAGCCGACCCTCGACGGCCTCGAGGACCGCTGGGACCAGGTATGGGACGCCCAGGGCACCTACCGCTTCGACCGCTCGCGGACCCGGCCCGAGGTGTACTCGATCGACACGCCGCCACCGACGGTCAGCGGGTCGCTGCACGTCGGGCACGTGTTCAGCTACACCCACACCGACACCATCGCCCGCTACCAGCGGATGCGGGGCCGCGAGGTCTTCTACCCCATGGGCTGGGACGACAACGGGTTGCCCACCGAACGCCGGGTGCAGAACTACTACGGCGTGCGCTGCGACCCGTCGCTGCCCCACGACCCCGACTTCGAGCCGCCCGCCGAGCCGGGCAAGGACCAGATCCCGGTGTCGCGCCCCAACTTCGTCGCGCTGTGCCACCGGCTCACCGCCGACGACGAGAAGGCGTTCGAGCAGCTGTGGCGCCACCTCGGCCTGTCGGTCGACTGGTCGCTCACCTACGCCACCATCGACGACCGCTCCCAGCGCGCCGCCCAGCGGGCGTTCCTGCGCAACCTCTCGCGCGGCGAGGCCTACTCCACCGAGGCCCCGTGCCTGTGGGACGTCACCTTCCGCACCGCGGTCGCCCAGGCCGAGCTCGAAGACCGCGAGCGCCCCGGCGCCTACCACCGCATCGCCTTCCACCGCCCCGACGGGTCCGACGTGGTCATCGAGACCACCCGCCCCGAGCTGCTGCCGGCGTGCGTGGCGCTCGTCGCCCACCCCGACGACGAGCGCTACCAGCCGCTGTTCGGCACCACCGTCACCACCCCCGTGTTCGGGGTCGAGGTGCCAGTCGTCGCCCACGAGCTGGCCCAGCCCGACAAGGGCTCGGGCATCGCCATGATCTGCACCTTCGGCGACACCACCGACGTCACGTGGTGGCGCGAGCTGCAGCTGCCGGTGCGCGCCGTGCTCGGATGGGACGGCCGGTTCCTCCCCCACCCGCCCCCCGGCATCGAGGGCGACGGCGCCGAGCGCTACGGCGAGCTGGCCGGCAAGACCGTCCACTCGGCCCAGCTCCGCATCGTCGAGCAGCTGCGCGAGACCGGCGAGCTGCTCGACGAGCCCCGCCCCATCACCCACGCCGTGAAGTTCTTCGAGAAGGGCGACAAGCCCCTCGAGATCGTCACCACCCGCCAGTGGTACATCCGCAACGGCGGGCGCGACGCCGACCTGCGCGCCGAGCTGCTCGAGCGCGGCGCCGAGCTCGACTGGCACCCGCCCTACATGCGGTCGCGCTACGAGTCGTGGGTCGAGGGCCTCAACGGCGACTGGCTGGTGAGCCGCCAGCGCTTCTTCGGCGTGCCGATCCCCGTGTGGTACCCCCTCGACGACGACGGCGAGCCCCGCCGCGACGAGCCGATCACGCCCCACGAGTCGGCGCTGCCCGTCGACCCGTCCACCGACGTGCCCCCCGGCTACGAGGCCGACCAGCGCGGCGAGCCCGGCGGGTTCATCGGCGATCCCGACGTCATGGACACCTGGGCCACCTCCTCGCTCACCCCCCTGCTCGCCGCCGGGTGGGAGGAGGACGACGACCTGTTCGCCCGCACCTATCCGATGGACCTGCGGCCCCAGGCCCACGAGATCATCCGCACCTGGCTGTTCTCCACCGTGGTGCGCAGCCACCTCGAGCTCGACGAGCTGCCGTGGCGCCACGCCGCCATCTCGGGGTGGGTGCTCGACCCCGACCGCAAGAAGATGGCGAAGTCGAAGGGCAACGTGGTCACGCCCATGGGGCTGCTCGAGCAGTACGGCTCCGACGCGGTGCGCTACTGGGCGGCGTCGGGCCGGCCCGGCACCGACACCGCCTTCGACGACGGCCAGATGAAGGTCGGCCGTCGGCTCGCCATCAAGATCCTCAACGCCAGCCGGTTCGCGCTCGGCCAGGGCGGCGACGGCTCGCTCGACCCGACCGCGGTCACCGAGCCCATCGACCGGGCGCTCCTCGCTCGCCTCGGCCAGCTGGTCGACGACGCCACCGCGGCGTTCGAGGGCTACGACTACGCCCGGGCGCTCGAGCGCACCGAGTCGTTCTTCTGGGGGTTCTGCGACCACTACCTCGAGCTGGTGAAGGGTCGGGCCTACGGCAGCTTCGGCGACGAGCGGGCTGCGTCGGCGCGCGCTGCCCTCGAGATCGCGCTCGACACCCAGCTGCGCCTGTTCGCCCCGTTCCTGCCGTTCGTCACCGAAGAGGTGTGGTCGTGGTGGCGCGAGGGGTCGGTGCACCGCCAGGTGTGGCCCACCACCGACGACGTCGCCCCCGCCGCCGCCGACGCCGACCCCGCCGTCTACGAGGCGGCGGCCTCCGTCCTCGGCGACATCCGCAAGGCCAAGACCGAGGCCAAGCGGTCGTTGAAGGCCCCGGTCGAGAGGGTCGAGGTGGTGGCCGACGCCGATCGGATCGCCGCGCTCGAGGCGGCCGCCGACGACCTGCGCGAGGCGGGCAACGTGGCCGAGCTGGTGCTCACCATCGGCGCCGAGCCCGCCGTGCGGGTCGAGCTGGCGCCCGCCGACCAGCCCTGAGGCGTTCTTCCGGCAGAAGTGGTCG
>DATHSN010000362.1:0-13668 GCA_035464115.1 Acidimicrobiales bacterium | reverse complement strand
CCCGTCGGTCTGGTCCCAGATCTCGGGGCCGGTGGTGCGCTCGTGGGCCAGCGGGTTGACGGGGTTGAAGTACTGGTTGGGGCGGAACGCGCCCGGGGTCTCGGTGACCAGGCGCTCGGCCGTGGAGTAGTACGAGCGCGGGTCGTCGGGGGCGACCGCCACCGGGCACACCACCACCTCGGCGCCGTAGGCCCGTAGCAGCGCCACCTTCTCGGCGGCGACCTTGTCGGTCATCACGAACACGCAGCGGTAGCCCCGCTGGGCGGCGACGATGGCGAGCCCGACCCCGGTGTTGCCCGAGGTGGGCTCGATGATCGTGCCGCCGGGCTGCAGCAACCCTGCCCGCTCGGCCTCGTCGATCATGGCGATGGCCGGACGATCCTTCACGCTCCCGCCGGGGTTGGTGGTCTCGAGCTTGGCGACCACCGGCGCGGGGAGGCCCGCCGCCAGGCGGCGGAGCTTCACCATCGGTGTGTGGCCGACCAGGTCGAGCACGGACTCGGCGATCTGCACGTGGAGCCTCCGAACAGGGAACGGTTCCCCCCGAGCAACGTACGCGGCCCGCCGAGCCTTCCCGGCCGATGGGGGCGCTACGGCTCGCGCGACCGGGTGGGAACGCCAGCGAGGGCGCGGCGACAGAGGCGGTCGGTGAGGTTCTCGCCCGACACCACCGACACGGCGTCGGCGGGCTGCGCCTCGGGGCCCCACATGGGCGCGACGGGATAGAAGGCGTGGCGGATGCCGAACAGCTGGCGACCGGTGCGGCGGGCCTGGTTCCACGCCGCCGCCATCGCCCCCAGCTCGTGCAGCGTGGGGGCCGGGTGCTCGAGCACGTCGAGCGCAGCCAGCATCGCCGCCGCCTCCGCCTCCCACCGCACGAGCCAGGGCTCGAGCTCGGCGGCCAGGGCCCGGTCGAGGCCGTCGCGGCACCCGGCGGCGAGGAAGCGACGCAACCGGTCGTCGCCCGGGGCGGCGTCGGCCCACGCCACCAGCTCGGCGTCGGGGCCGGGGTCGTCGACCCACGACCGGCACGCCCGGGCCAGCGGCACGAGGCCCGGCACGGCCCCGACCACCTCCGCCCACACCCTGTCGCGGTCGGCGTGCGGATCGGTCCACCACCGCCCGACGACCTCGAGCGCGACCCGGTTCGCGAGCGGGTGCTCCATGAGGTTGGCGATGACGCCGTCGAGCACATCCACGAGCCCGGGATCGCGCCGGGGCGCCGGGCCGAGGTGGAGCACGCCCCGCATCCCGCCGTCGGACACCGGGAAGTTCTCCCACAGCACCAGCGGGTGGCCGAGCCCGTCGACGAGCCGGCGGGCCACGTCGGCGTCGATCGTGGGGCTCACGATCCGAGGGCCGGTCCACACCAGCGGCACGTGGGTCGGGAGCTCGGCGGCGAGGGCCTCGAGGTAGGGGGTGGGCGCCTCGACGGCGTAGTCGGTGGGGCACACCATCCAGTCGACACCGTCACCGGCGGCGGCGACGGCGGCCCCGACCGCCGCGCCGTGGACCTGACCGAGCTCGGCGCCGCCACCGGGAACGTCGTCCCAGGCCACGAGGACCCCGGCGGCGCCCAGCTCGACGAAGCGTCGGACCTTGGCGGCGAGGGCCGGCTCGTCGCCCGGAGCCCAGTCGAGCCCGGGGGACACGGCCGCCCACACGTCGACCCCACTCGACGCGCCGGTGCGCGCCAGTCCGCTCCACCGCGCCTCCTCGTCGGCCGGGTAGGGCTCGCGCCACCGGGCCCGGTGGAACGGGTCGTCCTTGGGGGCGTGCACGAACCGCCGGTAGCCGTGGACTCCGAGCCAGCGCACCAACGCCAGGCGCTCGGCGTGGGAGTGGGGCCGGCCGTAGTAGCCCTCGATGGCGCCGAGCCACGGGCCTCCGGGGGTCACCCGATGGCGGGGGGCGGCGTGGCGGTGGGCGGCGCCGCAGCCGACCGCCCGTTGCGCACGACCATCACGATGGCGATCGTGCCGAGGACCGCGGCGACGACCAGCAGACCGATGACGATGGGCGACAGCCCGCCGTCGTCGCCACCGGTGATGGGGTCGCCGGGGACGGTGCGGGCGGAGAGGGCCTGCTCACCCTCGCCGGTGAGGCCGAGCTCCCAGACCATGGTGCCGTCGCCCTCGATGCGGTCGGCGTTGTGCTCGACCTGGCGACCGGGGAGGCGGATGGCGAAGCGGATCTCGGGGTTGCCGATGAGCGACTCGAGCATCTCGGGGGGCATGCCCTCGGCGCCCAGGTCGTCGGCCTCGGGCAGCGACGCCTCGAAGCGCCAGCCCCCCTCGCCGTCGGGCTCGAGCAGGAACGACTCGAACATGCCGCCGCCGGTGACGTCGGTGGCGTCGCTCGGGCCGGTGGCGAGGCCCTCGTCGAGGAGCTGGGCGATGTCGGTGCCGGGCTCGAACTCGACGGTGAGCTCGATGCCCTGGAAGCGCCCGTCGTCGTAGAACTCGATGGTGGCGCCCTCGGGGAGCTCCGACGGGTCGATCGACTCGACCTGCTCGCGGATCGACGGCCCCTCGCTGAGATCGCCCTCGTCGCCGAACGACTCGGCGAGGCCCTCGAGCGCCTCGACGTCGACGGCGCTGATGAGCCGCAGCGTGCCCGATCCGTCGTCGCGGACCTCGAGGTCGACGTCGGCCTTCAGGCACGACGCCAGCAGCAGCACGCCAGCCACGAGGAGTGACAACAATTTCACGGTACGTGCTACTTTGGCCATGCCTCGACACTACTTCTTCATGTCCGACGCATCAGGGGCGAACGCGTCGGGCACTCCGACGGTCATATGGTGAATTCCTTGCCCGATCCCACCGAGCACTCCAGCGAGACCGAGGACACCCGCCGCCGGATCCTCGACGCCACGATCGCCATCATCGACGAGTCCGGCGAGCGCGCCGTGCGGGTGGCCGACGTGGCCCGGGCCGCGGGCATCGTCACCAGCGCCATCTACCACCACTTCCGCGACCGCAACGCCCTCGTCAACGCGGCGCGCGCCGACCAGTACCGCGGGCGGCTGTTGAGCGACGCGCTCGCCCTCGACGACCTCTTGGCCCTCGACGACGAGGCCGAGCAGGCCGCCGCCCTCGGCGCGCTCATGGTCCGCCCCGACGACCCCGAGCGCCAGCGCCACCGGTGGGACCGCATCGCCGCGCTGGCCGCGGCCCAGCACCACCCCGACCTGCGCGCCGAGATCACCGAGCTGCAGCGCGCCGTCACCGACCGGTTCGCCGCGGTGATCGACCAGGCCAAGGAGCGCGGGTGGGTCGACCCCCACGTCGACAGCCGGGCGGCGGCGCTGCTCATGCAGGCGGTGTCGCTCGGCCTGGTGATCGCCGACATCGACGATCGCCCCCTCGACGCCGACTCGTGGGGCGATCTGCTCACCCGATGGGCACTCGCCGTGGCGCCGGGCCTCCCACAACCACACTGAGCGGTCGAACGAGCGACTTTCGTCGCCATTTCCTTCCCACCGGCGCGCCAACAGACTAACTTTCCGCGCCAGCGGCACCGTGCGTGTGGAGGCGAGCACGTCTCGTGCCGGGAGGGAGAGCCATGAGCGCCACGGCCCCAGCCGTGTCCACTGCCGGCACCGCCGTCGACGACGGCCCGGTGGCCGCGCCCGTCGTGGTCATGGTCGAGGACGTCTTCGCCGACGCCGAGCTGGTGGCCGCCCAGCTGCGCCTCGGGTTCCCCTGCACCGTGCGGCGCGCCGGCACCCTCGCCGAGGCGGTCGTCGAGATCTCCCGCCCCGACGTCGACCTCGTGCTCACCGACCTCGGCCTGCCCGACGCCGACGGACTCGACGGTCTGCGGCGCATGCTCGCGGTGGCCCACGACGTGCCGGTGGTGGTCCTCACCGGGTCGGCCAGCACCGAGCTCGGCCCCGAGGCGGTCCGACTCGGGGCCCAGGACTACCTGCCCAAGCACGGCCTGGCGCCGGAGATGCTGGCGCGCTCGGCCCGCTACGCCATCGAGCGCAACCGTCACCAGCGCGAGCTGCAGCGCACCCGGGCCTCGCTCGAGCGATCTCTGGCGCGCTTCTCCCGCCTCGTCGCCCGCGCCCCCATCGGCATGGCCCTCGTCGACTCCGAGGGGCTGATCCACTCGGCCAACCTCGCGCTCGCGGGGGTGGTCGGCACCGCGCCCGGTGAGCTCGAGGGCCGCCCGATCACCTCGCTGGTGGCCGCCGAGCACCGTCCGTTCCTCCTCGCCGCGCTCGCCGATCCCGGCAGCCGCACCCCCGAGGTCCGGCTCGTCGGCCACGAGCCCCGGTGGTTCGCGCTGGCGGTCGCCGACGTCACCGCCGGGACCACCGTCGAGCTCGCCGTGCAGTTCTCCGACATCACCGACCGGCGCCAGGCCGAGCACGCGCTGCAGCACGCGGCGCTGCACGACGCGCTCACCGGGCTGCCCAATCGCACCTTGTTCCTCGACCGGTTGGCCCACGCGCACCAGCGCATCGGGCGCGACACCGACGCGGTCGGCGTGGTGTTCCTCGACCTCGACGACTTCAAGGCGGTCAACGACGAGTACGGCCACCGCACCGGCGACGCGTTCCTCGTCGAGTTCGCGCAGCGGCTCATGCGAGCCACCCGCACCACCGACACCGCAGCGCGCTACGCCGGCGACGAGTTCGTCGTCGTGCTCGAGCACCTCCGCCACCCCGACGACGCGCACGACGTCGCCGACCGCATCGCCGCCGCGGTCGCCGGCGACATCGGCGTCGGCCCCCTGACGCTCCCGCTGCGGTTCAGCGTCGGCGTCGCCGTCACCTCCGACCCCGGCGTCGACATCGACGATCTGGTCCACTCCGCCGACGAGGCGATGTACCAGGCCAAGCAGACCGGGTGCACAGCGGTCGTCCCCGTCGTCACACCCGATCCGACGTGAGCTCGGGGCAGGGCCGCTCGCGCCGATGACCACGGCGCCCACGGCACCGTCGCGCCCCCTCGGCCGCGAGCTGCTGGCGGCGTTGGCGCTCTCGGGCATCCCGCTCGTCGCCAGCGGCACCGCGCTCGGGGGGACCGTGGTGCTGGCCATCGAGGGCTCCACCACCGCGGCCGTGGTCGCCGGCGTCGTCTGCCTGGCGCTGGCGGTGGTCGCCGCGGTCACGACCCGCGTCGCTCACCGGCAGGTGGTGTCACGGGTGGTCGAGCCGCTCGGCGCGATCGCCACCGCGGCCCACCGCATCGAGCAGGGGGTGCTCGACGTCCGCGTCGAGGGCGAGATCCCCGTCGACGAGCTGGCCGAGATCGCCGCCGCGTTCGACGCCATGGCCGCCGGCGTGCGCCAGCGGGTCACCGACCTCGACACGGCCCACGCCGCGAGCGAGGAGGCCCGCCTCGCGCTGGCCCGGTCGAACCGGGAGCTCGAGCACTTCGCCTACGCGGCCTCCCACGACCTGCAGGCCCCGCTGCGCACGGTCGCCGGCTTCATCGAGCTGCTCGACCAGCACCTCGCCGACCAGGGGGTCGAGCGCGACGAGCGCTACACGCACTACCGCGACCGCATCGTGGCCGGCACGCTCACCATGCACCAGCTCATCGACGGGCTGCTGCGCTACTCACGGGTCCACAGCCAGGGCGGGGCGCTCGACGAGGAGGTCGACCTGGGCGCCGCGCTCGGCGACGTCGGCGACGCGCTCGTCGCCCGCCTCGACCAGGTGGGTGGCACCATCGTCCCGGGCCCCCTCCCCACCGTGTGGGGCAACGCCCTCCAGCTGCGCCAGCTCATGCAGAACCTCGTCGACAACGCGCTGAAGTACCACCACCCCGCCCGCCCACCCGTGGTGCGCGTCGACGCCGAGCGCGACCACGCCGCCTGGGTCGTGTCGGTCCGCGACAACGGCGTCGGCGTCCCCGCCGGCATGGAGGACAAGGCGTTCCAGATGTTCAAGCGCCTGCACCCCACCACGGGCCGCACCGACGAGGGCATCGGCATGGGCCTGGCCCTGTGCCGACGCATCGCCGAGCGCCACGGCGGCACCATCTGGATCGAGCACGAGCCCGACGGTGGCACCGCCGTGCGCGTCCGACTGCCCGACGATCCCCCACCCATCCCCACCGAGGAGCTCGACCCGTGAACCCGATCGACATCTTGATGGTGGAGGACAACCCCGACGACGTCGAGCTGCTGCTCGCGTCGGCGCAGCGCTCCCGCCTGGCCAACCGCATCCACGTCGAGTCCAGCGGCGAGGGGGCGATCGACTACCTCCACTCGCCCGACGGCACCTCGATCGAGCTGGTGCTGCTCGACTGGAACCTGCCCGGCATCGACGGCGACGAGGTGCTGGCGCGCATCAAGGGCGACGACGACCTGCGGCACATCCCCGTGGTCGTGCTGACCGCGTCGAAGGAGGAGTCCAACGTGCTGGCCGCGTACCGCAGCAACGCGGCCGCCTACGTCACCAAGCCCGTGGGCCTCGACGGGTTCGGCGAGATCGTCCGCTCCATCGAGGGCTTCTGGCTGAGCATCGTGCGGCTCCCCGGCCCCCGGTAGGGCCCACCGCCGAGGTCGCGGCGCCTCGGGGTCGGCGGGCTCGTAGCCTGGACGGCGACGATCCGATGAGCCAGCCACCCCTCCTCCGCCGCCTGATCTGGGTCCCGGTGGGCCTGGTGTGCGTCGGCGTGGGTGGGATCGGCATCGTGGTGCCCGGCCTGCCGAGCACGGTGTTCTTCATCGCCGCGGCGTGGGCCTTCTCGCGGTCGTCGCCCCGCCTCGAGCGGTGGCTGCTCGACCTGCCCACCATCGGCCCGCTCGTGCGCGACTACCGGGCCGGGTTGGGGATGCCGCAGCGGGCCAAGGTGGTGGCGATCGCCATGCTGGTGGTGGCCGTGGGCATCAGCGCGTTCACCCTCGGACCTCCGCTGGTGAGCGCGGCGGTGCTGGCCCTGGGCGCGGTCGGCGTGGTGGTGATCCTGCGGGTCCCCACCCGGCCCGACGACATCGACATCGCCGAGGCGGGCTGACCCACGCTCACCACTGGTCCCAGTGCGACACGGCCGCGGCAGGGAGGCGCTTGGCCGGCTTGAAGTCGGTGCCCTTGGTGTAGGCGATGGGGAACAGCCCGCCCTGCGACACCGAGTCGTAGGGGATGCCGAGCAGCTCCGCCGCCTCGCGCTCGCCGTCGCGCATCAGGTGGATGGTGGTCCACGCCGAGCCCATCCCGCGCTCGCGCAGCGCCAGCATGAAGCTCCACACCGCCGGGAACAGCGAGCCCCACATCGAGGCGGTGGCGAACGACGGGAGGTTGTCGAGCCGTCCCTCGATGCACGGGATCAACAACAGCGGGGCCCGGTGGAAGTGCTCGGCGAGGTACGTCGCCGAGTCGCGGACGAGGTCCATCCGCTCCTCGCGGACGTCACCCTCCCCGAACTCGCGGCGCGGCGCGTTGGCGTAGAGCTCGAAGTTGGCGGCGTAGATGTCGCGCAGGGCCCGCTTCTTGTCGGGGTCCTCGACGAACACCCAGTGCCAGCCCTGCGTGTTCGACCCGGTGGGGGCCTGCAGGGCGAGCTCGAGGGCCTCGGTGACGATCTCCCGTTCGACGGGGCGGTCGAAGTCGAGCCGCTTGCGGACCGAGCGGGTGGTGGCGAGGACCTCGTCGGCGGAGAGGTTGAGCTTCATGGCGGGGAGTGTCGCACGTCGGGCGTCGGCCGGGTGGATCCAGGCGTGGCCCGACCGTGACTGGTGGCGCGCCGTCGACGGGCGGCGATCCGGCGGGATCGGGACCTGCGCCCCTGGCGGCACCGCGGCCGGTTCGGGACCATGGCGACACGGTCACGCGCCGCATCGGGTGACGGCGCGCCTGGAGCAGGAGGTCGAACGTGCGCTCACGCCGGTGGGACGAGATGAGCCCACTCCGGAAGGTCCTCGCCATGGCGGCGGTGGCGGTGCAGGTCTCGCTCGCCGTCAGCGCCTGGTCGGATCTGGCCGAACGGCCGGCCGAGCAGATCAACGGCCGCAAGCGCACCTGGGCGATGGTCATCGGCATCTCGTACGTCGGCCCGATCCTCTACTACTGGAAGGGACGGCGCCCGGGAGCGGTTGCTCACCGCGACTCGTAGCGACGCGATCGACGGGACGCCGACGCCGGCTCGGCACGGACGGAGCGAGGCGCCGATAGGTTCCCACGATGCGTTGGGTCGTCGCCGTCGTGGCCGTGGGGTTGCTCGCTGTTGGATGTGGCGATGGCGGTGGGACCGCCGACGGCGCCGACGCGGCCACGTCGACCTCCACCACCTCCGCCTCGACGACGGTGGCGCCCGCCGACAGCGAGCCGATCCTGGGCGAGGAGCTGGTCGGGCGGTGGGCGCACTACGACGTCGTCGCCTACGAGGACGGCGTGCTCAAGACCCTCATCATCAGCTACGGGTTCAACGACTTCACCGTGGTCGACGGCGAGGTCATCGACTCGGCCCGGTTCTGCTTCTCCGAGCAGCGCACCGACCAGCCGATCGAGACGTCGCTGTCCGACGCGGCCACCCAGGCGATCCGCCCACCGAGCACCCCGGTCGAGGTCGACCTCGTCGACGGCGTGCTGCGGGTCCGGCGGGCGGCGACGCCGACCCCGGTCGGCATCCGGCTCGACGACCCGTTCACCGAGTCGCTGCCGACCGACCCCGACGACCCGCGCATCGTCGACGACGACGGCGACGGCAACCCGGGGATCACGGTCAGCATCCGGGTCACCGACGAGCTGAGCGGCGAGCTCTACATCGCCCGGCGCGAGATCTTCGCCTGGGAGGCGTTGCTCACCGGTCCCGACACGCTCACCGGCACGGTCACCGACGACTCCGAGCAGCTGATCATCGGCGCGAGCGACCCGATCTTCGCCGCCGAGTCGAGCTGGGTGCAGCACCCCGACCCGGCGAAGAGCCCGATCATCCTGGAGCGGGTGACCGACGACTGGGACTGCGCCCGTCTGGCCGAGGAGCGCGACGCGCTCTTCCCACCCACCCCCGACGTCGACTGGTGACCCCGGGCTGACGACGCCGCCCACCCCGGTCGGCCGTCGATGTTGCATTCATGCTATGTAGCATTCATACTGCCTCCGTGGGACGGAAGCCCAAGTCCGAGGAGCCGGTGTACAGCCGCCTCGAGCAGCACCGCCTGAGCGCGGGGCTCACCCGCCAGGAGCTCGCCGACGCGGTCGACGTCCACTACCAGACCATCGGCTACCTCGAGCGGGGCGAGTACAGCCCGAGCCTGGCGCTGGCGCTGCGGATCGCGGTCGCGCTCGGCGCCCCGGTCGAGCAGATCTTCTCCCTCGATCCCACCTTCAAGGAGATGCCATGACCTCCCGTTGGCAGGCCACCCGTGAGAAGAACGACGCCGCCGTCGCCGAGTGGGCCGACCGGGTCCTCGCCGACACCCGCTTCGCCCGATGGCGCACCCGGCGCGCCCGGGTCGCGCTGGTGGCCGCCGAGATCGCCCTGATCGTCGCCACCCCGGTGGCGTGGATCACCCTCGGGGCCATCGCCGGGATCGTGACCGTGCTCGCCACGTTCGGAGTGCTGTACCTGCTGCGGCGGTCGGTGCGGGTCGTGGCCGACATGCCCGACCACCTCCTCGACGAGCGCCAGCTCGCGCTGCGCAACGCCATGTACGTCGAGGCCTACCGCTACCTCGCCGGGCTCGTCGTGATCATGGCGTCGGCCGGGCTCCTGGCGTTCGTCGTGCGCGCCGACGACGCCGACACGTGGACGGTCGACCTCACGTGGAACGGCGTGATGGCGGCGTTCTGGGTCATCCAGACCCTCGCGCTGGCCCTGCCGACGATGGCGATCGCCCTCCGCGACGGTGGCGAGGTCCCCGTCGACCCCGCCACCTGAGGCGGGGGTCGACGGTGCCGGGCCGTGATCCGAGTCAGAGGTCCATGCGCATGCAGACGCGCGTGGTGGGGTCGAGGCCGTGGGCGGCTTCGGCGTCGCGCACGGCACGCAGCTCGGGGCCGAGCTCGTCGTCGGCGAGGTCGGAGAACCCGAGGTGGCGGTACAGCGGCGCGTTCCAGGAGATGTCACGGAACGTCGTCAGCGTGACCGCCGGCCTCCCGGTGTCGGTGGCCCAGACCCGGACCTGGTCGACGAGCGCCCGGCCGACGCCGCGGCCCTGGTGGCGCGGATCGACGCTCACCTGCTCGATGTGGGCGTTGCCGTCCACGACGGCGACGATCACGTAGCCGATCACCCGGCCCTCCGGGTCCTCCGCGACCCAGCTCCGCCCGGCGGTGGCGTACGCCGCGAGCACCTCGGTCGACGGCGGCTCGTCGTCGGCGATGTCGGGCAGGCCCGCCTCGCGGAACCGTTCGCCGGCCGCCCGCTCGATCGCTCGGAGCTGCTCGCCATCGGCGGGTGTCGTCGCGCGGATCACGTGCGCCATCATGCCCGCGGGAGCGACGACACTGGAGGGCGATGTCCACGTCGTTGCGGGTGATCGCCGCGCTCACCATCGTCACCATGGCGGTGGTGGCGCTCACGTTCGCCACCGGGACCGAGGACACGACCACGCCCGTGACCTCTGCGCCCCCGGGAACCGAGGCGACTGCGGCAGGCGGCACCAACACCGCGCCCACCGAGACGCAGGCTTCGGCCGACTCGGTCGGGGTCGACGCGCTGGTCGATCTCCTGACGGTGGCCCCCGAGGGCACGACGGACGGCTACGACCGCGACCTGTTCCCCCACTGGCTCGACGGGTCCGGCGACGGCTGCGACACCCGTCGCGAGGTCCTCATCCGCGACTCGCTGACCGACGTCACCATCGGGCCCCGATGCGCCCTCGACGGCGGGTTCTGGCTCAGCACCTACGACGGCTACTCCACCCCCGACCCCACCGAGCTCGAGATCGACCACGTCGTCGCCCTCGCCGAGGCGTGGCGGTCGGGGGCCGACACCTGGGACCAGCCGACCCGACGGGCGTTCGCCAACGACCTGTCCCCCGGTGCGCTCGTGGCGGTGACCGCGGCCATGAACCGCATCAAGTCCGACCGCGATCCGAGCTCGTGGCAGCCCCCCGCCCGCGACGCCTGGTGCGGCTACGCCACCGCGTGGACCACCACCAAGATCCGCTGGGGGCTCACCGCCGACCCCGACGAGGTCCGCGCCCTGCGCAACATGCTGCGCGGCTGCCCCGACGTCGCCGTCCCCGATCCCGCCCCCGTCGGCCGTGCGCCCGCACCCACGGCCGGGGGACCGGGGAGCGGCTGCGACCCGTCGTATCCCGACGTGTGCATCCCGTCGCCACCCCCCGACCTCGATTGCGCCGACATCGCCCACCGGCGATTCACCGTCGTCGGCGCCGATCCCCACCGCTTCGACGGCGACGGCAACGGCATCGGCTGCGAGGGCTGACGTCGGCGGCCCGCCGTCACCCTGGCGTCGACGCCGAGGACGGGCTCTGGTCGCGACGGCGAGGATCGGCCACGAGGTCGCGCCCTCGTGGGGGACGTGGCGCGCCGTGGGTCAGGACGCGCCCATCACGAGGATCGCGACCACGAACGCCACCGCCATCACCGCCAACAGGAACAGCAGCTTCCACGAGAACAGCAGCCAGTAGAGGACCCCGGTGCGGGGGCCTCGGACCCGAACGTCCTCGGGCGCGGCGGTGGCGACCCGCGGCTCGAGCAGCTCGAGCCACCCCGACACCGTGGCCTTGGCCCCCTTGTGGTGCGCGAGGGCGGTGGACACGCCCGAGGCGGTCTCCGCGAGACCGACGACCCCGCCGAACGCCGGCGCGCTCGGCATCCCCAGCTCGGACGAGCCCGCGAAGAGCATCCGGTGCCGGGTGGCCCCTTCCCACAGCTCGAGCGCGGCGCCGCCCTCGGCCGGGGCGGGGCTGTGCAGCTCGGAGACGGGCGCGTCGAACCGCACCGTGCCGCGCGGGGTGGTGAAGCTGAGGCGCCCGTCGGCGAGGCGGAGGGTTCCCATCTTGTTGAGCACCCGCATCGCGGGCGCCTGGGGGTCGCCGCGCCCGGCCACGTGCCACGCGACCGACTCGGCGACGAGATCGTCGGCCCGCGGTGCCGGGAGGTCGGTGACCGGCAACAGGCCGCGCACGGCCCGAGCCGGGAGGGACGATGCGTCGCCCGCCTCCCAGACCAGGTCGTCGGCCCCGATGCCGCCGGTGGCGCCGAGCGCCACCAGCTCGTCCCAGCTGTGGGGCCCCGACGTCCGCCCGTCGACCGCCGCGTACCACTGCGACATCGCGCACCTCCCTCGCCGCTCGGACCCATCATCTCGAACCGCGCCCGAGCCGCACAGTGACCAAGGACCCCGGTGGCCTGCGCCGGACGTCGCTGTGAGCAGGCCGTGATCGAGTTGTTGGTGGGCCTCCGTAGGTTGCCGGCCGCGAGCCGACCGGCGAGCGACCACAGAGCTGAGGGGGCGTCGTGGACACCACAACCGTTCGATCGTGGGCCGGCATCGGCGTGCTGGGGCCGATCGCGATGATCGTCTTCGGCCTCGCGCTGACGTTCACACCGCTGGCGTCGGTGTCGAGCATGGGCAGCGTCGGCACCGCCGGCAGCGCCGGGGTGCCCGGCACGGGAGACGACGAGCCTCCGATCATCTCCGGACCGACCACGACGACCGAAGCGCCGACGACCACGACCGAGCCCCCGACCACCACGACCGAGGCACCCACCACCACCGTCGCACCGCCCCCGACCACCGAGGCGCCCACCACCACGGTCGCACCGACCACGACGACCGCCGCCGCGGTCCAGGGGGCCGACACCGCCCAGCTCCCCGCCACCGGCCCGAACGAGACCTCCACCATCGTGACGGTGCTCGGACTCGCGTTCGTCCTCGGCGGTGCGGCCCTGCTGGTGGTCGGTCGGCCGAGGGCCAGGACGTGAGGCTGGGCGCGCTCGACGTCGCCCCCCGCCCAGCCGAGCCGGCCACACCCCCCGGCGCACCGGTCACCACCGCCACCGCGCCACGGGTCGACGTCGATCGGCGGTCGCTGGTCTCCCCCGCGCTGGACGGCTGGCTCGTGGGCGGGTTGGCGATCGTCGCCTGGGTGCTGTTCGCCGGCGTGCCGGGACTCCCCGACGTCACCATCCCGGCCTTCCGCGGCGCGGCGCTGTGGGTGCTGCTCGCGATCATCGCCACCCACTTCGGCGTGTCGTACCACCTCGCCTACGGGCAGGGGCGCGCCGCGCTGCGCGAGCACCGGTGGGCGCTGGTGGTGGTCCCCGTGGCCCTGTTGGCCTTCACCGCGGCCGTCGTCGCCGCCACCGCGGTCGGGCTGACCGGACCGGCCCGGGCTGGGGCCCGGCTCGCCCTCGTCACCGTGTACAGCCTCACCACGTGGCACTACGTGAAGCAGACCTACGGGGTCGTCCGCGTCGGCGCCGCTCTCGGCGGCCTCCGCATCGGACCGGGTCCGGCCCGGGTGCTCCGCTACGGGCTCTACCCGCTGTGGCTGTTCGAGGCAGCGACGGTCTGGAGCCGCGGGTACCGCGCCACCGACTACGGCTTCGACGCCTCGTTCACCCTGCTCCCGGAGTGGACGGTGGCGGCGTTCCGCTACGGCAGCCTGCTGAGCGCGACGGCGATCGCGGCGACGCTCGTCGGCCTGGCGGTGCAACAGCGCCGGATCCTGCCATCGACGATCTGGACGCCCTACGTGGTCGCGTTCCTCTGGATCGTCTGGCAGCCC
>DATHSN010000361.1:0-4546 GCA_035464115.1 Acidimicrobiales bacterium | reverse complement strand
GCCACGTCCATCCCCTTCAGGATGGCCTCCTTGGTGAGGTCGACGTCCCAGATGTAGCCCTCGCAGTAGAAGAGCTGCGCCGACGCGACGAGCGCCTCGTCGACGTCGGCGGGCGCCACGTGGCGGGCGATGCCCAGGTGGGTGCTCATCGTGCGCTGGGCGTCGGGCGTGACCACGATGAGGCACCGGCCGGTGGGGTCGCCGTCGGCGCCGGGGGCGACCTCGTAGGAGACCCCTGCCGCCCGCATGTCGTGGGCGAACACCTCGCCGAGCTGGTCGTCGCGCACCTTGCCGATGTAGGCGACCGGCGCGCCGAACGAGGCGATGCCCGCGCAGGTGTTGGCCGCCGACCCGCCCGACGCCTCGATCCCCGGGGGCATCGACGCGTAGAGCCGATGCGCCTCGTCGGTGTCGATGAGGCGCATCGCGCCCCGATCGAGGCGGTGGCGGGCGATGAACGCGTCGTCGACGTGGCTGATCACGTCGACCATGGCGTTGCCCATGCCGACCACGGCGAACGCCTTGTCGGTCATGCGGCGGTCCCGCGCCGGATCATGGTGGCTGGCTCGGTCATCGGCTCTCCCCGTCGCCCCGTCGCTCCCCCCGGAAGGGGACGTCGCAGGCTACCCGGTACGATCGGCCGGTCCCGAACCGACGCTGGAGGCCACCGTGACCACCGGTCCCGCCGAGCTCGACCGCTACCGCCTGCCCCGCGCGGTGGTGCCGTCGCACTACGACCTCGAGCTGGCGCCCGACCTCGACGCCGCCCGGTTCTCGGGCACGGCCGCCATCCACGTGTCGGTGCGCGAGCCGGTCGACGAGATCGTGGTCAACTCGCTCGACATCGACATCGACCGGGCGGCGCTGGTCGGCCCCAACGGCACCACGCTCACCGCCGAGGTCACCTACGACCACGACACCGAGCGGGCGGTGCTCGACCTCGACGCCGCCGCCGCCCCCGGTGAGTGGCGCCTCGAGCTCGAGTTCCGGGGCGAGCTCAACGACAAGCTGGTCGGCTTCTACCGCTCCACCTTCACCGACGACGACGGCACCCCCCGCACCCTGGCGGTCAGCCAGATGGAGTCGACCCACGCCCGCCGAGCCTTCCCGTGCTTCGACGAGCCCGACTTCAAGGCCACGTTCGGCATCACCCTGGTGGTGGCCGACGGGCTCACCGCGCTGTCCAACGCCGCCGAGGTGGCGGCCGAGCCGCTCGGCGACGGCCGCCGCCGGGTCCGCTTCGCCACCACCATGCCGATGAGCACCTACCTGGTGGCGTTCGTCGTCGGCCCCCTCGAGCTCACCGAGCCGGTCATGTCGCGCGGCGGGGTCCCCATCCGCATCGCCCACCCGCCCGGCAAGGGCCACCTCACCGCCTACGCGCTCGACGCCGCCCGGTTCAGCCTCGACTTCTTCGCCGAGTGGTTCGACATCCCCTACCCCGGCGACAAGCTCGACCTCGTCGCGGTCCCCGACTTCGCGTTCGGGGCCATGGAGAACCTCGGGTGCGTCACCTTCCGCGAGGTGCTGCTGCTCATCGACCCCGACGCCGCCACCCAGCCCGAGAAGCAGCGGCTGGTCGACGTGGTGGCCCACGAGCTCGCCCACATGTGGTTCGGCGACCTCGTCACCATGGGCTGGTGGGAGGGCATCTGGCTGAACGAGGCGTTCGCCACGTTCATGGAGATGCTCGCCACCGACGCCTACCGGCCCGAGTGGGAGCGGTGGGTCGACTTCGGCCTGTCGCGCACCGCCGCGTTCGGCGTCGACGCGCTGGCCGCCACCCGACCCATCGAGTTCCCGGTGATCTCTCCGGCCGACGCCGAGGGCATGTTCGACCTGCTCACCTACGAGAAGGGCGCCGCGGTGCTGCGGATGCTCGAGCGCTACCTGGGCGCCGAGCCGTTCCGTGAGGGCATCCGGGCGTACCTGCGCACCCACGCGTACGACAACACCCGCACCACCGATCTGTGGGACGCCATCGAGGAGGCCACCGGCGAGCCCGTCCGGCGGATCATGGACTCGTGGATCTACCAGGGCGGCTTCCCCGCGGTGGGTGTGGCCCACGAGCCGGGTGGGGCGAGCGTGCGGCTCACCCAGCACCGGTTCCGCTACCTGCACGACGACGCCGACGGCCACGGTGAGCCCCGCTGGTCGGTGCCGGTCACCCTGCGGGTCGGCCGCGGCGACCACGTGGTCGACGAGCGGGTGCTGCTCGACGACGACCTCACCGAGATCGAGCTGGGAGGACCCGCCGACTGGGTGCTCGCCAACGTCGAGGGCGCCGGCTTCTACCGGGTCCGCTACTCGGCGCACGGGCAGGCCGCCGTCGTCGACGCCGCCGCCACCGGGGCGCTGTCGCCCATCGAGCGCTACGGACTGGTCGACGACGCGTGGGCCCTGCTGCTCGCCGGCGAGCTCGGCGCGCCCGCGGTGCTCGACCTCGTCGAGCGCTTGGCCGCCACCGAGGACGACCTCTCGGTCTGGCAGCGGCTCGCCAGCGCGCTCGGCGACCTCGACCGCCTCGTCGGCGACGCCGACCGGGCGGCGTGGACGGCGCGGGTGCGGGCGCTCGCCGGCCCCGCGCTCGACCGCATCGGGCCCGCCGTCTCCGAGGCCGACGACGACCGGCGGCGCCAGCTGCGGGGCACGCTCGTCGCCCTGCTCGGCCGGGTCGGCGACGACCCCGAGATCGTCGCCGCCTGCCGCGCCGTGCTCGACCGGGTCGACGCCGGCGAGCCCGTCGACCCGCCCCTCGCCGCCGCTGCGGTCGACGTCGTCGCCGCCCACGGCGACGCCGCCGAGCTCGACCGCTACCTGGCGCGGCTGCGCGCGGCCCCCACCCCCCAGGACGAGCAGCGCTACCTCTACGCGCTCGCCGACTTCCCCGGCGACGACGAGGCGGCCCGTGTGCGGGCCATGAGCCTCACCGACGAGGTCCGCACCCAGAACGCGGCGTTCCTGCTGCGGCGGGCCCTGCGCAACCACGACCAGGCCGACGCCGCCTGGCGCTTCGTGCGCGACGAGTGGCAGGCGATCAACGAGCGGCTCCCGTCGATGACCATCGTGCGCATGCTCGAGGGCATCTCGGTGGTGGGCGACCCGGCGCGCGCCGCCGACATCGAGGCGTTCTTCGCCGAGCACCCGGTGCCCCAGGCCACCAAGACCCTCGAGCAGCACCTCGAGACGATGCGGGTCAACGTGCGCCTGCACGACCGGCAGCGGTCGGCCCTCGCCGAGGCGCTGCAGCCCTGAGCGCCGACCGCCCGTGAGCTTCCCGCCCCGCTCGTGGGGTCGGCCGCGGGCCGAGCTGTTCGCGGTCGAGGCGACCGCGGTCCAGATCACCTGGGCGGGGCTGCGGCGCGGCCCGGTGCGGGTCCGGGTGGCCGACCGCGAGGTGCTCGCCACGAGCGACGGGTTCCCCGGCGCGGTCGTGGTCGACGGCCTCTCCCCCGACACCCCGTTCACCGCGCTCGTCGAGGGCCCGGGCCTGGGCCGGACCGGGGCGCGCCTGACCGGCACGACGCTCGCCCTGCCCCCCGGGCCGGAGCGCTTCCGGTTCGCCACCGTCTCCGACGTCCACCTGGGCGCCACCCGCTTCGGCCTGTCGAAGCGGATGCGCGAGCGGGGCGAGCCGGCGGTCCCCCACCCGCTGCGCTGCGGTCGGGCTGCCATCGCCGAGGCCCGCCACTGGGGGGCGGCGCTGCTCGTGGTGAAGGGCGACCTGGTCGACCAGGGTCACCCCGAGGAGTGGGCCCACGCCGACGAGCTGCTCGGCTCTGCCGGGATCCCGGTCGAGATGGTCCCCGGGAACCACGAGGTGAAGCCGGGGCGCACCATGGAGATCCCTGCCGTGGTCGGCGGCGGCGTCGTCGAGGTGGTGCGTGGGGTGCGGGTGCTCGACGTGCCCGGGCTGCGCCTGGTGCTGGTCGACTCCACCATCGACCGCCACGGCCACGGCCGGGTCCGCCACACCGCCGACGAGGTGGTGGCCGCGGCGGCCGACGCCGACGGGCCGGTGCTGGTCGCGCTGCACCACCACCCCCAGCGCTTCGCCTTCCCGTGGTTCTGGCCGCCGGGCACGCCCGGTCGGGAGGCGGCCCGGTTCCTGCGGGCGCTGGGGGCGGCCAACCCCGACGTGGTCGTCACGTCGGGTCACACCCACCGCAACCGCCGTCACCGCTGGCACGGGGTCACCATCACCGAGGTGTGCGCCACCAAGGACTTCCCCGGCGCCTGGGCCGGCTACGTGGTGCACGACGGCGGCATCACCCAGACCGTGCGGCGCATCGCCGCCCCCGACGCCATCGCCTGGACCGAGTACACCCGCCGGGCGGTCCTCGGGGTGTGGGGCCGCTGGTCGCCCGGCCGCCTCCGCGACCGCTGCTTCACCCAGCCCTGGACCCGCTGAGCCCACCCCTCCCACCGCCCCTCCCGAACTGGCGAACCCACGGTGCGCCACGCGCACCCACGATTCGCCGGTTCGACCCCCTCCCGAACTGGCGAACCCACGGTGCGCCACGCGCACCCACGATTCGCCGGTTCG
>DATHSN010000360.1:0-4977 GCA_035464115.1 Acidimicrobiales bacterium | reverse complement strand
AGGGCCAGGCACCGGCGCCGGATGGAGGCCAGCAGCGCCGACGGGCTGGCGGCGCCGGTGACCTCGCTGACCCCGGCGGCGACCACCGCGTCGGCGAGCCGCTCGAGCTCGGTGGCCGGTTGCGCCGGATCGGCGAAGATCGCCCGGTAGGCGGCGGTGGTGAGCAGCGGATCGCCACCGCCGATGAGCCACAGGTCGCCCTCGACCCGACCGTCGACCGGGGCGGTGTCGGCGCCGAGGACGGTGCGGAACGTGCTGTCGGGTCCCACCACCTCGAGGAGGGCCGCCGCGGTGAGCAGCTTCTCGGTGGAGGCCGGGGCGAGCGGGAGCGCCGGCTGGTGGTCGACGATGCGCGTGCGCCCATCGGACACCACGAGGCAGGCCGTGGGCGGCAGCTCGGCGACGTAGGGCGCCGCGGCCGCAGCCACCAGCGCCCGTCGGCGGGGTGCGACGAGGGCCTCGGGGGCGCGGCGCACCGACAGCACGGGGGTCTCGACCCGTGCCGTCGCGACCTCGGGGGCGGTGGGCTCGGCCTCGTCGGCGCGCACCCCCATCCACCCGGCTCCTGCCGCGAGGCCCGCGATGACGAGGGCGGCGATCAGCGCGCGCACGGTGCCCTCCTGACGGCGACCGTGGTCATCGGCCCCGACGGGCGCGGTGGCGCGCGTCGCGCCAGAGGTGGTCGAGGGCGGTGACGGCCCGGTTGGCCGACGAGTAGCACAGCCGTCCGGTGGCGCGCACCGCGGCCGGGCCGGGGTTGTCGGGGTCGGCGACGGCGAGCTCGGTGGCCGTCAGGATCGGCTTGCCCGTGCGCTCGCTGATCTCGGCGGCCGCCTCGGCGAAGCGGCGGTCCTGTCGCTCGTGGTAGTCGACGATGCGCTCGAGACCGTGGTCGGGGTAGTACGGGCCGCGGCGCATCAGGCGCGCCTGGTTGCTCTGGATCCCGAGCCCCAGGTAGATGATGGCGTCGACGGACGGGTGCGAGGCGATGAGGTCCATCACCACCGGGATCGTGTCTCGGGTCTCACCCCCGGCCAGGTCGACCGGGTTGTTGCGGCTCCACCGCGGCGGGAGGTGCTCGTCGATGGCGGCGAGCAGATCGGGCGGCAAGGTGACGAGCTCGAGGCTGCTGCGGGCGATGGCGTCGGCGGTGACGACCCCCCATCCCCCGGCGGTGGTCATGACCACCACCTTGTTGCCCTTCGGGCGGGGCTGGGTGGCGAACGTGGCGGCGGCCTCGAAGGCCTCCTCCACCGTGGCGGCCCGGGTGACCCCGGCCTGGCGGCACGCGCCGTCGAAGACGCGGTCGTCGGTGGCGAGAGAGCCGGTGTGGCTGGCCGCGGCCCGCTGGCCTCCGGAGGTGGCGCCGCCCTTGACCAGCACGACCGGCTTGCGCTCGGCCACGGCGCGCAACCGCTCGATGAACGCGCGACCGTCGTCGATGCCCTCGACGTAGGCGAGACCCACCGCGGTGGCGGGATCGTCGCCGTACCAGTCGAGGTAGTCGGCCACGGTGAGCATGGCGGCGTTGCCCGCCGACACGGCTCGGCTGAAGCCGATGCCGGTCTGCACCCCGAAGTTCATGAACGACGAGACGAAGTTGCCCGACTGGCTGGCCACCGCGATGCGGCCGGCAGGCGGGTAGGGCGCCACGATCTGGGCGCACAACCCGACCGGGGTCGACACCACGCCCTGCCCGTTGGGACCGGCCAGCACCATGCCGAGCTCGCGCGCCAGCGCCACCAGCTCGGCCTCGGCCCGCCGACCCTCGTCGCCCGCTTCGCCGTAGCCCGCCGAGGTGATGAACGCGGCCTTGATCCCCTTGGCCGCGCAGTCGCGCAGCAGCTGGGGGTTGGCCGACGCGGGGGTGCAGACGAAGACCAGGTCGGCCTCGCCGTCGGGCAGGTCGGCCACCGAGGGGACGGTGTCGATGCCGAGCACCGTCTCGCCCTGGAGGTTCGTGGCGAACACCTTGCCGGCGTAGCCGGCGGCGAGCAGGTTGTGCAGGCTGACGAAGCCGAACTTGCCGGGGTGGCTGGACGCGCCGGCGATGACCACCCCGCGGGGCTCGAACAGGGCGCGCAGGGCGTCGGGGGACGGGCTGGTCATCGGTCGACCTCCACGAGGGCGTCGACGGCGATGGGGCGGCCGTCGACGACGATGAGCGGGTTGAGGTCGGCCGACACGATGTCGGGGCGGGCCTCGGCGGCCGCGGACAGCCCCACCAGCACCGCGGCGAGGGCGTCACGGTCGACCGCGGGCTCACCGCGGAACGGGCCGAGGAGGGCCTGCGTGGCGAGGTCGCCGATCATGTCGTCGGCGTCGACGGGTGAGAGCGGGACCAGGCGGATCACCACGTCGGCGACGGCCTCGGCGAGGACCCCGCCGAGCCCGAGCAGCACGGTGGGGCCGAACTGGGGGTCGGTGGCGATGCCGGCGATGAGCTCGCGGGTGCCCCGCAGCATCGGTGCGACGAGCACCGACACCTCGCCGTCGTCGGGGGTGGCCGCCGCGAGCAGCTCGTCGGCGGCCCGGCGCACGGCGGCGGCGTCGCCCAGGCCCAGGCGCACCAGGCCCCGCTCGGTCTTGTGGGCGATGCGGTCGCCGTTGAGCTTGGCGACGACGGGGTAGCCGATCTGGTCGGCCGCGGCGACGGCCGACTCGGCGTCGGGCACCACGTGCTCGGGGGCGAAGGGCACGCCGTGGGCGGCGAGGAGTCGCTTGGACTCCGCCTCCGACAGGGTGCGGCTGGTGGCGTGGTCGGGCACGGCGCCCGAGCCTACTCAGGTGCCTCCCACGGCCCCGGCGCGCTCGACCGGCGGAGCGAGGCCGTCGACGTCGTCGACGCCGTCGACCGCGGGCTCGAGCGCGGCCCAGAAGAACGCGCGGATGTGGTCGAGGCGCGCTTCGACCGCCGCGGGGGCCAGCGGATCGGATCCGACGAGGCCGTCGATGAGCGGCAGGTCGCTGAAGTAGCTGAGCAGGGCGCCGTAGCCGGTGAGCAGCAGCTGCGCCGGGTCGTGGCGACGGAAGCGACCGGCGTCCATCTCGCGCTCGAAGTAGGCGCAGGCCTGCTCGAAGGCCGGGCGCAACGCCCCGCCGAGGTCCATGCCGAGGTGGTGACCGCCCTCGAGGGCCTCGCGCCGGACGAGTCGCACGAAGTCGGGGTTCTCCATGAAGAACCGGAAGCCCGCGGTGAGCACGTGGTCGACGAGGATCCACCCCTCGCGGTGGGTCTCGGAGTTGGTGGCGATCTCGACGCGGGCGAACCACTCGGCGAGGGCCTGCTCGAACACCTCGCGGTAGATCGCATCCTTGGAGGGGAAGTGGTGCAACAAGCTGGGTCGGCGGATGCCGACCCCGGCGGCGATGTCGTTGAGCGACGTGCCGTCGAAGCCGTGCTCGGCGAAGCACCGGCGCGCCTCGATGAGGATCTGCTCTTTGGTGGTGGGCGCCTCGCGTCCCGCGGGCTCGGTGGTCCCCAGCTCGCTCACGCCCCCCACGGTACCCGCCGCCGCTCGCCCTCGACGGTCGCCCGGCCGAGCGTTTGAGCCTACCTACCGGTCGGTAGGGTGGATGCCGATGCCCTCGCTCTTCCCCTTCGCCCCCGATGGTGCGGGCCCGTCGATCCTCCTCGGCGTGGTCGTCGGGCTGGTCGTGTGCCAGCTCGCGCTGTTCACCACCACCGTCTACCTGCACCGCGCCCTCTCCCACCGCGCGCTCTCGTTCGGCCCCGTGTTGCGCGCCGCGTTCCGGGTGATCACCTGGATGACCACCGGCATCGTCCCCCGCCAGTGGGTGGCGGTGCACCGGACCCACCACGCCCACACCGACGTCGAGGGCGACCCGCACTCGCCCGTGCTGCTCGGCTGGGGGCGGGTGCAGCTCACCAACGTGTCGCTCTACCGGGCGGTGGCGACCGACGCCACGGCGGTCGAGCGCTACGCCCGCGACCTGCCGGCCGACCGGTGGGACCGCGCCCTGTTCGACCGCAGCGCCCTCGGTCTCGGGCTCGGCATCGCCCTGTTGGTGATCGTCATCGGGCCGGTGGCTGCGCTCGTGGCCTCGATCGTGCACGCCGTGCTCTACCTCCAGCTCAACGCTGCGGTGAACGCCATCGGGCACCACTTCGGCCGTCGCCCGCACCCCAACACCGCCACCAACCTGCAGTGGCTGGCCCTGCTCACCCAGGGCGAGGGCCTCCACAACAACCACCACGCCGCCCCCACGTCGGCCCGCCTCTCCTTCCGCCGGGGCGAGGTCGATCCTGCCTGGCCGGTCATCGCCGCCTTCCGTCGGCTCGGGTGGGCGTCGGTGCGCCACGAGGGTCCCCGCCCCCGTCGGGCACCGGCCACCTCGCGCTGAGCCGATGGTGGAGCTCGCGGCCCGTCGGCTGCTGTGGCCCGACGGGCGCCTCGCGCCCGGTGTCGTCCACGTCGAGGGCGACCGGATCGTGGCCGTCGAGCCGACGGTCGACGATCCCCCGGACCTCGTGATCGCCCCGGGGTTCGTCGACCTCCAGGTGAACGGTCACGACGACGTCGACGTGGCCCGAGCCGTCGGCGCCGACTGGGATCGCCTCGACGGGCTCGTCGCCGCCCAGGGCGTGACCACGTGGTGCCCCACCCTCGTCACCGCGCCCCCCGACCGGCTCGCGCCCGCGCTCGAGCGGATCGCGGCCGCCGCCCGACGCCCGGGGGCCCGCCCCGCCATCGCCGGGGCGCACCTCGAAGGGCCGTTCCTCGGCGACCGCCCCGGCGCGCACCGCGCCGACTGGTTCGTCGACCCGACCCCGGAGCGCCTGGCGGCCATCGGCGACGGCGTCGCCATCGTCACGCTCGCCCCGGAGCGGCCCGGCGCCCTCGATGCCATCGCCGAGCTCGCGGGCCGCGGGGTCGTGGTCGCCCTCGGCCACTCGGGCGCCGACCACGCGTCGGCCCTCGTCGCCGCCGACGCCGGCGCCACCCTCGTCACCCA
>DATHSN010000359.1:0-7158 GCA_035464115.1 Acidimicrobiales bacterium | reverse complement strand
GGTTCGCCCGCGAGGCCGCCGAGGCCCGGGCGCTGGGCTACGCCGGCAAGCTGTGCATCCACCCCGGCCAGGTGGCCATCGCGACCACGGCGTTCGTCCCGTCGGCCGACGAGGTCGACCGGGCCCGGCGCCTGCTCGACGCCTACGAGGCGGCCGCCGCCGCGGGCATCGCCGCCATCGACTTCGAGGGCCAGATGGTCGACGAGCCGCTCGCCGCCCAGGCTCGGCGGGTGCTCGACCTGGCCCGCCCCCACCAGGAAGGAACGTGACCATGGTCAAGTTCGGATGGCTGTCGCCGGTCGCCGGTCACGCGGGGAGCGACTTCCAGCCCATCGTGATGTACCAGGAGGAGCACATCCTCCCCACCGCGCTGCCCCACTTCGACTCGGTGTGGATCGCCGACCACTTCTACGGCTTCGACGCCGACAAGACCGAGGGGTTCCTCGAGGGCTGGACCACGCTCACCTGGCTGGCCGCCCGCTTCCCCGACGTGATGCTGTGCCACCACGTGCTCGGGCACGGCTACCGCAACCCCGCCCTCACGGCCAAGATGGCCTCCACCCTGCAGGTGCTCTCGGGCGGGCGCTTCATCCTCGGCATCGGCGGCGGGTGGCGCGAGGACGAGTACCGGGCCTACGGCTACGACTTCCCGTCGGCTGCGACGCGCCTCCGCCAGCTCGAGGAGGTGGTGCAGATCTGCCGGCTCATGTGGACCGAGCCCCACCCCACCTTCGAGGGACGGTGGTTCTCGATCGACGACGCCGCCGCCACCCCCCGCCCCGAGGTGGTGCCACCGGTGTGCATCGGCAGCTCGGGCGAGCAGATCGGCCTGCCCATCGTCGGCCGCCAGGCCGACCTGTGGAACGGCGCCTACCGGGGCGACGACGACTGGCTGCGCAAGCGCGCCATCGTCGACGCCGCTGCGGTCGACGCCGGGCGCGACCCGGCCGACATCGAGAGCACCGTCACCGTCGCCGGCGACCTCCCCGAGTCCGACGCCGACTCCGAGCGGTGGGTCGAGCGGCTGGCGCACCTGCACGACCTCGGGATCACCTACTTCATCATGGACTTCGGCCACCCCCTGCACCCCGAACCCGCGGTCCGCTTCGCCGAGCAGGTGATCGCCCCGCTGCGCGGGCACTAGGAACCCCTCGCTCGCGACGACGAGCCGTTAGCGTCGGCGCCGACAGCGACGAGCTGGGGGGCGGCCATGGGCCTGTGGGACAAGATCAAGAAGGTGTTCGACACCGGCGGGGTGAAGCTGCGCTTCGAGACGCCCGGGGTGTTCCGCTGGCAGGACGACGCCCTGCCGGTGGTGGTGACGCTCGCCAACACCACCGAGGAGCCCCGCACCGTGCGCCGGCTCAAGTTCGAGATCTCCGAGTCGGACCGCGAGGCCCCGGGCTCGAAGGCGGACGCGAAGGAGGGGTCGTCCGACGACCTGCGGACCGTCCTCACCTACGAGCACGAGTGCGCGATCGCCATCGAGCCCGGTGCCGAGACCACGGTCGAGGTCGCGGTCCCGCTGTCGACCGGCGGCGCGGTGCAGGCGCTCGACGGCGAAGGGGCGGTCCCCGGCTGGCTCGCCAAGGTGGGCGATGCGATGTCGTCGGCCCGGGCCCACGCCACCGGGCGGCGGTGGTACCGCCTCACGGTGAGCCGGGTGGTCGAGGGCTTCGACACGTCGTCGGGCACCACCAAGGACATCCGTCACCTCGCCCCCGGCGAGCACGTGAAGGTCTGGCGCCCCGGCCAGGGGTGAGCCACCACGAGGGAGCCGAGTGACAGAGATCGCGAGCGCGCCGCGCACCGACACCCGACCGCCGGGACCGCCCGCTGTCGGACCGGCGACCGCGCCGGCCCCGCTGTGGCTCCCGCGCGACGAGGCCACGGTGCGCCGGCACACCGCCGGCCGTCCGCCCGACGCGGTGTCGGGCTGGTCGACCCCCGCCCGGGTCGTGCGCTGGCTCACCCCGTCGGGGTGGCGGGCGCGGCTCACCCGGTGGGGCCTGGTGGTGGCCGTGGTGGTGCTCGTCACGGCCCTGCCCCGCCTGGGCGGGAACAGCGGGTGGGGGAACCTGGCGCGCGTCGCCGGCTACCACTGGTTCGCCCTCGCCTGGCTGCTGGCCGTGTCGGTCACGATCCGCGCCGTGCGGGTCCGCCAGGTGGTGTCGTCGTGGCTCTTCGGCTTCGCGGGCGCGGCGGTCATCGTCCACCTGCTGGCCGGTCCGCTCACCTCGCTGTCCACCGTCGACGAGGACGGTGTCGACGTGTGGGTGGTCCCACCCCTCGAGGAAGCCGTCAAGCTGCTCCCGGTGCTGCTCGTCGCGCTCCTCGGCGCCCGCCGGCTCGCCCAGACCGGGATGGTCGACACGCTGATCCTCGGCTACGCCGTCGGCGCCGGCTTCGCCTTCCACGAAGACGCCCTGTGGGCCCGCTCCACCTCGAGCGGCTTCGAGGCGCCGTGGGGCCTGCTCTTCCCGTCGTTCTTCCAGCCCGGCGGCGTCTTCGTGGTCGGGCACGCCGGGTGGACAGCGATCGCCGCGCTCGGCGTCGGCCTGCTCGTGCTGCACCGACGGCGCCCGGTGCTGGCGGTGCTCGGCGTGGTCGCCATCGTCGTGGCGGTCGCCGACCACATGGCGGTCAACGACCGGGGCGCCCGCATCGGTTGGGTCTCCGACCTGCTCCTCGACCACCGGCTGCCCGCCTACCTCTTGGTCGGCGGGGTCGTCCTCGCCGTGGTGCTCGACCGGACCAGCCTGCGCCAGGTCCGCCAGCGCGACCACCTCTTCGGTCGCGCCTCGCTCGACGACCCCGATGACGACCGGCGGTCGCCGAGCGCGGCGATCGCCCGGACCCTGGCCGCGTCGCGCTACGTCCGGCTCCGCAACGGCGCCCACCACACCGCCCACCGTCGAGGCGTGGCGTGGCCGCCGGCCCGCCCCGCCGCGACCGACGCCGCCGTCCGCTCCATCGCCCGCGCCGGGCGGGCCGCAGGAGCCCTCGGGGGCCGACGCGCCCACGTGGCCACCTGGCGCACCGACCCCCGCGACCCGACGCGCCACCGGTTCCTGTCAGCTGCCGGCTGGACCCCCTACGTCGTGGCCGACGGCCAGCCCTCCACCGACACGACGGGGTCGGCCCTCGCACCCGAACCGGCCCGCT
Organism: Acidimicrobiales bacterium; assembly: GCA_035464115.1. GTDB lineage: Bacteria > Actinomycetota > Acidimicrobiia > Acidimicrobiales > SKKL01 > DATHSN01. Next base: position 3,993 of record DATHSN010000359.1, on the reverse strand, counting down.
CCATCGACTCATCGGCGTGGTGGCGGGGGGTGCTCGTCACCGCGGCGGCGATCGGCGCGCTCGCCGCGTTCCGGTTGCTCACCCTGCCCGAGGACACCGGGAACCAGATCCAGTTCAGCCCGGTCCCGGGCGGTGGATGGCCCGACCTGCAGGCGCGCGGCGCGGGCTGGTGGGCGTGGCTCCTCAGCCTCCCATCGGCGCCCAGCGCGCCGCCGTGGGGGCCCATGCTCACGGGCGCCGGCGGCGCCGCCCCGGGCATGGGTCCGGGTGGGCCCGGCCCCGGGAACCCACCCCCGCCCGACCCCGACGACATGCCCGACTTCCCGAGCGAGCCGCCGGTGCCGCCGCCCGACGACGGTCCGCCGCCCGACCCCGACGACGACGATGACGAGGACGACGACGAGGAGTGCGAGGAATGAGCATCCGCCTGCGCACCACCGTCGCTCCCCTCACCCAGGTGCTGCGGGCCCACCTCCGAGTGGGCGACGACATCGACCTGCACTGGTCGTCGCGGCGTGCCACCGGCCGCCGCACCGACGTCGAGACCAGCGTCGCCCTCGTGCCCGACCCCGCGCCCGACGGGCTGACCGAGGTCGACATCGTGGTCGAGGTGGCCGGCCAGCGCCACGAGACCACCCGCGCCGCCGAGCCCGGGAGCACCCACACCCACCGCTGGGACGGCTGCGACGGCGAGGGCCGGCCCGTGCGGGGGGTGGTGCCGGTCACCACGCGGGTGGGCTGGCGCCAGCGCCAGGGCCGGCGCACCGTCACCCGCTGGTGGGACCACCACGACGTCGTCGGCGTGTGGGACGGTCGCGACATGGGGCTCGGCGGCTGGACCGTCGGCGGCTGCCACGCGCTCGATCCGGCAGCTCGCGTCGTGCACCTCGGTGACGGCGGGCGGCGCGACGTGCGGGTCCTCACCCCGTCAGAGGCGGGTCGGGTCGGATCTCGCTGGGGCCGCCTGGCCGACGACGAGCTGGCGGTGGCCGACGGCCGCGACCTGCTGGTGTTCGACGTCGCCGGTCGGCACCGTCGCACCCTCGACGGGGTCACCGGCTCGGTGCGGATGCAGGTCGAGCACGACGACCACGGCAGGGTGGCGGCGTGGACCCGTCGGGGCACCGACCGCTCGCTGGTCCGCCGCGGCGACGACCGCTGGTCGATCCTCGGCGCCGACGGGATGCGCCTCGACCTCGGCTTCGACCCGGCGGGCCGCCTGGTGTGGGCTGCGGTCCCGGGGCTCGAGCCGGTCACCATCGAGTACGACGACGGCGACCTGGTCACGTCCACGACCGACGCCCGCGGCCTGCGATCCACCTTCACCCACGACGCCGACGGCCGCCTGGTCACGCTCGCCCGGGCCACCGGCGAGCGCCAGGACCTCGTCCGCCACGGCGACGGTCGCAGCCTCCGCGTGGTCACCACCACCGCGGGCGGTCGGGAACGATCGGTGGCCGAGCGCCGCCTCCCGGCGGGCGGTCACCGCACCGAGCGCCGGTGCTGCGGGCTCACCAGCCCTCGCATCGACGTGTGGTCGGGCGGCGAGCACGAGGTGCTCCACCCCGACGGCACCCGCGCCCTGCGCACCGTCGCCGCCGACGGGCCCGACCGTCGAGAGCTCACCACCGTCACCACGCCCGCGGGGCGCTCGCTCGTGTCGGTCCGCGAGGTCGTCCACCGGGCGGGTGGGATCGAGGAGCGCCTCACCCTCGCCGGGCGCACCATGGTGCGCCGCTACGACCCGGCCACCCGCACCATCGTCGAGGTGTCGCGGGCCGGCCGCACCGGGTCGATCAGCCGCGACGCGGCGACCCGGACCATGCGCACCACCCGCCCGGGTTCGCCGGTCATCGAGATCACCGCCGATGCCGAGGGACGCCCAGTGCGGGTCCGCCGCGGCGACCAGACCCTCGAGTTCGAGCGCGACTCGTGGGGGCGCGTCGTCGCCGTCACCGACGAGGCGCGCCGCCGGGCGTTCGCCCACGACGAGCTCGGTCGCGTGATCGGCCAGGAGGTGGCCGGGGGGTGGCTGCGGTTCGGCCTCGACGCGGCGGGCGACGTGGTGCGCGTCGAGCCCCCGGGTCGGCCGGCCACCGAGCTGCGGCGGACGCCCGACGGGTTGCTCGCCGAGGTCCGCTACCCCGAGGTCGACGGCCACGCCGACGTCGAGCACCTCGAGTACGACGCCGACCGTCAGCTCGTGGCCCACGGGTGGGCCGGTGGGCCGACCGTGCGGGTGGTGCGCGACGCTGCCGGTCGGGTCGAGCGCCTGGTCGGGCCCGAGGGCGCCACCACGTTCGAGTGGGACGGGGCCGGCCGCCTGGTGCGGGCCACGAGCCCGAGTGGGCACGCCGTCCGCTACGAGCACGACGGCGCGCTGGTCGTGGCTGAGCAGCTCGAAGGTCCGGTCGCCGGCCGGGTCGAGCGCCACCTCGACGACGCCCGCCGCCTCCAGCGCCTCGTGGTCCACGGCGTCCCGATCGACCACGAGCACGACGCCGACGGCCTGGTCACCCGGGTCGGCCCCGTGCGGATCACCCGCGACGATGCCACCGGCCTGGCGACCACCATGGTGTCGGGCGCCGTGGTCACCCACCTCCAGCACGACGGGCACGGGCGGCTCACCCGGTCGGTCACCATGGTCGGCGAGCGGGTGCTGCTCGACGAGGTCCTCACCCACGACCCGACGGGACGGGTCGTGGGGGTGGTCGAGCGCTGCGGCGACCAGCTGCGCCACATCGAGGTCCGCCGTGACGACGGTGACCGCCTGGCTGCGGTGATCGTCGACGGTGCGACCGCGCTGCGGGTCGAGCGCGGGGCCAACGGCGACGCCCTCCGCATCGAACGCGACGGTCGGGTCGACGAGGCCGACACCGACGACGCGGACCGGCTCCGTCGCCTCGGCGAGCGCCGCTACGGGTACTCACCGGCGGGTGAGGTGACCTCCGTCGACGGGCCCGACGGCACCACCCGGCTGGCCTACGACGGTCACGGCCGCCTCACCGAGGTGGCGCTCCCCGACGGCCACGCCGTCACCCACGCGTACGACGCTCTGGGGCGGCGGGTCGCCACCGAGGTCGACGACCGGCGCGTGCTCGGGCTGCTGTGGCACCGGGGCGATCCGGTCGCCCAGCTCGACGCCGGCGGCGCGGTCACCGCCCGCTTCGTCCACCTCCCCGGCGGGGGCGCGCCGACCGCCATGATCACCGCCGACCGGGCGCTCCGCCTGGTCGCCGACGTCACCGGGTCGGTGCGGCTCGTGGTCGACGTGGCCACCGGTGAGGTGGTGCAGCGCTGCGAGTACGACCCGTTGGGCCGCCGCACCGTCGACACTGCCCCCGGGTTCCAGCCGTTCGGCTTCGCGGGCGGCCTGCACGACGCCACCACCGGTCTCGTGCGGTTCGGCGTCCGCGAGCTCGACCCGGTCACCGGTCGGTTCACGAGCCGCGACCCGCTGCGCTTCGCCGGCGGCCAGACCAACCTCTACCTCTACGCCGACGGCAACCCGTTCGACTGGCGCGACCCCACCGGCACCAAGGTGCAGGTGTGCTCGCGTCCGGTGCCGGGGCTGGGGTCGCGTCCCTTCTCGGTCGATCACGTGTACCTGAAGACCGACACACACGCCAAGGGGATGGACCGAGACACCAGTGCGCGGAACCCGTTCAGAACGAAGTGGGTCGACGAGCCCTACCCGAACCACCCCGAGACCGAGTGCGACGAGATCGAGAACGTCGACGAGGAGTGCGTCAACCAGCAGCTCGAGTCCGACCACTCACTCGGCGTGTACGGATTCGGCGTCGAGGGCGGAAAGCTCGACCCCAACGTCTGTTGGGACGCGGTCTGGGACGCGCTCGACGCGTGCTCCGACGGCGACTGGGAGGTGAAGGAGGACGGCGACGACGAGTCGGCCCACGGCCCGATCGCCGAGACCGCCCGCGCCCTCGACCGCTTCCGCAAGTGGCAACGCGAGGTGATCGGGTCGGCGTGGGA
>DATHSN010000358.1:0-7016 GCA_035464115.1 Acidimicrobiales bacterium | reverse complement strand
CGGGGCGAACCAGGCGGTCGACGGGGGGAACACCCGGGCCCCGCCCGCCCGTCGGCGCCCGGCCTCGGCGACCGCCACCGTCGCCAGGGCACCCGCGGCGTCGAACCCGGGCCGCCGCCGGGCGAGCGCGGTCGCCACGGCGGGCAGCACCGCGAGCTCGCCGGCCATGCGGACCGGCGTGGCGAAGCTGTCGTAGGCCTGGCGCACCCGCTGGCTGCGGAAGTGCGCGAACGACGACGGGCGCCGGGCCACGAACAGGCCGTGGGCGTCGACCACCCGTCCTCCGCTGGCCTCGATGGTGCGCGGCAGCTCGAGGTTCTCGAACAGCACGTCGGCGTCGTAGCCGCCGGTGGCCAGCACCGCCGACCGGCGCACGATCAGCGTCCCGGGGTGATCGTGGCCGAGGGCCCGGTTCAACAGGCTGCGCGACGTGTCCCAGCGGGCGTGCCAGGGGAGCGGGTCGAAGTGGTTCTGGGGTCGCACCAGGTGGGCCCGGTCGAGGCCGGCGACCGCGGCGGCGAGCGTGGCGCGGTCGTACCGCACGTCGTCGTCGGCGAGCACGATCCGCTCGTGGCGGGCCCGGTCGACCCCGGTGAGCACGCCGTTGACCTTGCCGAACCCACCGGTGCGGGCGGGGTCGACGGGCACGTGGCGCACCGCCGGCGGCAGCGCGGCGGCGTGCGCGGCGAAGATCGGAGGCGCGGAGCCGTCGACCACGACGACGTCGTCGACGACCTCGGCGAGCCGCTCCAGGTAGGTGACGAGCTCGTCGATCGGCTCGAACCGCCACCGTCGCAACGGCAGCACGTAGCTGCACTCGATGCTGGCGCCGGCCGGGTCGGGGCCCGTGGGGGTCGGCGCGGCCGGCGCGCTCACGTCGGGATCGGGGCCCGCAGCGACGAGCGACCAGCGCGCCACGCGTCGAGGAGGGCGCTGGCGAAGCGGCCCTCCACCAGCGACGCGGCGCTTGCGCCGAACACGATGTCGTCGGCGAGGTGGGGTTCTCGACTGGCGAGGCCCCCGGCCAGGTGGTGCGCGGCGACCACCTCGTGGTCCTGGTCGGCGGTGACGTGCACGTCGTAGAAGCGACGGGCCCGTGCCCCGAACCCGAGCCGGGCGAGGGCGTCGGAGTAGCGGCCCATCGGGGTCACCGACGTCATCTCGAACAGCGCGAGGTGGCCGACGAGCGCGCCCCGCCAGCGCCGGTGGAGCCCGAACAGGCTGATGATGTTGGTGGTGGCGAGCGTGGTGCCCGGCACCACGTCGAGGTAGCGCCCGTAGGTGGGGTCGAGGTCCAGCTCGGCGAGGGTGTCGGCGAACAGCGTCGAGTGCATGTCGGCTTCGACGCCCTCGCCGTACTCCTCCATCTGCACCTGGACCATCGCCGCCTTCGGCGCGCCCGCGAGCCGGGGGATCGCCCACGTGTGGGGGTCGGCTTCCTTGAGCTGGTAGGGCGACCGGTGCACGGCGAACTCACGCATCTGCTCGAGCGTGCCCCGCTCCGCCATGTGGCTCGACAACGACGGCCCGGGCGCGGTCGCCAGCTCGTTCAGGCGGGCGACGACGTCGGTGCCGTCGACCGGGCCCACCGCGTCGCACAGGGCGGCGACGAACGGCTCCTCGAGCCGGGACCGCCACGCGAGCAGCTCGGGGTCCCACTCGGCGGCGTCGTCGACGCCGTGGAACGAGCGGTAGTGCAGCTCGTAGCACCCGTAGAGCGCCAGCTGCAGGTCGTCGTCGCCGAGGGGGTCGTCGACGACCGGGTCGGGGAGCGGTCCTCGTCGCTGCCAGAGGTGGGCGACGAGGGCGGCCGACAGCGGACCCCGGGGCTCGGGGAGCGCCGGGGCGACCGGTGCGGGGCGGGTGACGGTGGGGGGACGCACGCAGGGGACTACCCGCCTGGGAGCGGGGTCAGTCGCCCGCGTGGTCAGGCGGTGGGATCGTCGGGTGCCGGCCCGTCGAGGTGGTCGTGCAGGAAGTCGACGGTGCGCGCCCAGGCCTCGTCGGCGGCGGCGGGGTGGTAGGCGGCGGGACGGTCCTCCTCGAAGAACCAGTGGCCGGTGCCCGGGTAGCGGTGGAACTCGACGTCCTTGCCGAGCAGGCGCAGGTGGGCCTCCATCTCGACGAGGTCGTCGTCGGAGACGAACTCGTCGTGCTCGGCGAAGTGGCCGAGGAACGCGGCTTCGGCCGGCTCGAAGTCGACGTCCTGGGCCCCGTAGAAGACGACCGTGGCCGCCACCTCCTCAGGGGCGCGGGCGGCGAGCCACAGGCCCCACGACGCGCCCATCGAGAAGCCGACCACGCCGATGGGGCCCTCGTCGGTGATCGGCAGGTCGCGCAGGGTGGCGGCGCTCGACCGGACCAGTCCGGCGGCCGCGTTGACGTCGATCGACGCGAGCAGCTCTTCGGCGTCGTCGGGGAGCTCGGCGGTGCGGCCCCCGTGCAGGTCGGGGGCGAGGGCCACGAACCCCTGGTCGGCCAGGCGGTCGCACACCTGCCGCATGAACGCGTTGAGCCCCCACCACGCGTGCAGGACCAGCACCCCCGGGCCGTGCCCCGACTCCGGGGCGACGACGTAGGCGGTGCCGGCCCGCCGGCGGGCTGGTTCGTGCTCGGCCACCCGTCGAACCTACCCGCGGCCGGCGGCGACCCGACCCCCGGCGAGCGCATCCGCCGGTGCCGCCCGGGGCACGGTCCCGGCGTGGGGGCCACGACGATCACGGACGCGGTCGAGGCGCAGCGACCCACGACGCGGGGCCCAGCGCGACGCGTCGGCGGTGCCCTCCTCGTCGCCGTGGTCGTGGTGGGGACGCTGGCGACGCTGGTGGTGAGCGACGCCCCGGTCACCGACGCCGTCGACGGCGAGGCACCCAAGCGCGCGGGCGCCGCCCACGCCGGCGTCGACGAGCGAGCGGTGCACGGCGCCACGGTGCGCAGCGGTGCGACCTTCGGGTTCGGCACCGTGTTCGCCCTCGGGGCCGACTCGTCGCCCCGCCTGGTCAGCGCGGCCCACGTGGTCGACGGGGTGGCGCTGGTGGCCGGGGGATCGGGCCCGTTCGCGGTGGTGTCCGGTGCCGACCTGGCGGCAGCTCCTCTCGCGTCGTCCGGCCCGTCGGCGCTGACCGCGTCCGTCGACGCGGCGGTCGCGGGTGACCTGGTGGTGGTCGCCGGGCATCCGGGCGGCGCCACCTTGGCCGTGCGGCGGGGCCGGGTGCTCGCGGTGGCCGACGGATCGACGTTCGGCCAGAGGGCCGACGTGGTGGTCATCGACGCCCGCGTCGAGCCCGGGTTCTCCGGAGGCCCGGTGGTCGACGCCGACGGCGAGGTCGTGGCGGTGATGTTCGCGGTCGAGGCCCACACCGGCGTCGGCCTGGCCCACCCCGTCGCCGCGCTCGACGCCGCGCCGGCGTCTGGTTGACGAGCCCCGACCGCGACCCGCCCGACCCCTCCTCCCCCCTCCGAACCGGCGAACCCAGGGTGCGGGTGACGCACCGACGATTCGCCAGTTCGGCTGGGGGCGTGGGGTTACGCTGCCGTACAGCAGCGGGGGACCAGGGGAGTGGGGCACATGTTCGATCTCGTGATCCGTGGCGGGCAGGTCGTCGACGGCACCGGCGGGCCGACCCAGCGGGCCGACGTCGCGGTGCGCGACGGCCGCATCGCGGCGGTCGGCCCCGACCTCGACGGCGACGCCCGCGAGGTCATCGACGCCACCGGCTGCATGGTCACCCCCGGCTTCGTCGACCCCCACACCCACTACGACGGCCAGGTCACGTGGGACGAGGTGCTCGAGCCGTCGACCCCCCACGGGGTCACCACCGTGGTGATGGGCAACTGCGGTGTGGGGTTCGCGCCCGTGCGCCCCGGTCGCGAGCAGTGGCTCATCGAGCTGATGGAGGGCGTCGAGGACATCCCCGGCGCGGCGCTCGTCGAGGGCATCTCGTGGGGCTGGGAGACGATCCCCGAGTACCTCGACGTGCTCGACGGCCGACGGTGGGCCGCCGACGTGGCCGTGCAGGTGCCCCACGGGGCGGTGCGGGGCTACGTGATGGGCGATCGGGGCGCCCGCAACGAGGCGGCCACCCCCGACGACGTGGCCGAGATGAGCCGCATCGTGCGCGAAGCCGTCGAGGCCGGCGCGCTCGGGTTCACCACGTCGCGCACGCTCGGCCACCTGGCCAAGGACGGGAGCCCGGTGCCGGGCACGTTCGCCGACGCCGACGAGCTGTTCTCCATCGCCCGGGCCACCGCGGCCGGCGGGGGCCGCATCTTCGAGGTGGCCGGTGCCGGAATCGTGCCCGCCGACGACCCGTCGGTCGTGGCCGGTGAGGTCGACTGGATGGGGCGCCTGGCCGCCGAGACCGGCCTCACCACCACGTTCATCATCCTCCAGCACGACCAGGACCCGACCCGCTGGCGCGCCGAGATGGACCAGGCCCGGGCGTGGCGCGAGCGCGGGGCCCGGGTGCTGCCGTTGGTCGCCGGGCGCCCGTTCGGGGTGCTGCTCGGCTGGGACGTCCGCCACCCGTTCCGCCTGCGCCCCACCTACCGGTCGCTCGCCCACCTGCCGCTGCCCGAGCGCATCGAGCAGCTCCGCCGGCCCGAGGTCAAGGCGGCGATCCTGGCCGAGGCCGACCAGGGCGACGACGAGCGCGACATGCTCTCCCAGGCCGGCATCTCGTTCATCCTCCCGCGCTGCACGGTGCTCGACGAGGCGGTCGACTACGAGCCCACCGCCGACGCGCGGCTCGGCGCCGTCGCCGAGCGGGCCGGCTGCTCGGTCGAGGAGGCCGCCTACGACGCGCTGGTGGGGGGCGACGGTCGCAACATGCTGCTGCTGGCGCTGTTCAACTACGCCGACGGCGACCACGAGGCCCTGCGCGAGCAGCTCGACGACCCCGACGCCGTGCTCGGCCTCGACGACGGCGGCGCCCATTGCGGGGCCATCTGCGACGCGTCGATCCCGACGTTCATGCTCACCCACTGGGTGCGAGACCGCGCCCGCGGTCCCCGGCTCGGCCTCGAGGACACCATCCGGCGGCTCACCTCGCAGCCCGCCGACCTCTATGGCTTCACCGATCGGGGTCGCATCGCGCCGGGCCTGCGGGCCGATCTCAACGTCATCGATCTCGACGGGCTCACCCTCGAGCGGCCCCGGGCCGTGGCCGACCTGCCCGCGGGTGGCATCCGGCTCCTCCAGGGGGCGTCGGGCTACCGCGCCACGGTGGTGGCCGGCGAGGTCACCCGCCGCGAGGGCGTCGACACCGGCGCCCGCCCCGGCCGCCTCGTGCGGGGCTGATCGGCGCCCACCGGCGACCCCTGGCGCCCGTCCCGGCCGGCTCGTCCGGGGCTGATCGCCACCGCTGCCGCCCGCGCTGGTCGTTCGTCCGGCAGAAGTGGTCGCTGAGCAGCCACTTCTGCCGGAAGAACCTCGTTGGGGTGGGTGTCCGGGGCCACGGGTCTCCCGTCAGGGGGCCCTCAGCGGCCACACGTCGAGGGTCACCGGGCCCGACCGACCGCCGGTCGACGTCACGTCGATGCCGTGGCGGTCACCCTCGGGGAACACGAGCTCGGTCAGCACCACCCGTCCCCGATCGGCGAACACCTCGACCGACGAGCGGTCGACGATGATCCGCAGCTCGATCGCCCGGTCGTCGCCGAGGGGTAGCGGTGCCTCGTGGCGGGCCGGGAAGCTCGAGTGGAAGTCGACGATCCCCGATCGACGCCGGTCGACGAAGAGGCGCTCGGTCGTCACGTCGTAGCCGACCACCGTCTCACGGTCCGCACCGACGTGGACCCGCACGGCCACCTCGTCGGCCTCACCGACCTCGACGTTGGCGATCAGCTCCACCACGTCACCCCCCAGGTCGTCGGCGGCGAGCTGCTCGGCCAGCGCCGCCATGTCGGCCGCCTCGTAGCGGCGGTGAACGCCGCGTCGGGCCTCGAGCTCGGGGACGGGCTGGCGCACCAGCTCGACCCCGCCGTCGAACGACCGCAGCGCCACCACCTGGGGCAGGGTCATGGCGCCCCGCCACGGGCTGGTGGGCAGGTCCGACGCGTAGTCCCAGTTGCTCATCCAGGCGATCCATGTGCGCTCGCCGCCCCGGTCGGGCTCGTCGCTCCACTGCATGGCGCAGTAGTAGTCGGGGCCGTGGTCGACCCAACGGGGCTCGCCCTCGATGCCGAAGGGGATGAACGTGGTGCCGTCGAAGTCGCCGATGAAGTACTGGGCCCCCGACCCGCCGGTGACGTGGCCGGGGTTGTGGTCGACCTTGAGCACCCAACGACGGTCGTCGGGGTCGCCGTCGACGGGCAGCTCCACGAGCACCGGGCACTCCCAGATCCCATCGGTGGCGCCGAGGGGGCCGAACTCCGACGCCAGCTCCCACGAGCGCAGGTCGGGCGAGCGGTAGAAGGCGACCCGTCGGTCGACCGGCCGGGCCACCGCCATGATCCACTGACCGCTCGGCTCGTGCCAGGTCACGTGGGGGTCGCGGAAGTCGGCGATCTCCACGTCGAGCACCGGGTTGCCCTCGTAGCGCTGCCAGGTGCGGCCCCGGTCGTCGCTCCAGGCCAGGCTCTGGGCCTGGCGTGACGCCAGGGTCTCGGGGTTCACGATGTGGGAGGTGTAGATCGCCACCAGGCAGCCCGGCTCGGCGCACAGCCCGCTGGTGTCGTCGTGGTCGACCACCGCGCTGCCGGAGAACACCATGCCGGCCGGATCGGCCCGCAGCGCCATGTCGAGCTCGTCCCAACCGAACAGGTCGGTCGTCACCGCGTGGCCCCAGCCGATGTCGCCCCACACGATGTCGTCGGGGTTGTGCTGGAAGAACAGGTGGTACTCGCCGTCGAGGTAGACCGGCCCGTTCGGGTCGTTCATCCAGTTCTGCGCCGGCGTGAAGCGCAGCGCAGGACGGAACGGGTCGCCCTCGGGCCCGGTCGAGTCGCCCTCGGGCACGCTGCTGGGCGGCGCATTGGTGGGCGGCACAGTGGTGGGCGCCTCGGTGGTCCTCGGC
>DATHSN010000357.1:0-8828 GCA_035464115.1 Acidimicrobiales bacterium | reverse complement strand
CGGCAGTGGGTCGAGCCGCCTCAGCCCGCGCAACCGCCAGGTGGCTCGGGACCTGCAGGGGGCGGGGTTCGCGACGTTGCTGTTCGACCTGCTCACCGACGCCGAAGCCACCGATCGGGCCAACGTGTTCGACATCGAGCTGCTCGGGGGTCGGGTGGGGGCGGTCGCCGCCGGCGCCCGAGCCGATGAGCGGCTGCGCCACGTCCGGCTCGGGCTGTTCGGCGCCAGCACTGGCGCCGCGGCTGCGCTGGTCGCCGCCGCGTCGGCCGACGCCGACGTGGCGGCCGTGGTGTCGCGTGGCGGGCGTCCCGACCTCGCCGGCGACCACCTGCGCCGGGTGACCGCCCCGACGCTGCTCATCGTCGGCGGGCGCGACACGCAGGTGCTGGCGCTCAACCAGGACGCCGCCCGTCTGCTCCGCGCCGAGCACCGCCTCGAGGTGGTGCCGGGGGCGACCCACCTGTTCGAGGAGCCGGGCACGCTCGAGGCCGCCGCCGACCTGGCCCGCGACTGGTTCGTCACCCACCTCCGAGGGTGACCGTCAGCTCCAGCAGCGTCGCGCCGGTCCAGTCGTGCCCGGCGAGGGTCACCGACACCGGGCCGATCCCGTCGTCGACGAAGGCGAGCGTGCCGAACTGGCCCGCGCCGGCGACGGCGCCCTCGCTGTAGGGGCCGCCCTTCACGTTCCCGGGCCGGTCGAGGGCGGCGGCGTGCAGCACGGGAACGCGGGCCTCGCCGAGGTCGCTGTAGTCGGCGTTGCGCCCGTCGTCGATGGCCACCATGTGGGCGTCACCGCTCACGATCACGAGGTCGTCGATCCCGTGGGTGGCGATCGCGTCGGCGATGGCGCGCCGCTCGTCGGCGTAGCCCCCCCAGTCGTCCCGACCGGGATCGGCCGGGGCGATCCACGGCACGCTGTTCACCCACACGACGGCGGCGTGGGTGGCGCTCGCGGTGACGAGCTCGTCGAGGAACCAGGCCAGCTGCTCGGCGCCGAGCATCGAGTCGCCGGTGCGGTACGACCGGTTGTCGGTGATCACGAAGCGGACCCGCCCGATCGTGAACGCCCGTTGGATCCCGGCGTCGGTGGCGAGCGGCTGGTGGGGGACGAACGTCCGGAACGCCGCCTGCGCCGCCGGTCGGGCCACGGCTGCGGCGTCGGAGTCGTTGCCGCCGAAGTCGTGGTCGTCCCAGACGTACGCCACCGGGGTCGACCGGTAGAGCGCGGCCTGGGCGGGGGCGGTGAGCACGCGCCGGTAGAGCGAGGCGAAGCGCCGGACGTCGTCGACCTGCGGGTCGCCGTAGTGCAGGTCGCCCATCTGGACGTAGAGCAGCGGCTCGACGGCGCGGATGGCGTCGAAGACGGCGCCGTCCGACCCGGTGCGGGCGCAGCTGGCGGCGGCCACGGTGAACGAGGCGGCACCGGTCGGGGCGGTCCGGAACGCGCCGCGCCCCCGACCGGTGTCGGCTCGCCCGTCGACCACGACGACGTAGTCGTGGGCCCGGTCGGGCGCCAGGCCGTCGATCCGCGCCCGGGCCACGCCGTCCTCGACCGTGGCCGGCACCTCGACCCGGGCACCGTCGTCCGCGGGGGTGACCACCACGCCCGCCGATCGGGCGTCGTCGGGCACCCCGGCGACGATGGTGACGCCGCTCGGTGACAGCGCCCCGGACCAGACCCACGCCACCGAGTCCACCGGCAGGGCCGCGGTCGTGGACTCCGGGTGCGCGGGACCGACGAAGTGGTCGTAGATGGTGGTGGCCGAGACCCAGGTCGCCCCGAGCAGCGAGGTGGTGACGATGGCGAGGATCGCGACGCGGCGCAGGGGTTGGTGACGCTGCCAGTGCAGCCAGGTGCCGACCGCGGGCACGAGGAACACCACGGTGACCGCCGTGGCCACCAACGGGTGGTAGGCGACGGCGGCGAGCACGCCGAGGCCGGCGCCGCTGAGGGCGAGACCGACGGCGCCCACCGCCTCCCACCGCCACGCCACCGCGCCGGAGACGGCGGCGGCGACGAGCAGGCCGACCTGCAGGGGGCCCTCCAGCGCCGATGCCAGGCCGATCCGGTCGGGGTCGCGGGGCACGCCGTGGCGGAGCGCGAGCCACGCGAACCCGGCCACGGCGGCGACGACCCAGGCCCGGGTCGCCCACCGGATCACCGCCCACACCACCTCGGGCGCGGCGACGAGGCCGTGTCGTCGGTCGCCGATCTCGCGCCGGCGCTGCCACGGGCAGTCGCGGCAGTGGGCGTGCCAGCCGGTGTGATCGAGCACCCACCAGGCGGCGAGCACGATGGCACCGCCGATCACCAACCCCCCGACCACGTCGAGCGGCCAGTGGAAGCCGGCCTGCACGCGATGCACCCCGGCGGCGAGCACGGCGACCCCGAGCGCCGCGGCGGCGAGCACCGCCGGCCACCGTCGGCGGGTGAGCACCCAGAGCGCCGCCGGGAGCAGTCCGGCGAGGATGATCGCCTGCACGGCGTGGCCGCTCGGGAACGAGTCGCTGAGCGTGGCGAGCGCCGTGCCCGCGGGCCGGTCGCGCCCCACGAACGCCTTGGCCGCCCCGCTGGCGACCAGGCCCGTGACGACGCTGCCCAGCACGACGAGCGCGTACGGCGGGCACCGCAGCGTCGCGACCGAGATGACGAGGACCAGGGCGAGCGACAGCTCGGTGCGGCCCAGCGCGTCGAGCGTCGACCACAGGTGGGCACCCGGCCAGCTGCGCATCGCGGTGGTGATCGCCTCGTCGGGTCCGACCAGCAGGTTCGGCCACTGGCGGACGGCGACGACCAGGGCGAGGGCGGTGCCCGTGGCGACCACCGTCACCACGGTGAGCCCGGTGCGGGCCCGGGCTCCCGGCGATGTGCCCGTCGGGTGCCGGCCGATCGGGGTGGCGACCAGCACCCCGTGCGACCACGTGGGCGGCGACGGCCAGGTCGCCGCGAGGGCGAGGCAGACGACGCCGCTGCCGGCGAGGGCGGCGGCGGCGAGCAGCGACGTCGCCCACAGCCAGGCGATGTCGGACACGTAGCCGCCCGGTCTGATGTAGTTCGCGGTGGCGCCGATCGCCACGTAGACGGCGGCCGCGCTGGCCGCCACGCCGACGGCGAGGTACCACGTCCGCCCCCGCAGGCCCTGGTCCACGACCACGGCGGCCGGGTCGTCACCGGCCGCAGCCCGGGCGGTGGCGGCGGCGGTCAGGGCCACCGCCCGGTGCCCACCACGGGCGCGGTGCCGGTGGACCGCGTCGCGCAGCAGGGTGCCCAGCGAGACGAGGACGCCCACACCCATCACCGCGGGGACGAACACGTGCAGCCGGTCGATGTCGGCGTCGTCCCACCAGTCGTCACGGGCGACCCGCGTCATGGGGCGACCCCGTCGTCGAGGACCGTGACGGTCCCGTGGTCGCCGTCGACCTCGACGGTGTGGCCGTCGAGGCGCTCGACGGCGCCGGCCACGTCGGTGACCGCGGCGATGCCCAGCTCGCGGGCGAGGATGGCGGCGTGGGAGAGCGGACCACCCCGCTCGACGACGATGGCGCCCGCCCGGGCGAGGAGCGGGGTCCACCCGGGATCGGTGCTCACCGCCACCAGCACCTCACCGTCGCGCAGCTCGGACCGGCTCGGGTCGGTGACGGCGCGGGCGCGGCCGCGGGCGAGACCGGGGCCCGCCGGGCGCCCCCGGAGCTGTCGTCCCGCCGGCGCCGCTGCGGCCGACGGTCCCGGCCGTCCCCGGAACCGCTCCGGGAGCGGACCCGCGGCCTCGGCGGTCCGGCGGGCCCGGCGGCGCCGGTCGATCTCGGCGCGGGGTGGGGCGTGGCCGGCCAGCGCGGGGGCCAGCTCGGCCCACCGCAGCAGGTCCACGTCGCCCGCGTCGGGGAGCGCACCTCGGGCGGCCAGGCGGCGCCCGACCTCCAGGGCCGCCTCCCGCACCCGACCCCCGACGTCGAGCGCAGCCGCCTTCACCCGCTCACGGCGATCGAGGGCGTCGGCGGCGTCGGCCACCCATCGACGCAGGACGTGCAGCCGCACGTCGACCAGCTGGCCGGTGAGGATCCGGGTCCGCCGCCAGCGGGGGTCGCGCTGCAGCCGCTGCTCGAGCTCGGCGAGCGCCGACGCGGTCCGGGACCGTTCGAGGGTCGGCGCCGACGCGCCCGGTGCGGCGCCGGACTCCGCCCACGTGGCGCCGGCGGGGACCGACCGGCTGGCGCCGGCGCGCGGCGCCGGTCGACCCGCCGCCCCGATCGTGATCCGCTGCACCCAGCGATCGGCCTCCTCGCCGACGTGGCCGGCGAGCCACGAGCGCAGGTCCTCGTAGGCGGCCGTGGCCTGCGCCGCCACGGCCAGCTCGACCGTCACCGACCGGGCCGTGAGGTCCGCCGAGCGGTGCAGGTGGGCGAGCAGGGCGCGGTCGTCGAGCGCCGCGAGTGGGGGAGCGGCACCGAGCTGGTCGACCGCGGCGATGACGATCGCGCTCTCGATCGCGGCGCGGCGCCGGACCTCGGCCGCGTGCCCGGCGTGGGCCAGGCGCCGGAGCAGGGGGGCCGGGGTCGGCGGTCCGGTGGAGGCGGCGGGCGTGGCGAAGTAGGCCCGCTCGATGGCATCGTCGCCGCCCCCGGGCACCCGGCGGCCGGCGGCCTTCAGCAGGTCGAGGTCGAGCGCGGCCCGGCCCCGCACCCGGCGCACGAACCGGCGCCCGGTCGCCTCGGGGGGCAGGGCCCGCAGGTCGTCGAGCGCCGTCCGCAGCGCACCCTCCACCGCGCCCCCGGCGATGTCCCACACCAGCGGGGCCAGCACGCCCGGCAGCATCTCCGCGATCCCCGCCGTGGTGAGCTCGCACTGGTCGACCGCCGTGTCGGCCCCGTCACCTGCCTCGGTCGCTCCGGCGGTGATCGGGCGGGCCTGGACGAGCCACGTGCGCTCCCCGTCCCACGCCCACTCCACGTCCTGCGGGCACCCCTCCCAGCGCTCGACCGCGAGGGCCCACCGGGCCACCTCCGGCACCGGCACGGGTGCCCCGCGGGCGCCCGGGTCGTCGCGGGGCACCAGGTGGACCTCGGGGCTCCGTCGCCCGGACACCAGCGACTCGGCGAGCCCCGCGACGACCTCCACCCGGACCTGTCCCCCCGCCCCCGTGGGATCGACGGAGAAGGCCACGCCGGACCGGACCGCGGGGACCATCCGCATGAGCACCACGGCCATGGCCACGTCGTCGTCATCGACCCCCCACATCCGGCGGTAGGCGACCGCAGCCGGCGCCATCAGCGACGCCCAGACGGCACGCACGGCATCGACGACGTCGCCGGGTTCGACGTCGAGCAGCGACCGGTACTGCCCGGCGAACGACAGGCCCGAGAGGTCCTCGGCGGTCGCGGAGGAGCGCACCGCCAGACGACCGTCCCCGGCGACGGAGCGGGCCGCGTCGACGAGGTCGGCCGCGAGGTCGGCCGGCACCTCGGCGTGGGCCGGGTCGCCCCCACCGGCGGCGACCCGCCGGTAGGCGTCGGTGGTGACGACGGCGGTCGGGGGCACCGGTGCGCCGTGGGCGACGAGCCGGGCCAGGGCACGGCCCTTGCCGCCGAGCCGGCCATCGGCCGCTCCGGGCGTCCCGAGGTGGACGACCGCCCCGGTGGCGGCGGTCGCGGTGGTCATGTCGCTCCGTCGCGGTCCCGGAGCTGGGGCGCTCGACCGGACCCCGACGGTCCCGGAGAGCTGCTCCCGAGGTGGTCGCGGGCGGTGGCGACGCAGCGGTCGAGCAGGTGCTCGGCCGGCTCACCGGTGAGCGCGGCCCGATCGAGGACCCACGCGGCCAGGTCGGGTCGCAGGGTGACCTCGGTGCGGTGGGTCCGGAGCCGGATGAGCAGCATCGCCTGGAGCACGGCGATCAGGGCGAACACGGCGGTCAGGTCGAAGGCGCGGTCGAACGCGGTCGCCACCACGCCCACCAGGGCGGTCAGGGTGGAGCAGGCGAGCACCACGGTGGAGGACAGGGTGGCCGCCACGTCACGCTCCTCCTCCGTCGACGGAGGGCGGGGTCGCTCGCTGCGCGGCACGCCATGCCCGGTCGGCGACCTCGCCCGCGGGCTCGGTGGTGTCGAGCACGGTCGCCGTCGGCCACGGCTCGGCCCGAGCCGCGAGAGCCCGGGCCACCGACACCGTGGCGTCGGACGTGTCGCCCGGACGGCGGTCGAGGATCCGCTGCTCGGCGACGGCGGTGGGGCACGTGCAGCGCAGCTCGACGAGCTCGGAGGTGGTGCGCCGGGCGACGGCGGCGGCGCGGCGCCGCCACGCCGCGCTCGCCCACGAGGCATCGAGCACCACGCTCGTGCCCGCGCCGAGCAGCGCCTCGGCCCGGTCGAGCAGCTCCGCGTAGGTGCGCTCGGTCCACGTCCGCCCGTAGAGGCCCTCGTCGAGGGGCGCCCCGGCCGGGGTCCTCGGGGAGAGGCCGGCGAGCTCCTTGCGCACCACGTCGGAGCTGAGGGTGACGCCCAGGCCCATCCTCTCCAACCCGGCGGCGAGCGTCGACTTGCCCCGGCCGGGCAGGCCGCCGACGAGGACGAGGCGCACCCGCGCCGCCTCGGCGTGGGCGATGGCGAGCCGCAGCATCTCCCAGGCCTCCGCGCCCGCACGCACGTTGCCCTGGGCGGCGACGAGCGCCCGGACCTTGGCCCGCACCTGCGCTCGATAGGCGAGGTAGTGGTGCTCGAGCGACGCCGGCCACACGTCGGCGGTGAGGTCGCGGTACTCGTCGAGCCACACCTGGGCGAGCTCGGGGCGGCCCAACCGCTCGAGGTCCATGGCGAGGAACGCCACGTCGGCCAGCACGTCGCCCACCCGCAGATCGTCGGCGAACTCGAGGCAGTCGAGGATCCGTGGCCCGTCGGGCAGGCAGAAGATGTCCTCGGTGAGCAGATCGCCGTGGCCGTCGCGGATCCGACCGGTGTCGATCCGGGTGCGGAACGCCGGCTCGCGCCCGGCCAGGTAGGCGCGCACGAGGCGCTCGAGGCGATCGACCGAGCCGTCGCTCGGGTTCAGGGCCCGACGCAAGGTCGAGAACCCGTCGTCCCAGCGGGCGAGCACCGCGGCGGGGGTGGCGGTGGCGTCGCCCTGTGGGGTGGGCTCGCTCTGCGCGTGGAGGCGGGCGACCGCGGCGGCGATGGCGCGCAGCTCGGGTCGCACGTCGACCCCGGCCGACAGCAGGGTGGCGAGGCGACGATCGTCGGGCAGGCGCCGCATGGCCACGGCGTGCTCCCAGACCTCGCCGTCGGGCCCCCGCAGCTCGGCGACGCCGAGGTAGACGTCGGGGGCGAGCCGTCGGTTGAACTCGACCTCGCGCTCGCAGGCGATGCGGCGTTGCTCGAGCGTCGAGAGGTCGATGAAGCTCAGGTGCACCGGCTTCTTCACCTTGAGCACCATGCCGCCGAGCATCACCAGCACCGAGATGTGCGTCTCGCGGAGCTCGGCCGGGGGCGCGTCGCCCGGACCACCGGCACCCCACGGGGTGAGGGCGCTCGCCGTCAGGCCGGGGACGTCGATCGCGATCATGTCGCCTCTCCGGCCTCGCTCGGGGTCGAGGGGAGCGGGGCGGGACCCGCGCGTTCGCCGGCGGCCGCCGACCACCCTCGTGCCCGCAGGTGCACCCCGTAGATCACCGCCTGGGTCCGGCGCTCGAACCCGAGCTTGGCGAGCACCGAGCGCACGTAGTTCTTCACCGTCGCCTCGCCCAGCTCCATCCGGCGCGCGATCTGGCGGTTGGTGAGCGAGTCGGTGATGAGCGCCAGCACCCGGGTCTCCTGCCGGGTGAGCCGGGCCTCGCGCCAGCGGTCGTCGGCCCAGTCGACCACGGCGGGCGGGTGCCCGACGAGGAACGCGCGTGGCGCCTCACCCCGGGCGATCCGCTCGAGCACGGGCACGAGCTCGTCGGCGGCGACGCTGGTGAGCACGTACGCCACCGCGCCGGCCGCTCCGGCCCGCTCGAGCCGCTCGGGCGAGGGCGCGCCGCCGAGCAGCACGACGGCGGTCGACGGCCAGCGGTCGCGCAGCGCCGCCGCCACCTCGATGCCGCGTCCGCCGTCGAGCGCGACGGCCACGACGGCCACCGCCGGCGGATCCCCGTCGAGCCCGTCGATCGCGGCGGCGACGCTGGTGCGCTCGCCCGCGACCGCCAGCTCCGACGACGACCCCACCAGCGCAGCCAACCCGACGCGCACCACGTCGAGGTCCTCCACCAGCAGCACCCCGGCTCGTCGCGCCCGCGCCTCGCCGACGAACGGGTTCGAACGAGTGTCGACCGATCCCGTCATGGACGTTCCTCCCACGGAGGTCCGTCACCATGGTGCGCCGACCAGTGTCCCGCGACCAGGGTCGGATGACCCGGTGGCGCCGACGCGGGCGCCGAGGTCAGCAGGTCACTGCCGGGGCGGCCGGGACTCGACGTCGGCGTCCGAGCCGGGGAAGAACAGGCCCTCGTGCTCGTCGTCGAGCCACCGCACGAGGTAGGGCGGGCCACCGTCGTCGCCCCGGACGTCGAGCACCAGCGCCTCGCGCTGGTGGCCACCCACCTGGTGGCCGCGGATCACGAGGTGGTCGCCGGGCTTGGCTCGCATCGGTACCTCCGTTGTCGGTCGAGTCCCACGTACCTCGATCGCCGCTCGCGTCCCAGTCCCGAAGGTCCCGATCCCCGTCGCCCCGTCGCGGGGACCCGACGGGGGCTGGCGCACCGTCGCGGTTCGACCTACGGTCACGGCGCGATCAGCGGAAGAGCGGCACAGCGGGGGGCGGCGGTGGCGAGCGGCGGTGGCGCACGGCGGAGCGACGACGGAGC
>DATHSN010000356.1:0-4114 GCA_035464115.1 Acidimicrobiales bacterium | reverse complement strand
GGGCGGCCCGCGGGCCGTGGGCACCAACGTCGAGCGCCTCGCCGTGTGCCCGTAGACCCCCGCGATGTTCAGGCCGGGCCCGGATCCGCCGATGCACCGGGGGTGACCCGTCGACGCCCTCGTGCCGTGCTCGCCCTGGTGACCGTCGTGGCGGTGCTGACCCCGCTCCTCGGCGTCGCCGACACCACCGACGCCGCCACCACCCGGCTCCGCCTGGTCCGCACCATCGAGCGCACGCTGTCCACCTTCGAGGCGGGGGCGGGCACCACCGAGTCGTTCTCCACCGCGGCGGTGGGCGACGTCACCGGCGACGGTCGCCCCGACCTGGTCCACGGTGGCATGGACGGTCGCCTCCAGGTCCACCACGCCGACGGGCGCCTGGCCCTCGACCTCGACCACGACGGTGCCATCCAGGCGTCACCGGCCCTGGTCGACCTGAACGGCGACGGCGTGCTCGACATCGTCATCGCCACCGCGAACCGCAGCGGCGGGCGCGTCCTCGCCTACACCGGGCGCGGCACCCGCCTGTTCTCCGCCCTCGACGCGCCCCGGTCGCCCTCGTACCCGCGGGGCTTCTTCGGCACCCCCGCCGTCGGCGACCTGACCGGCGACGGCCGCCCCGAGATCGTGGCCGCCGGGTTCGACCACAACATCCACGCCTGGACGCTCGACGGGCGAGCTCTCCCCGGCTTCCCCCGCTTCGTGTACGACACGGTCTGGTCGAGCCCCGTGCTCGCCGACCTCGACGGCGACGGGCGCGACGAGATCGTGGTGGGTGGCGACATGGACGCCTACCCGGGCGCCCCGTACCCCGCCGGCGGGCTCGTGTGGGCCCTGCGCGCCAACGGGTCCGACGTGCCCGGCTTCCCCCGGTCGCTGCCCGGCCAGACCATCTGGTCGTCGCCCGCGGTCGTCGACCTCACCGGCGACGGTCGGCCCGAGATCGTCGTCGGCACCGGCCTGCACTTCCCCGGCGTGGGCGCGGTGGTCCACGCGCTCGACGGTCGCACCGGCGCTCACGTCCGCGGGTGGCCGGCCGCCGTGCCCGGCCGGGTCATGGCCTCGCCCGCCGTCGCCGACCTCACCGGCGATGGGCGCCCCGAGGTCGTGGTGGCCACCGAGGGCGGCTGGGTGGTGGCCCTCACCGCCTCGGGCGGCACCCTGTGGCGCACCTGCAACCGCAGCTCGCGCACGTCGTGCGACGGGTCGGCCGGCACCCACGGCCAGGTGGCCGTCGCCGACGTCGACGGCGACGGTGTCGCCGAGGTGGTCGCCGCCACCGAGCAGTGGATCCGGGTGCTCGACGGGCGCGACCGCAGCCTCGAGGCCGAGTACGCCATGGCCGGCGTGTGGCCGCCCGGCGCGTCGCCCACCATCGCCGAGGTCGACGGCCGCACGTGGATCGTGCTCAACACCCTCGTCAACGCCGGTCCCGCGGGCCGCGGCGCCGGCGACCGCCAGGTGCTGTGGGTGTGGACCACCGACACCGCCCTCGGCCGGGCCGAGTGGCCCACCTTCCAGCGCGACATGGCCCGGTCCGGCACCACCCACTCGGCGGGCCAACGGTCCCTCCCCGAGGGGTGCGTGGCGTGGGGGGCGGGCCCGATCCAGCGCCTCTACCGGGCCTACTTCCTCCGCGACGCCGACACCTCCGGGCTCACCTACTGGATGGGTCGCCGGTCGGCGGGGGTCACCCTCGGAGCGGTGTCGTCGGCGTTCGCCGCCTCGGCGGAGTTCCGGGCCCGGTACGGCACCGTCGACGACGCCGGCTTCGTCAGGCTCGTCTACGGCAACGTGCTCGACCGGGCGCCCGATGCCAGCGGCCTCGCCTACTGGACGACCCAGATGGCCGCCGGTCGGCTCGGCCGGGCCGGCCTGATGCTCAATTTCTCTGAATCGCGGGAGTACCGGGCGGCCACGGGCGACTGCCCGTAGGCCAGGGACCGCCGGGCGGGAGGGTCGCCCGAGCCGCGCCCGCTCGGCGCTCGCGGGTGGTGGTCGCCGGACGTGGGAACATCGAGGGATGCGACGTCTCGCCGCCTGTCTCCTCGCGGCCTCTCTCGTGCTCGGCGCCTGTGGCGGCGACGACGACGACGAGGCTCCCGCCACCACCGACACCGAGGAGCCCTCCGACACCACCGATGCCGAGGGCGGCAGCGCGGGCGACCGCGACGACGGCCGCGAGTCGGGTCCCGACGACGCCGACGACGTCGACGGCGACTCGGGCGACACCGGCGACGACGGCTCGAGCGACGACGGCACGGGCGGTGGCGGCGGTGGCGGCGCAGGGGGTGGGGGCGAGCCGGTCGAGACCTTCGAGCCGGCCCCCGCGATCGAGAGCGAGGTGCCCGTCGAGAGCTGACCCCGTCGTCGGCGGCCTCGCCGCCCTCGCCGCGCTCGCCGGAGCGGTGGCCGGCCTCACGCAGGCCGGCCCCGTCGCGCTCCCCGACGAGACCGCCTACCTGGCGGTCGCGCGGTGGGTGGCGGGCCAGGGCGAGCCCCTCGCCACCGGCCACCACCCCGGGTTCGGCCTGCTCCTGGCACCGTTCGCGCTCGTCGGGGTGCGGGGCCTCGATCTGCACACCGCCGCGCTGGTGGTCAACGCCCTCCTCGCGGGCGGCGCCGTGCTGCTCACCGCGGCGCTGGCCCGGGCCCTGCACCCGGGCGCTTCTCCGTGGCTCGCCCGCGCCGCGGCAGCGCTGGCCGTCGTGTTCCCCGCCCTCGCCGTCGGGGCCCGCATCGCCTGGCCCGAGACCACCCTCACGGTCATGGTGCTCGCCACCGCCGTGCTCCTCGCCCGCTGGGCCCGCGAGCGCTCGCCGCTGATCGACCTGCGATCCGCCGGCGCCGCCGCCCGGCCCGGGGCCCGCGCCACCACCACCGACGACGGCTCCACGACCCCGCGCACCGTCGGCCCCGTCGGCAGCCCCGTCGACGAGATCGACCTGACCGACGATGCGACGGGCACCAGCGCCGCCGACGCCGACGACGACGACGACGCCGCCGACGATGACGACAGCGACCGCGTCGGCCCGGCTGGCGGCGACCTCGCCCCACGGCAGGCCACCCCCCGGACCACCACCCCCGAGGTCGGCGCGCTCGTCGCCGCCGCGACCGTCGCCGGGGTCGCCCCCGCGTTCCACGGTCGGGCCACCGCCCTGCTGCTCGGGGTGGCCGCCGCCCTCGTGGTGGTGCGCCCCCGACGCCGCGAGGTGCTCGCCGCCGGCGCCGGCGCCCTCGCCGGGCTGGCCGTCACCGCCCTCGCCCTCGCGCTGGCCTACGAGGGTCCCCCTTCGGGCGAGCGCGCGGCCACCGTCGCCGACGCCGGATCCGCGGTCGTCGCCACCGTCGCCGGCCAGGTCGTGGCCCTCGCCGGCTCCACGCTCGGGCTGGGTGTGCTGGGGATCGTCGCCGGGCTCGCCGCCGCGCTGCGCTGGTGGCGGGCCGGTCGCACCGCGCCGCCGCTGGCCCCCGTGGTGCCGGTCGTCGGCGCCGCCCTGGCCGTCACCGCCCTCGCCCTGCTGGCGATCTCGGGGGTCTCGCTCGCCGGCTCCGATCGGGCCGACACCTTCGGCTACGCCCGCTACGTCGAGCCGCTCGCGGTCCCCCTCACCGTGCTCGCCGTGGCGAGCGGCGCGCTGGCCCGCCGCGGGCTCGTCGGCCTGGCCGTGGCCGTCACCGGGCTGTCGGGCGCCACCGTGGTCCTCGCCAGCCCCGACGTGCTGCGCCTGCCGCTGCGCATCATGCTGCTCTCCACCTCCTGGGCCTGGGCGATCGCCCTCGACGATCTCGCCTTCGCCACCGTGCTGCTGGTCGGGGCCGGAGTGCTCGGCCTGGTCGGTGCCCACCAGCTCGTGGTCCCGGCGTCGCCCGCCGGTCCGCGCCACGCCGCACGTGCCGGCGCCGTCGTGCTGGTCGCCGTCGCCGTCCTCGCCGTGCCGGGCACGATCCTCGGGCAACGCCACGTCGACCGCCTCGGCGACATCGCCGCCGGCCAGGTCACCGGTGCGTCGCTCGTCGCCGCCGAGCTGGCGGAGACCGGCGCCGACTGCGTGGCCCACGACGTCACCGACGTCCCGCTCTACGCCCGGTCGCTCTACCAGCTCGAGGTCCC
>DATHSN010000355.1:0-3473 GCA_035464115.1 Acidimicrobiales bacterium | reverse complement strand
GCGGGGCGACGACGGCGGCGCCACCGTCACCCTCGACCATCCCAAGGTCAACGCGCTGTCCACCGCGCTGCTCGAGCAGCTGCGGGCCGTGGCGGCCGAGCTCACCGAGGATCCGCCCGGCGCGGTGGTCGGCACCGGCGGCGCCCGGCTGTTCGCCGCCGGCGCCGACATCTCCGAGTTCGGCGGGCCCGACGAGGCTCGCCGGGTGGGGGCCACGTTCGACGCCGCCCTGCGGGCCGTCGCCGCCATCCCGCGGGCGACCATCGCCGCGGTGAGCGGCTACGCCCTCGGCGGGGGCTGCGAGCTGGCGCTGGCGTGCGACTTCCGGGTGGCGTCGGAGCGAGCCGTGTTCGGCCAGCCCGAGATCCTGCTCGGCATCATCCCCGGCGGCGGCGGCACCCAGCGCCTGGCCCGCCTCGTCGGCCCGGCGCGGGCCAAGGACCTCATCCTCACCGGGCGCCAGGTGCGCGCCGACGAGGCGCTGGCCATGGGCCTGGTCGACGAGGTCGTCGCCCCCGACGAGCTGCACGCCCGGGCCCACGCCCGCGCCGCCGCGCTGGCCGCCGGCGCGGTCGTCGCCCAGGGGCTCGCCAAGCGGGCCATCGACGACGGGCTCGACACCTCGCTCGACGCGGGCCTGCGCATCGAGCAGGAGCGGTTCGTCGAGGTGTTCGGCACCGCCGATGCCGCCATCGGCGTGGCGTCGTTCCTCGAGCACGGCCCCGGAAAGGCCAGCTTCACCGGCCGGTAGCCGGGGCCGGCCTCGCTGTCAGCCGGCGGTGGCGAACCGGGCGCGCAGCTCGGTGGCAGCGAGGCGGAGGGCGTCGTCGGCGGCGTCGACCAGGCCGAGCATCGACACGAAGGCGTGGATCATGTCGTCGTAGCAGCGCCGCACGACCGGCACGCCGGCAGCGGCGAGGGCGTCGGCGTAGCGCTCGCCGTCGTCGAGCAGGGGGTCGTAGCCGGCGGTGACCACCACGGCCGGCGGGAGATCGGTGAGGTCGTCGGCCCGCAGCGGCGACGCGTCCGGGTGGGCACGGTCGGCCGGGGCGGGCACGTAGAGGTCCCAGAACCACGCCATGGCGCTGCGGGTGAGGAAGAGCCCCTCGGCGTTGCGGAGGTACGACGGCGAGTCGAGGTCGTGGTCGGTCACCGGGTAGATCAGCACCTGGGCGGCGAGGTCGGGGAGGTCGGCGCCGGCCCGGCGGGCGTCGCGCCAGCGGCGGGCGACCACCGCGGCGAGGTTGCCACCGGCGCTGTCGCCGGCGACGGCCAGGCGGGCGGGGTCGCCCCCGAGCTCGTCGGCGTGGTCGGCCAGCCAGCGGGTGACGGCCTCGGCGTCGTCGGCCGCGGCGGGCCACGGATGCTCGGGGGCCAGCCGGTAGTCGACGGCGACGACGAGGGCGCCGCTGCGGTTGGCGAGGGCCCGGCCCATGATGTCGTGGCTGTCGAGGTCGCCGAACACCCACCCGCCGCCGTGGAAGAACGCCACGACCGGCAGCGGGGCGGCCGGTGCGCCCCGGGGTCGGTACGCCCGCACCGCCACCGCGCCGACCGGTCCGGGCACGGTGAGGTCGGTGACCGCGTCGACCGGTTCGGGCTCGCTGGTGGCGGGTCGGGCGCCGGCCAACGCCCGGGACTCGGCGACCGACAGGGACTCGATCGGCGGCATCGCGCCGGCGAGCTCGAGCACGGGGACGAGGTCGGGATGCACGGGCACGGTCGCTCCTCGGGTCGGCTGGGGCCGGACCCTACCGCCGGCCGGGTCGGGGGGATCGGCCGGTAGCGTTCCGGGGGTGGACGCCCCTCCCACCACCTGCGCCTACCACCCCGACCGTCGGGCCGGGGTGAGCTGCCAGCGCTGCGGGCGTCCCATCTGCCCCGACTGCATGCGGTCGGCGTCGGTCGGCTTCCAGTGCCCGGCGTGCACCAGCTCGGGGCCCTCGCGCACCTACACGGCGCGCGACCTGCGGGCCCGGTCGGCCCCGGTCATCACCCAGGGCCTGGTGGCGGTGAACCTGCTCATGTTCGTCCTCACCCTGGTGAGCGGCGGCAACATGGCCCGGGCCCGGGGCGACCTCATCGTCGACTTCGGACTGGTCGGCCTCGCCATCGGGGCCGACGGGCTGGTGGGGGTCGACGCGGGGGAGTGGTACCGCCTGGTCACCGGCGGGTTCCTGCACTCGGGGCTCATCCACGTCGGGTTCAACATGTACCTGCTGTGGCTGCTCGGATCGCAGCTCGAGCCGGCGCTCGGGCGGCTGCGCTTCGGGGTGCTCTACGGCACCGCCCTGCTCGCCGGGTCGTTCGGCGTGCTGCTGGTCGACCCCACCGCCCTCACCGTGGGCGCGTCGGGCGCGGTGTTCGGGCTGATGGGGGCGATGATCGTCGCCCAGCGGTCGGCGGGCATCAACCCGTGGCAGAGCGGCATCGGTGGCCTGGTGGTGCTCAACGTGATCATCACCTTCGCCATCCCCAACATCTCCATCGGGGGCCACATCGGCGGGCTCATCGGCGGGCTCGTCGCCGGCTGGCTGCTCATCGAGATGCCCCGCCTGCTGGGCGGCCTCGACGGACGCCAGCGCGAGGTCATCGGCACCGCCGCCACCGCCGCGCTCGGCGTGGCGTGCACGGTCGGCGCGCTGTGGGCCGCCGGCACCTGGGCCAACCCCGTCTTCGGCTGAGGCGGGGCCGGGCCCCTCGATCAGCCCGCGGTGCGGTCGGTCGACTCGATGCGGGCCTTCAGCGCGGTGAGGTTGCGCTTCCAGATCCACCGCATGATGCGGCCGCCGACCACACCCCCCACCGGCCCGCCCATCCACCACGGGAAGCGCAGGTCCTCGGTCCAGGTGAAGGCGGTGGCCGAGTCGCCCACCGGGGCGAGGGTGAACACACCGGTGCCGGTGACCAGGCCGACGTGGCGCACCCCCATGCGGGCGCCGGGCTCCCACTCGGTGATCTCCATGACGTCGGTGAGCCGCAGCGGCCCGACCTTGGTGTCGCACTCGAAGGTGGTGCCGACCCCCTGGTGCTGATCGGACAGGAACCGGATGGCTTCGGCGTCGGCCATCCACTCGACGTGGCTGGCGACGTGCTCGACGTCGGCCCAGACCTGCGCTGGCGTGGCATCGATGACGACGCTGACCCGGATCTCGCTCACGGTGATCAGGATACGGAGCCGTCTCCCCGTCCCCGCCTGCGGAGCGGGGGCTCAGTCGCCGGCGGGGGTGGTGGGGATCGCGGCGGCAGTGGACCGGTCGGCCTCGGCGAGGTGCTGCGCCGCCACCTCGGGGGCCATGGTGTTGATGAGCACGCCGGTGCCCTGCTCGAACCCGGCGATGGTGGTGGTGCGGGGCAGCACGTGCACGTGCCAGTGGAACGTGCCCTCGTGGTGGTGGGGCTCGGTGTGGAACACCAGGTTGTAGGCCACGTCGCCGAGGACCATCCGCAACCGCCCGAGGGCGTCGCGCAAC
>DATHSN010000354.1:0-13842 GCA_035464115.1 Acidimicrobiales bacterium | reverse complement strand
GAGCGCACCTGGCGCCACAGCGTCGCGCCCGCGCCCGACCAGCCCGGTCCGCTCTCGGGGGCCCTCGCCGACGTGGCCACCATCGTCGGCATCGACGTCGCCGCGGCCCGCGAGGAGGTCGGCGCCCGCGTCGAGGTCGAGTGGTCGGCGCCGCCGCCGGACGACCCCGAGACGGCGGTTCTCGTCCGACGGGTCGCCGAGGAGATGATCGCCACCGCGGTGCACCACGCGGAGGCGGCGACCATCCGGGTGACGCTCGACGACGGCGACGTGGTGGTGGCCGTCGACGCCACAGGTGTCGATGGCGCACCGGTGGTGCCCGGCCTCGGGATCGGCGTCGACACCGGCACCGGCCGGGTGGTCGTCGACGGCCCCGGCCAGGTGCGGATCCGCCGGGGGTCCTGACCGAGGTTCAGGTTTCGCGCCCCCCTCGCGCCGGGGAGCCGTGGTGACATGCCCCTGTCCCACGACCGTCCCCCCGGCGTCGACGACGCCACGGTGTCGGCCACCGGCACCATCAGCGAGGCCCTCGAGTACCTCGTGCGGGCCCGGGGCCACCTCTACTCGTTCCACCAGCTGATGGGGCGGGTCGACCTGCTGCTCGGACAGGGCGCCGACGAGCTCGAGGCGGCCGGTCACCCGCAGGTGGCCGACGACCTGCGGACCGAGATCGTGGGCCGCAACGTCATCGAGGGCCGGTGGACCTTCCAGCTGGTCGAGGAGTTCGACGACACCTACTACCGCCCCGCCGAGGCGGCCGAGCAGCGCATCCGTGACGCGCTCCTCGCCGGGCGTCGCCACGTGTTCGAGTCGGAGATGAAGGACGAGCGGCGCACCGCGGGCGCCTCGCACCACGAGCGCCGCCCCCGCAGCGCCGGGGACCCGAGCGCATGAGCGCTCGTTCCGAGCGGGGTCGCCACGCCACGACGCCGACCGACGTCCCGGCGCAGGGCTGGCGCGACGTCGCCGGGCGCGTGAAGGGCGAGGTGCGCGACGACGCGGTCACGCTCCTCGGCGCCGGCGTGGCGTTCTACGCCTTCTTGGCGCTGGTGCCCGCGCTGATCGCGGTGGTGTCGATCTACGGCCTCGTGGCCTCGCCCCAGGACGTCACCGCGCTCATCGACGACGCCCTCACCGCGGCGCCCGAGGAGGTGTCCGACCTCGTCGACGAGCAGCTCACCCGCATCACCGAGACATCGCCGGACGGGCTGGGCATCGCCGCCGCGGTGTCGATCCTGGTGGCGCTGTGGTCGGCGTCGAGCGGCATGGCCGCACTGGTCCAGGCGGTCAACATCGCCTACGACGAGCGCAACGACCGTGGCTTCCTCGCCCGGCGCGGGCTGGCGCTGCTGCTCACGGTCGGCGCCGTCGCCTTCTTCCTCGTGACCGTCGGGCTGATCGTCGTCGTCCCCGCCGTCGTGGCGGCGGCCGACCTCGGCGCCGCCGTCGGCTGGGTGGTGAACCTGGCCCGCTGGCCGGTGCTGCTCGCCGCCTTCGTCGGAGCCCTGGCGGTGCTGTACCGGGTCGGCCCCCACCGTGACGACCCCGAGTGGCGGTGGACCTCGCCGGGCGCGGTGATCGCCGCCGCGCTGTGGCTGATCGCGTCGATCGGGTTCTCCCTCTACGCCTCGAGCTTCGGCTCCTACAACGAGACCTACGGCGCGCTGGCCGGCATCGTCGTCGCCCTGCTCTGGCTGTGGATCACCGCGGTGGTGGTCATCCTCGGCGCCGAGATCAACGCCGAGCTCGAGCACCAGACCGACGCCGACACCACCGTCGGCCCCGACGAGCCCCTCGGCGAGCGCGACGCCGCCAAGGCCGACGCCGTGGCGGCGCCGGCGACCGATCCCGATCCCACGACCCCGACACCGACACCCCGTCCACCAGGAGGACCCATGAGCCAGCACCAACCACCGAGCAGCAGCGGCGCCACCACCGACACCATCAAGCGGGAGGGCGAGTCGGCGGTCGGTGAGACCCAACGACAGGCCCAGGACGTCGCTCGTCACGCCGGCGAGCGCGCCGGCGACGTGGTCGACACCGCCCGCCACGAGGTCCGCGACGTCATCGACGAGGCCCGCCACGCCATCGAGGAGGAGGCCGACGGCCGCACCCGCCAGGCCGGCGGCGCGCTCCGCGAGCTCAGCCGTGACCTGCACCGCATGAGCGAGCAGAGCGAGGAGCGCTCGACCGCCGCGGAGTACGTCGATGCGGTGGCCGGCACGGTCGGGCGACTCGCCGACCGCCTCGAGCACGACGGCAGCTCGGGTCTCGTCGACGACCTGCGGCACACCGCCGAGCAACGCCCCGGCACCTTCGCCACCGGCTCGGCGCTCGCCGGGTTCGCCCTGGGCCGCCTCATCCGCAACGGCCAACAGCCCCGTGACGTCGGGGACGGCGACGGCCGCGAGCCGCGTCGATCCGAGGGTGACGATCGCTCCGGGGGCGAGATCGACCTGCGGGGCACGCCGGCGCCCGCCCACAGCCGGGTCCCGCCGCCCCCGCCGCCGCCCTCGCCCATCGCGGAGGGCCGCCCGTGACCGCCGTCGACGAACGTCCGCCGACCCGCATCGAGGCGGCCGATGCCGCCGCCGAGGGCCCGGACCTCGCCCTGCTGTTCGGCGAGCTGCGGGCGGAGAGCCAGCTGTTGGTGCGCCACGAGGTCGAGCTGGCCAAGGCCGAGCTGAACGAGGCCCGCCAGCACCTCACCACCGGCGCCATCGGGTTCGCGTCCGCCGCGGTGCTCGCCCTGCTCGCCGTCGTGCTGCTGTCGGCGGCGGCCGCGTGGGGCCTCGCCGAGGCGCTGCCCACCTGGCTCGCCTTCCTCATCGTCGGTGTCGCGTGGGCTCTGCTCGCCGGCATCGCCGCCATCGTGGGGCGCAGCGCCCTGCGCCGCTTCGACCCGGTGCCCCGCCGGACCATCCAGACGATCAAGGAGGACGCACGATGGGTACGAACCCTGACCAGCTGACCGAGGAGATCGCGGCCACCCGCGACCGCATGTCGGACACCGCGGGCGAGATCCGCACCCGGGTGTCGCCCACCGAGGCGGTCCGCCGTCGTGCCACCGAGGCCGGTCGCTCGGTGGGCGACGCCGGCTCCGACGTCGGACGCTCCGCGTCGGACGCCGCCCACGAGGCCACGGGCGTGGCGCGCCGCGCCGCCCGGGTCGCCGCCGGCACGGCGCGCGAGCAGCCCCTCATCGCCGGCGTGGCCGCGTTCGGCGCCGGGCTCCTCGTCGGTGTCCTCGCGCCCGAGAGCGACACCGAGAAGCGGGCGGCCCGCCGCCTCCAGCGCGACCTCCAGGGACCGGTCCGCGACGCGGTGACCGAGTCGGTCGGCGAGGTGGGTGACACGGTGCGCGAGCAGGCCAGCCAGGCCGGCGAGCACGTGCGGGACGAGGCCCAGGCGGCCTCCGACGAGGTCCGGAGCCATGCTGGCGAAGCCGCCGACCAGACCCGTGAGCGCGCCGATCAGGCGGGCCAGCGGGTGCGCGACGAGGTCGAGCGCGAGGCGAGGGATCGCACCGGGGGCTGACCCCGGTCACGAGCGCACCCGCCGGCGCCACCCGCGCCCGGCGCCGGCGGGTGCCGCCCCGCCTCGGGTTCAGAGCCGGTGGGCGGCGAGCAGGCAGACGTCGTCGGTGCGACGCGGCGCGAGCGCGCCCGCCAGCGCCCGCTCGCAGGCCTCGGCCGCGCCCGGCACGGGTGACAGCAGTCGGCGCAGCCGCTCGACCCCGACGTCGATGCTCTCGTCGCGGCGCTCGATGAGCCCATCGGTGTAGAGCAGCACCGTGCCCCCCTCGGCCAGGTGCGTGGCGGCGGCGGTGTAGCCGCCGAAGCCGGTGCCGAGCGGCGGCCCGGGCGGGGTGTGCAGGACCTCCGGGTCGGCACCGGGCGCGGCGAGCAGCGGCGGCGGGTGCCCGGCGACGGCCCACTCGAACCGCCCGTCGGGGTGGAGCCGGGCGGCGACGGCCGTGGCGAAGTGGTCGGCGCCGCCGGCCACGAACACCCGGTCGAGGACCTCGAGCACCGCGGCGGGATCGTGGCCCTCGACCACGAGGGCGCGCATGGCGGTGCGGGCCTCGACGCTCACCCGGGCCGCGCTGATGCCGTGGCCGGCGACGTCGCCGATGGCGAGCATGACCGATCCGTCGGGCAGGACCATGGCGTCGTACCAGTCGCCACCGACGAGGACGCCCTCCGACGCCTGCAGCGACCGCGCCGCCAGCTCGACGTGCTCGAGCCGGGGGAGGGGCGCCACGAGCGCCTGTTGCAGGACCCCCACGACGCCCCGCTCGCGTCGCAGCTCGGCGCGCACGGTGCGCAGCTCGTGGTCGCGCGCGGCGAGGTCGGTGGCGTGGCGCACGTCGTCGGTGACGTCGCGCCACGACACCATCACCTCGGTGCCCACCACCCGGGCGCGCAGGTCGAGGTGCCGTGACCCTCGTCCGGGGACGTCGAACCGCTGGGCGGTGACGACGAGCGGCTCGCCGGTGGTGAGGACCTCGCGCAACGAGGCGAGCAGCTGGCTGCCCGCCAGCTCGGGGATGACCGCGGTGAGGCGGACACCCACCACGGTGTCGGACGGCAGGTCGATCTCGGCCTGGGCGGTGGGGTTGGCGTACTGGATCGCCAGGTCGACGACCGCGCCGGCGGCGTCGAGCACGGGGGCGGCGATGATGACCGCGTCGTGCACCGCCTCG
The DNA here is from genome assembly GCA_035464115.1 of Acidimicrobiales bacterium. GTDB lineage: Bacteria > Actinomycetota > Acidimicrobiia > Acidimicrobiales > SKKL01 > DATHSN01. The sequence goes on along the minus strand of DATHSN010000354.1, from coordinate 9,137 downwards.
ATGGTCTGGTGCAGCCGGGCCTCGTGCTCGCGCCGGCGGATCTCCTCGAGCTCGGCCTCGAGGGCGCGGCGCGCCGTGAGATCGATGACGAACGCCATCCAGCGCAACGGGTCGGTGCCGAGCACGATCGGACCGATGAGCACCGGCACCGTGCTCCCGTCGGGGCGGACCACCCGCTTCTCGTAGGGGGCGATGGACTCCCCGTCGAGCAGCTGCTCGATGACCGCGACGTCGGTGGGACGGTCCTCGGGCGGGGTGAGCGCGCTCCACGACGCTCCCGCCACGAGCTCGGCCGGGGAGGCGAACCCGGCGAGCCGCGCGAAGTAGGAGTTGGCCTCGACGATCTCGTCGTCCTCGCCGACCACGATCCCGATGAGCCCGGAGTCGGCGAGGCCCCGGAGGCGGGTGTGCTGCTCCTCGAGGTGGTGCTGCAGCAGGCGCTCGTCGGTGACCTCGCGCGCCATGGCGGCCACGGCGGCGACGGTGCCGTCGGGCCCGGGGACCGGCAGCAGCGTCTCGATCCACGTGCGGACCATGCCGGGCGCGGCGTCGGTCATGCCCGACAGCTCCAGGTCGTGGATGGGCTCGCCGGTGCGGAACACCTGCTCGATCAGCGCGGTGGCGGCGTCGGCCACGTCGGGCACCACCGCGGCGACGGTGCGCCCGAGGTGGGCCTCCGGTGGCACGCCGTTCATGGCGGCGAGGGCGGCGTTCACCCGCACGAACCGCTGGTGGCGATCGAACACGGCGTACCCGATCGGGCTCGCGCCGATGATCGTGTCGAGCACGGCCAGGGCTTCGGCCAGCTGGTCCGGGGAGCGATCGCCCGATGGTGCGACGGTCACGACAGCGGCCTTCCTCCCGTCGAGTGCGCAGACGTCGCCCGACCACCGATGGTAGGGCGCCGCGCGTGCGGTCGTCGCGCTCCGGGGCCAGCGCCGTCAGCCGGGCGGGTGGAACCGGCCGGCCGCCGCGCCGTCGATCACCCGATGGCGAACCCGGCCGCGGCCATGGCGTCGAGGCCGCCACCGTCGAGCACGTCGAGGCCGAGCGCCCGCATCTGGGCGGTGGCGGCGGCCGAGCGGTTGCCGGTGCGGCAGTAGACGACGTAGCTGTCGGCGGCGTCGAGCGCGGCGATGTCGGCGGCGAAGGTCGGTGCGCTCACGTCGAGGTGCAGCGCGCCGGGGACCGCGCCCTGCGCCACCTCGGCGGCGGTGCGCACGTCGATCACCGTGCGGCCCTCGGCGAGCGCCTGGGCGGCCGACGCCGTCCCGGGGGCGGGCGGGGTGGCGGTGTCGGCCGCCGGGTCGGCGGGCGCCTCGGCGGCGGCGGGGGGCACCGGCCCACCCTCGCCGCCACAGGCGGAGAGCACGAGCGCGAGGCCGACGAGGACAGCGGCGAGGGGAGCGGTGCGCATACCTCAACGATACCACCCCGGGTATGGAGCGCGTCGCGGTCAGACGCGCTCGGCGCCGATCGTCGCGCAGAAAGTGGCTGAACGAGGGATGGGGTCCGCGCCGCGGGGGTAGGGGGCCGGCATGGTCCTGGCTCGGCTCCGCACGCTGCGGGGGCTGGCGGCGGTGCTCGCCGTCGTCGGTCCGACCCTCCTGGCCCTGGTGGACCTGGCGGTCGGCGAGAGCCTGGTGCTGACGGGCATGCTCGTCGGCGGCCCGCTGCTCGCCTGGCCGGCGCTCGGCCCGCGGGCCACCGCGCTGGTCGGGGCCTACGTGACCGGGCTCGCCCTGGTGCTCGGCGCGCTGCAGTGGGACGTCGGTCAGACCGAGCACACCGTCATCGTCGTCGGGGTGGTGGCGGTGACCGCCCTCGCCGTCGCCCTCGCCCGTCGGCGCGAGGCCGAGGAGGCCGAGGCCGCCGAGCTGCGCGGTCACCGGAGCCGGGCCGACGCCGCCGTCGCCCGCATCATCGGGATGCAGCGCATCAGCGAGGCCGGCCTGGCCCACGAGGACCTCGATGCCGTGTTGGGGGAGGTGGTGCTCAGCGTGCGGGCCGCCTTCCGGGCCGACAGCGCCACGGTCCTCTTGGTCGACGCCGACGGGCTCCACCTGCGCGTCCGAGCGAGCGTGGGCGTCGACGAGGTCGGCGTCGCCTTCCCCCTCGGTCGGGGCATCGGCGGTCGGGTCCTCGAGTCGGGCCGGCCCATGCTCGTGGACGACCTCGACGCGGTCGAGGTGTCGTCCGCGGCGTTGCGCGCCAGCGGCATCCGGTCGCTGGTCGTCGTCCCGCTCCTGGTCGGCCGCGAGGTGGTGGGTGTGGTGAGCGTCGGCTCGCGACGGCTGGCGGCGTTCACCGGTGCCGATGTGGCCCGGCTCGAGCACCTCGCCAGCCGGGTGTCGATGGCGGTCGACAGGGTCCGGCTGTTCGAGGCGCTGCGCGACAGCGAGGAGGCCCTGCGCGCCGTGGTCGACTCCGCGGTCGACGCCATCGTCCGCATCGACGCCGCCGGGCGCATCATCACCGCCAACCCCGCCACCAGCCGCCTGTTCGGCTACGACGAGGCCGAGCTGCGGGGGCGAGGTGCCGAGGTGCTGCTCGCCGAGCCCGACCGGTCGGACCACGCGGCGCACCTGTGGGTCTACGGGCCCGTCCGGGGCGCCCGGCCCCTCGAGGTGCGCCGGGAGGTGGTGGGTCGCCGCCAGGACGGCAGCACCATCCCGATCCAGCTCACCGTCACCGAGAACGATCTGCACGGCGAGGTCGTCCACGTGGCCGTGCTCCGCGACATCAGCGAGCACAAGGCCGTGGAGCGCCGGCTCGCCCACGCCGCCCTGCACGACCCCCTCACCGGTCTGGGCAACCGGTTGCTGCTGCTCGACCGCCTCGAGCGCGCGCGGGCCGCGGTGCTCCGCCGCGAGCGCATCTCGGCGCTGATGTTCCTCGACCTCGACCGGTTCAAGCGGATCAACGACTCCCTCGGCCACGACGCGGGCGACCGCGTCCTCACCACCGTGGCCGGGCGGCTCCGCGCCGAGCTGCGGCCCGAGGACACCGTGGCCCGGGTCGGCGGCGACGAGTTCGTGGTGCTCGTCGAGGACCTCGAGGGGATCGGGCGCGCCACCGAGATCGCCGATCGGATCCACGACGCGGTGGCGGCGCCGATGCGGATCGGCGACGACGAGGTGTTCCTCACCACGAGCGTGGGCGTGGTGGTCATCGACCACGAGGCGGGTTCGCCCGCCGAGCTCCTCCGCCAGGCCGACTCGGCGATGTACCGCGCCAAGGAGCGGGGCCGCAGTCGCGTGGAGGCGTTCGACACCGGGATGCAGGAGCGGGCGCTCGAGCGCCTCCAGCTCGAGACGCAGCTCCACCGCGGGCTCGAGGCCCGCGAGCTCGAGGTCCACTTCCAGCCCCAGTACCGGGTGAGCACCGGGGCGGTCTCGGGCGTCGAGGCGCTGGTGCGGTGGCGGCACCCCGAGCGCGGCCTGCTCTTCCCGGGCCAGTTCCTGCGCGAGGCCGAGGAATCGGGTCTCATCGTGCCGCTGGGCCGATGGGTCCTCGACGAGGCCTGCCGCGCGGCCGCCGGCTGGCCCACGTCGGGCGCCGCGCCGCCCCCGTCGGTCTGGGTGAACCTCTGCGGCCGTGAGCTCGCGGCGCGGTCGGTGGTGGAGCACGTGGCCGAGGTCCTCGAGCGCAGCGGGCTGGCCCCGTCGCGCCTGATGCTCGAGGTGACCGAGGGGGCGCTGATGGACGACCCCTCGACGACGTCGGCGACCCTGCGGTCGATGCGCGACCTCGGTGTCGGCGTGGCCATCGACGACTTCGGCACCGGGTACTCGTCGCTCGCCTACCTGCGCGACTTCCCGGTCGACGCCATCAAGCTCGACCGCACCTTCCTCACCGGCATCGGCGACGGGGTCCGTGATCCGCTCGTCGGGGTGGTCGCCGGCCTGGCGCGGTCGCTCGACATGCTCAGCGTCGCCGAGGGCGTCGAGGACGACGCCCAGCTCGCCGCGGTCACCGAGCTCGGCTACGACCTGGTGCAGGGCTACCTGCTGGCGCGTCCCGCGCCCGAGATCGACCTCACCGACACGCTGGTGCGCCCCCAGCGCCGCTGAACCCGTCCCGCTGGCTCAGCGCCCGACGATGCTCGGGGTGCGGCGGCCCGGCCCGAACCGTCGGGCCCGGACGCCCGAGCCCAGGGCCATGACCTCCACCCGACCCCGTCGGCCCGACCACGGGGCGAGCAGCTCCAGCATCTCGGCGTCGGATCCCCGCTCACGGCCGGTGAAGAACCGCACCACGTGGTGCGGGATCCAGCAGTCGCCCACCGACACCGCGTCGGCGTCGCCGAGCGCCACCCGGGCCACCCCCGCCGCGGTCCACGCCCCGACCCCGGGGACGGCGCGCAGCCGGGCGTGGGCGGCGTCGAGGGGCAGATCGACGCACTCCTCGAGTCGTCGGGCGTGACGGGCCACCGCGGCGATGGTGCCGGCGCGCTGACGCTCGACCCCGAGGCGGTGCCACCACCACGAGGGCTGCTCGGCCAGGCGATCGGGTGACGGTGGCAAGCTCAGCGCGAGGGGCCCGGGTGCCGGATCGCCGAGCTGGCGGACCACGCCCCGCCACGAGCGGGCGGCCTCGACCGACAGCACCCGCTGGGCCAGGACCTGGGGCACCAGCGCTTCGACGACGGCGCAGGTCGCGACGAACCGGCGGGCCCGATGGCGCGCGGCGAGGGCGTCGAGTCGGGGGTCGTCGAACGGGGCGGCGCCGGTGTGGTCGTCGGCGCCCGTGATGCGCTCGGCCCGCGCCGCCACCCAGCCGGCGCCGGGCCCCCACGCCTCGAGCCGGGCGCCGCCCGGGGTCGACCGCACCGTGACGGTGGCCGGTCCGTCGGGGGTGCGGGTGGCCCGGGCCACGCCGTCGGCGAGGCGGCGGTGGGTGGGATCGTCGCCGGGGGCGGTGCGGGGCATCGACGCGACCACGTCGAGGGGCCGGTCGAGCGCCACGTCCACCGCCGCGTCGGGGGTCAGCGCGGGCATCGGCGGCACGGTACCGCTGCGGCGGGCCGGGCCGGAGACCGGGGCGGGCACCGTGACCCACATCGGCGCAGAGGCCACACTGCGGACCGTGACCGACACCGCGGGGCGTCCCGACGTGGAGACGTCGCTCGGCGCGACGCTCCGGGCGCTGGCGCTCCCCATCTACCTGCCGTGGTTCACCGCGGTGTTCGGGGTGGGCGTGCTGGTCCCGGTGCTCCCGCTGTACCTGCGTGACCAGGGGGCCAGCTTCACCCTGGTGTCGGTGGTGCTGGCCGCGTCGGGCGTGGGGGCCACGATCGGAGCCCTGCCGTCCGGCTCGATCGCCGGCCGGTTCGGCGAGCGGGCGCTGCTCGTCGTGTCGCTGGTGGTGCTGGCGGCGTCCACCGCGCTGCTCGGGGTCACCGGCGCCGCGGTCGCGCTCGTCGCGCTGCGCCTGGCCGAGGGGGCGGGGTCGGTCGGGGTGACGATCGCCCAGCAGACACGGATCACCCGCCACGTGCCGGCGCGGGTGCGGGGCCGGTCCATGTCGCTCGCCGGCGGCACGTTCCGCCTGGCCATGCTCATCGGTCCCGTCACCGGTGGGGTGGTGGCCGACCGGGCCGGGTTCACCGCGGCGTTCGCCCTGGCCGGAGCGGTCACCGCGGCCGGAGCCCTCCCGGTGCTGTTCGGCCCCCGGCTGGCGGGTGAGGAGCGGCGTGAGGGCGATCCGGTCGAGGCGCCGAGCGGGTTGCTCGACGCGCTGCGACGCCACCGCCGCCTCCTCCTGCGGGTGGGCGTCGGCCCCGCGCTGGTGCTCGCGGTGCGCAGCGGGCGCATGGTGGTGGTGCCGTTGACGGCCGCCGCCCTCGACCTCGGACCCGCCGCGGTGGGCGCGATCGTGGCGGCCGGCACCGCCGCCGACCTGCTCCTGTTCCCGATCTCGGGTCACCTGATGGACCGGCGGGGACGCCTGTGGGCGATGGTGCCGTCGTTCACGCTGCTCGCGGTCGGGCTCGTCGTCCTCGCCGCGGCGACCACGCCGGCCCTGGTCGTGGTGGCCGGGGTGGTCATGGGCATCGGCAACGGCTTGGGGTCGGGGACCATGCTCACGCTGGGCAGCGACGTGGCGCCGGCCGACGCCCCGGGGCCGTTCCTCGCCGCCCTCGGCGCGTTCCACGACCTCGGTCGCATCATCGGGCCCTTGGTGGTCGGCGTGCTGGCCGACGCGGTGGGCCTGCGGTTCTCGTCGCTCGCCCTGGCCGGAGTGATGGTGCTCGGGATCGTCTGGATCGTCGTCGTGATCGGCGAGACCGTCGACCGGGCGCCGTCTCGCCCCTGACCGCCGCCGGCGCTACTCGCCGGTCGACCCGTCGACCTGCTCGCGCAGCAGGTCGGCGTGCCCGTCGTGGCGGGCGTGGGGGCTCGTCACCAGGTGTCGACCATGGGGCGCTTCTTGGCGGTGCGCGGTGGCGGCGGGGGGCTCGACCGCAGGGCGTGCACGATGCGCCGGCGCGACTCGGCGGGATCGATCACGTCGTCGATCTCGAGGTGGGCGGCCATGTTGAGCGCCTTGCCCCGCTGGTACGAGCGGGCGACGAGCCGCTCGAACAGCTCCTCGCGCTCGTCGGGGTCGGCGACCGCCTCGAGCTCCTTGCGGTAGCCGAGGCGCACGGCGCCCTCGAGGCCCATGCCGCCGAACTCGCCGGTGGGCCACGCCACCGTGAACAGCGGCGCCCGGAACGAGCCGCCGGCCATGGCCTGGGCGCCGAGGCCGTAGCCCTTGCGCAACACGATCGTGAAGAACGGGACGGTGAGCGACGCGCCGGTGACGAACATGCGGCTCACGTGGCGGACCTGCGCGGTGCGCTCGGTGTCGGGGCCGACCATGAACCCGGGCGTGTCGCACAGGAACAGCAGCGGCAGGTCGAACGCGTCGCACAGCTGCATGAACCGGGCCGCCGAGTCGGCGCCGTCGGCGTCGATGGCGCCGCCCAGGTGGGTGGGGTCGTTGGCGACGATGCCGACGGGTCGGCCCTCGACGCGGGCCAGCGCGGTGATCATCCCGGGGGCGAAGTGGCGACGCAGCTCGAGGACCGACCCGGTGTCGGCCAGCGCCTCGATGACGGCGCGCACGTCGTAGACGCGGGTGCGCTGCTCGGGCACGAGGTGGCGCAGCACCCGCTGGTCGACGCACTCCCAGTCGTCGACCGGTCCCTGGAAGTACGACAGGTACTGCTGGGCGGCGGTGACCGCGGCGGCGTCGTCCTCCACCACGATGTCGACCACGCCGTTGGGCGCCTGGACCGACACGGGGCCGACGTCCTCGGGCCGGAACACCCCGAGGCCGCCGCCCTCGATCATGGCCGGGCCGCCCATCCCGATGTTCGAGTCGGCGGTGGCGATGATGACGTCGCTGCACCCGAGGAGCGCGGCGTTGCCGGCGAAGCAGTGCCCGGCCACCACCCCGACCAGGGGCACCAACCCGGACAGCTCGGCGTAGAGCGCGAAGGCGAGGCAGTCGAGCCCGGCCACCTGGGGCGCGTCGGTGTCGCCCGGGCGACCGCCGCCGCCCTCGGCGAACAGCACGAGCGGCAGGCGCAGCCGCGCCACCAGCTCGAAGAGGCGGTCCTTCTTGTGGTGGTTGCGGTAGCCCTGGGTGCCGGCCAGCACCGTGTAGTCGTACGAGACGACCGCGCAGCGCGCCCGCTCGTCGGCGAACAGGTGGCCGTTGACGCGGGCGATGCCGCCCACCAGCCCGTCGCCCGGGGTCGAGCGGATGAGGTCGTCGACCTCGCGGCGGGCGGTCTGGGCGGCGTAGGCGAACGCCCCGTACTCCTCGAAGCTGCCCGGATCGACGAGGTCGGCCACGTGCTCGCGGGCGGTGCGGTGGCCCCGCGCGTGGCGACGGGCCACCGCGTCGGGTCGGGCGGCGTCGGTGAGCAGCGCCCGGCGCTCGAGCAGCTCGGCCAGGTCGTCGCGGTGGGCGTCGAGGTCGACGTCGGGGCCCGCGGCCTGGGCGGCGACGCCGATCTCGGCGCGCTCCACGACCGCCAGCACGTCGCCGTCGCCGACCTGGGCGCCGGGCTCGACCCGCACCTCGAGCACCACGCCCGTGGCGCCGGCGGGGACCGGGTGCTCCATCTTCATCGACTCGAGGATGGCGACGGTGGCGTCGGCGTGGACCTCGTCGCCGGCGGTGACGGGCACCGCCACCACGATCCCCGGGATCGGTGACCGCACCTCCACGCGCTCGGGCGCCCCGTCTCGATCGGCCACTCGTCCCCCCTGGGTCGTCGACGGATCGAGTCTCGCGCGGCCGCGACCGTGCTCGGACGGGTCCGGGCCGCCGGTACCGTGGGCCGCTTGTCGCTCGCTGCACCGCCTTCCACACCGTCCGTGATCAGCCGCTGGCGCCGTGCCCCCGGGGAGCGCCAGCTCACCGCGCTGCTCGCCATGTCGATGGCCCTGTCCGCGCTCGGCATCGACCTCATGCTCCCGGCGTTCGACGAGATCCGCGCCGAGCTGGGCATGGCCGAGGGGGCCACCGCGGTCACCGGTCTCATCACCGCCTACTTCCTCGGCCTGGCCGTGGGCCAGCTCGTCTACGGCCCCGTCGCCGACCGCTTCGGGCGTCGGCGGGCGCTCTACATCGGCTACGCCGTCTACGGGGTGGGGGCCCTCGCCACCACCGTCGCCCCGTCGTTCGGCCTGATGCTGCTCGGGCGGTTCGTGTGGGGCCTCGGCGCAGCCGGACCCCGAGTCGTCACCCTCGCGGTCGTGCGCGACCGCTACGAGGGCGACCGGATGTCGCGGGCCATGTCGTCGATCATGGCGGTCTTCATCCTCGTGCCCGTCGTCTCGCCCGCCCTCGGCGCCGGCATCGTCGCCGTCGCGTCGTGGCGCTGGGTGTTCGGCGTGTGCGTCATCGCCGCCGCGGTCATGGCGGTGTGGGCGCTGCGCCTCCCCGAGACGTTGCGCGAGGAGCACCGCATGGAGCGCCTCCGGTTCGCGCCCATCGCCCGCGCCGCCCGCATCGTGGTCTCGGACCGCCGGGCCGTCGCCTACACGCTCGCCATGACCAGCCTCTACGGGGCGCTCACCTCGTACCTGGGCACCTCCGAGAACCTCATCGGCGACACGTTCGGGCGCCCCGACTCC